>JACKIM010000001.1:1682500-1982500 GCA_020638465.1 Geminicoccaceae bacterium
AAATACCACCCTTGCGGCACTTGGTATCTAACCGCGGCCCGTTATCCGGGTCCGGGACCCTGTATGGTGGGTAGTTTGACTGGGGCGGTCGCCTCCCAAAGAGTAACGGAGGCGCGCGAAGGTTGGCTCAGACTGGTCGGAAACCAGTCGTCGCGTGCAAGAGCAAAAGCCAGCCTGACTGCGAGGCCGACGGGCCGAGCAGAGACGAAAGTCGGCTCTAGTGATCCGGTGGTCCCGCGTGGAAGGGCCATCGCTCAACGGATAAAAGGTACGCCGGGGATAACAGGCTGATACTACCCAAGAGTCCCCATCGACGGTAGTGTTTGGCACCTCGATGTCGGCTCATCACATCCTGGGGCTGAAGCAGGTCCCAAGGGTTCGGCTGTTCGCCGATTAAAGTGGTACGTGAGCTGGGTTTAGAACGTCGTGAGACAGTTCGGTCCCTATCTGCCGTGGGTGTTCGAGACTTGCGAGGATCTGCCCTTAGTACGAGAGGACCGGGGTGGACGTACCTCTGGTGGACCAGTTGTCGTGCCAACGGCACAGCTGGGTAGCTATGTACGGAAGGGATAACCGCTGAAAGCATCTAAGCGGGAAACCCACCTCAAAACCAGGTCTCGCTATCAGGGCCGTGGAAGACCACCACGTCGATAGGTCGGGTGTGGAAGTGCAGCAATGCATGGAGCTTACCGATCCTAATAGCCCGAGCGAACTCACCCCCCTCCAGCAGACATGCTGGACGTCCCAGCCTTCATACCTGTGTCCAGTAACCAGACAATTTGCGTGATCCGCTTGGAGGGCCTGGTGGCCATAGCGAGAGTGAACCACCCGAACCCATTCCGAACTCGGACGTGAAACCTCTCAGCGCCCATGGTACTGCGTCTCAAGGCGTGGGAGAGTCGGTCGCCGCCAGGCCCTCCAAACGGATCACCAGCAAACATGCCTCCTCACGAAATCCACCACCAACGCGGGGTGGAGCAGCCCGGTAGCTCGTCAGGCTCATAACCTGAAGGTCGTAGGTTCAAATCCTGCCCCCGCAACCAACGATAATTGCGAAACCTCCGTAGGCCCCGCCGCGGAGGTTTTTGCTTTTCCTGGCCCATGAACTAGGGTGAGGTGATCTCTTTGTAGAGTCGTGGCAGGGCGTTGGGCAGCTGACCGATATGGCTGACCATCGCATAGCCACCGCGACCGAAAATGTAGGGGACGTAGCTCTCTGCCCGGCGATCGACCGTTACCGCGAAGCTCCGGATTCCGGCGAGGCGAGCTTCGATCACGGCCTTGCGGGTGTCTTCGATCGCGTAGCGACCTTCGTAGTGATCGCTGTCATTGGGCTTGCCGTCGCTCACCAGCAGAATGAGGCGGTGGCTCTCACCGCGATCCTTGAGGATGGCTGTCTGATGCCGGAGGGCGGCTCCCATGCGGGTGTAGTTACCAGGGCTGAGCGCGACGATCCGTTGACGGACTTTGGTCGTGAAACCCTCTTCGAATGCTTTGATGAGCCCGATGCGCACATCGTGGCGGCGTCGCGAGGTAAAGCTGTGGATGGCAAAATGGTCGCCGCAGGCATCGATGCCGAAAGCCAGTGCCATCAGAGCTTCCTTTTCGACATCAAGCACACGACGATTTTCGATATAAGAATCCGTTGAAAGGGAGGCGTCCATAAGCACGGCCACGGCGAGGTCGCGAGCGACGGCGTGAGATGCCGTATAGATGCGATCGCTGCCGTTCGTTCCCGACGCGAGATCGGTGTTGCGGCGGACTAGGGCATCAATGTCGAGCTCGTTGCCGTCGATCTGCTGGCGCAGCGTCAGACGTTTTGGGCGCAATACCTCGAACTGTCGCCGGACGAGGCGAATGCGCCGTCGAGCGGCTTCATCAGGGCACCAATCGTCGCCGGACGGCTGCACCGGTTCGACCATGATCCGGCAGTAATCCGGCATATAGCGGCGTTTTCGATCGTTCCATTCGGGATAGCGGAAGGTACCGCTTCGGGCCGCATGTGTTTGCATTTCGCGGTGGCCGGTCTCCAGCGCAAGCGAAATGCGGCTTGAGGTCGAGCGGCTGCGTCGTCCGAGCTGGATAGTTTCGAAATCGTCGGCGGCCTTTTTGGCAAAATCCGGATCACTGTCGTCATCCGGTCGGTTGATATCGCCCATCTGGTCGGCGAGCAGCATCCATTCGCCCTTGACGATCATGGTCAGGGGATCAGGCCGTTCGCTATTGTCGAAATCCCGCTGTTCCACGAAATGTTTTTTTTCAGCAGCCTGTCGGCGTTGCGGATCAGGGCCGTTCAGGGCGTCTGAAGAATCCTCATCGTCTGTAGCATACCATGCAGCCTCGCTGCGGCCCCAGATCGGACTTGGCAGAAAGGGGCGGTAGGATGGCTTGGGCGCCTGCCGGCTCAACGCCTGCAATAGACCAGCGACGTTCTGCCTTCGATGGAGATGATCGATGACCATCTCGATGGCGGCTTCCTGCGCGTTGAGTGAACGCCTTGGGCGCGCCAGCCAGCTTGCTTGTGCAAGACGGTCAAAGCGTTCGCACAAGCCCGGAAAGCGGTCCAGTGTGCGCTCCTGCGCCTGCTGGATGCGCGCAAGGCGCCGGATATCGCCCAAAAAGCCGGGTTCGGGCTCAGGGTCCCGGAGCTGGGCCATGAACGCCGCAAGCCACCAGTAGAGATCGCGGTTGAGTGCCGGGTCGGAAAAGAGATCCATGCGCTCGGGGAGGAGGAGGCTGTTGCCGGTGAACGTCGCGCAGGCGAGGCGTTCCTCGCTCATGACGATACGTTGCAATCGCGTCAGACGATGGCTCGAAGAGCGTTCGAGCACGGCATCGATTTCTGCCGCAGCATCGCCGCCCATGGCTCGAAAGAAGGTGGCCAGCGGTGCCTTTATGGCAGCGAGTTCCACGGCCGCTTGCGGGTAATGCCGATAGCTTGGCTGATGGCCGACCAGCCGGTGCCAGAGCTTGCCAAACTGTTCTTCATATTCAATCCATGCGAGGCTCATGCCTTCAGCCGCCAAAACTGGCTCTCACGACCTCGCGCAGCCCCGCCTTGACATCGCTGTCATCAGAAAGGGGTT
Source organism: Geminicoccaceae bacterium (assembly GCA_020638465.1). Classification (NCBI taxonomy): domain Bacteria; kingdom Pseudomonadati; phylum Pseudomonadota; class Alphaproteobacteria; order Geminicoccales; family Geminicoccaceae; species Geminicoccaceae bacterium. Next base: position 1,685,587 of record JACKIM010000001.1, read on the forward strand.
CGATCAGCGCGGCCTCGATCGCTTCCGGCGGTGACAATCCCTCGCGGATCAAGCTGGCCGCATAGACCAGAAGGCGGGTCGAGCAGGCTTCCTCGAGATCGACACCCTTGAGGTCACGCAAGCGTGTCGCGAGGTTGATGAGCGGGCGCACACTCTCCGGCGCCAATCCGGATTCGTTTGCCACGATGTCCAGTTCCCGCGCCGGCTCGGGAAAGTCGAACTCGATCGCGAGAAAACGCTGGCGCGTGCTCGGCTTGAGGGACTTGAGTATGTTCTGGTAGCCCGGATTGTAGGATACCACGAGCATGAAGTCGGGTGATGCCGCCAGTTCCTCGCCGGTGCGCTCCAGCGGCAGGATGCGGCGATCGTCGGTCAGCGGATGGAGGACAACGGTGACGTCCTTTCTGGCCTCGACGATCTCGTCGAGATAGCAGATGCCGCCCTCGCGCACCGCACGGGTCAGCGGACCATCGGTCCAGACGGTTTCACCGCCCTTGAGCAGGTGACGGCCGGTGAGATCGGCGGCCGTGAGATCATCGTGACAGCTGACCGTGAACAGCTTTCGACCCAGCTTTGATGCCATATGGGCGACAAAGCGTGTCTTGCCGCAGCCGGTGGGCCCCTTGACGAGAAGCGGCAGGCCGAGCCTCGCGGCAGTTTCGAACACGCGCTCCTCATTGCCCTGCGGCCGATAAAAGGGCGGGTGTCCCGTTTCGGCCGCAGGGGAGCGGATATGCGCCATGGCTTCCAATGGCTTCACTCCGCCGGCTGCAGGGCGATGTCGCTTTCGGTCAGCTGTTCTTTGACCGGTCCAAAGACGGCGTAGATATAGAGCAGTGCGCCGATCACGAAGACAATGCCGGAGCCGAGCCGCATCCAGTAGAACAGCGACAGCTGATCTTGAATGGTCATGAAGTCGAGCTCACCCTGTACGCGCTGAAGATGGGTCTGGACGACGCCCGCGAATGTGAGGGTGAAGGTCATGAACGCCATGGCCCCGGTCATCAGCCAGAAGCTCCACATGTTCATGACCTGATTGTAGGGCTGCAAACCGCGCAGGGATGGCATCGCATAGGTAATGATGCCAAGATTGAGCATGACATAGGCGCCGTAGAAGGCGAGATGGCCATGGGCGGCGGTCACCTGCGTGCCGTGGGTGTAGTAGTTCATCGGTGCCAGTGTGTGCATGAAGCCCCACACACCGCCACCGAAGAATGCCACCAGCGGGCAGCCGAGCGCCCAGAGCAGCGCCGCCTTGTTGGGATGGTTCCGCCCGCCCTTGTAGACCATGGTGAATGCCCAAACGACCATGGCGAAGAAGGGGGCGACTTCCAGCGTCGAGAAGATGGAGCCGACCCATTGCCAGTATCCCGGCGTGCCGATCCAGTAATAGTGATGGCCGGTGCCAAGCAGTCCGGAGAACAGCGCCAGACCGACGACAATGTAGAGCCATTTCTCGACCACCTCGCGATCGACACCCGTCACCTTGATGAGCAGATAGGCGAGGATGGCCGCCATGATGAGTTCCCAGACACCTTCGACCCAGATATGGACGACCCACCACCAGTAAAGCTTGTCGAGCACGAGGTTGCCTGGATTGTAGAAGGCGAAGAAGAAAAACAAACCCGCACCCCAGAGACCAAGTAAAAGAACTGAGGATACGGAAGTCTTTCGGCCCTTGAGTACAGTGAGACTGATATTGACCAGAAAGAGGACCACACCGATGGCAAGTGCGATTTTCACATAGATCGGTTGTTCAAGAAATTCCCGGCCCTCATGAATACCGAAGAGGTAACCGACCACGGCAACAGCGGCGGCAAGAAAGATGATCCAGAATTGCAGATGGGCGATCAGCGGCGATACGATCTCGCGTTCGGCCTCTTCCGGCAGCAGATAGTAAGTAGCACCAAAGAAGCCAAGCAGCAGCCACACGATCAGCGCATTGATGTGAATCATGCGGATGATGTTGAACGGCAGGATCTCGGAAAACAGATTCGGCATCACATAGATCAGGCCGGCGAGGACGCCGACCAGGACCTGGGCGGCGAACAAAAAGATCGCGCCGGCGAAATAGGGGTAGGCGAGCTTTTGCGTTTCGTAGCGCATGATGGCGTTTCCCTTGATCAACCGTTGTCGAACGGCGGCCAGTTCTGGGTATTGATCTTGCTGACCCACTCAAGAAAATGGGCGAGATCGTCCAGTTGCTGGTCGTTCAGGTTGAATTGCGGCATCTGCCGGCGTCCCTCGATGCCGCTTGGTTGTGCCTGCATCCAGGCCTTGATCATGTCGCGCGCACCCTCGGGATCGTCGCGGCCACCCCAGCGCACGAAGACGTTTCCGACCTCCGGCGCGAAATAGGCACCTTCACCGAGAATCGTGTGACAGTCGATGCAGGCATTCTCTTCCCAGACCCGCTTGCCGGCGACCACCTGATCGGTGAAGCCCTCGACATCGATGGCCTCGTTCATCGCATAGAAGTGGCTGTGTGCCACCAGTCCAGCAAAGACGAGAAAGAAGAACAACGAACCCGCATAAAAGATGTTGCGCGCGGCAGCCTTGGTCAGACCGTCACCCATGGCCGGGCGTCCCCTGTTATATGGCACCAACGTTGATTGAAATATGGTCTACGTCCGGGGTGAGCCTTGATCGCGGTCAAGGATCTCCCGCGCTCTCGTCGCAAAATGGCGACGATCGCTCGAATCAGGCAGGACGGCTGTCATGAATGCGCAGTTTACCGAGTTCGTCCGGGCCGTTGCGCGCGGCAGAAGGTTGGGGCGGAGCCTCGATATCGGGGAAGCCGAGCGGGCGATGGGTATGATCATGGACGGGGAGGCCACACCGGAACAGGTTGGCGCGTTCCTCATGGTCCTGCGCTACCGCGTCGAGACGTCAAAGGAAATCGCCGGTTTCGTGCGCGCTGCCCGCAAGCGGATGGCTATCCAGACGTTGCTCGATGTCGACCTCGACTGGCCCTCCTATGCCGATCATCACCGCCAGCTTCCCTGGTTTGTGCTCGCGGCGCGGCTGCTGGCTGAAAACGGCGTGCGCATCGTCATGCACGGTATCGAGGGTGCGGGCACGGCCACGACCCGTGCGGCCCTGCGCGCCATGGATGTTCCGGTCGCCAGGGATGGGGAGGTTCTTCGAAAGGCGCTCGATCGCGGGCTCGTCTATGTGCCACTGGAGGATCTTTGTCCGCTGATGCAGCGGTTATTCGACCTGAAGCGGCTGTTCGGCCTGCGCTCCTGCGTCCACACGATGGCCCGCGAACTCAATCCCTTCGGGGCCCCGGCGCAGATTCAGGGTGTGTTTCATCCCGATTATCTCGAACTGCATCGCGGTATCCAGAGATGGCTCGACCAGCCGGCCGCGATCACGTTCAAGGGCGGGGGCGGCGAGGGGCAGCGCAACCCCTGCAAGCCTTGCGACGTTCGCGTCCTCCGGCATGGCGAGAGCTTTGACGAGAGCTGGAGCAGCCTTACGGAAGGCGAGGGATACCCTTGGCGGGAGGAGCCGCTCGATGTGCGGCGGCTGCGTGCATTGTGGCAGGGGGAGTGGTCGGCTGAAGCACCGCGCCGGGCAGTCACCGGTACGGCCGCCATGTGCCTGTGGCTCACACGGCGGGTGGCAACGCCGGCGGCAGCGGAAAGCATGGCGGAGGCAATGTGGCTGAAGCGGGCGCCGCTTGCCGTCGCAGCCTGATCCCCCGAATTCCGGTTTTCACGATGCCGCGGAAATGCCGCCTGCAACAGGTTCTGCAAGGCTCTCGACCAGTTCCGCCAGCAAGGGAACCATCTGTCTGCTCATGCCGATCGGCCCGCTGTAGCGCATATCGGCGCCAAGATTGGCCAGACCGGCTATGACGTCGTCGATGCCATGCGGACCCGGATCGATGAAATAGCCGATGGCGACGGTGGGGCGTCTTGTGAGCCTCGCTGTGACATCCGCGAGAAAGGGCGGCGCATCGAGGAAGGCCATTGCGACCTGCGCAAATGACCACGTCCGTGCGATTCCCGCATGCTCCAGCACGATCCTGTCGGCTCCTTGATGTCTGGTCGTGCCGTGCCCGATCAGGAGCAGGTTGCTCTGCGTCTGGGAGCCGGCCAGCGTCAACGCCCGGTCGCGGACGATCTGTGGCAGACGCGGATGTTCGCCAAGAGGTCGCGTCATGTGCGTCTGCAGCGCTGGTGGCAGTCGCGAGCGGATGGCGTCGTGAATATAGCCGCGCGCCATGAGGACCGGGACGACGACATCATGTTCATCGAACCCGCAAGTTGCCTCCTCGATGCCGGGTGTGCCGCGCAGACAGCCAACGCGAATCTCACGGTCCGGAAATTCGCCGCGCAACGCCTCGGCGTGCTGGCCCGCGACCCCCGGCCCGCCATGGACGCCATGACTGAGAAGGGCGATGCGGTTAATGGCTCGTGCCCTCCTCGTTGGAGATCTTGTTCCCGACATTGTATTTGCCAACAGGTTTGTTCGCCGGGATGCGGCGGACTTCTGTGAGGCTTTCGGCGTCATAGACTACGACGGCACCGTCCTCTTCCCAGATGCTCAACAAGGCATAGCGGCCGTCGCGGGTGAATTCGACATGGGCGGCGGTCTTGCCCGGTGCGGGGACCAGCGTTTCCACAATCTCCAGCGTGCGCTTGTCGATCACGTGCACCTGATCCCGGTTGGGTCCGAAAAAGACATCGGCCCAGGCGTAAGGGGTGTTGGCGTGACTGCGCATGAAAAAGCCTGGCCCGCCGGTCTCGATCTTTTTGATCAGCTTCCAGTCGCTCATGTCGATGATGCTGATGGCGGCCTCTTTGAGGTGCGGGCTCGCCATGACGCGGTGGCCTTCATGATCGAAGGTGATGCCCGAGCCCAGATGCGGCATACCGGCGATGGGCAGATCGGCGATCTCGGCGCGGACGTCGAGATTGACAACCTTGCCGCCCTGGCCGTCACGCGAGGTGCCCATGACGTGGCGATAGGACTGGTCGAAGAAAAAATCGTCGAGGGGTTCGCTCAAGGGTGTGACGCGCACCGGCAGGTATTCAGGGAGGGCCTCGACCATGCCCTTTTCATGGCTGTGCACAAAGGCGCCGCCGAAGCCGGGTGGTGGCGTGTCGCTGTAATTGATCTCCCACAATTCGGGAATGTCCTTCATGGCCACGATGAAGCTCGACCGCAGGGCCGCCTGATAGACGGCGGACACCCGGCTTTGAGTGTCGAAGATTCGAACGGGCTGGAGGCTCGTGGCGTCGAGGATGACCAGATTGTGCGGAAGATAGTTGGCAACGGCGAGGTAGCGTCCGTCATGGCTGATGGCAATGTTGCGGGTGTTGATGCCGGCGCGCACTTCGGCCACCGGCTGCAGTGACCAGAGATCGTAGACCATCACCCAGCCATCACGCGAGGCGAGGTAGGTATAGCGACCATCGGGCGAGAATTTGGCACCACCATGCAGGGCATAATGCGAGGGAAATCGCGCCAGTCGCTCGAATGTGTCACCGTCGAGGATCGAGACGTGATGATCGCCTGCCTCGACCAGTACGAACAGATTAAGCGGATCGGCGTCGAAGACGGGTTGATCGGCGAAATTCTTGCCGAGCGGATTGATCGAAGCGCGGATGGAGGTCTCGTCCCATGTCGGCATTACCTCAAGCGGCTGGTAGATCAGGTCGACAAGCGTCTGGATGTTTGCATCGCCTAGAGTGTCACCGAAAGCGGGCATTTGGGTGGCCGGACGACCGTTGCGGATTACTTCTGCTGCTTTTTCCGGGCGCAGGCGGGAGAGACTTTCTGGGAGAAGTGCGGGGCCCATTCCGCCGAGCCGGTCGCTGCCATGACAGCTTGCACAGTTCTCCATATAGAGCGCTTCGGCGAGGGCTGGCTGGCTGGAAGCGAGCAGGGCGAACGCGAATGCCACACTGTCAGGCCGCAACATGCGCCACATCGCCAATCTCCTCGTCGGTCAGGTAACAGGCGGGATCCTCGGCGAACGCATCTCCGAACACGCGAAGAGCGCGAACGCGGGTATTGCCGTTGCAGATCGCGAACTGTCGGCAACGTCCGCAGCGACCGGTGATCTCGCGCGGATGCTTTTTCAACCCGGCCATGACCGGATCAGAGGTATCCTGCCAAATCTTTGAAAACGGCCGGTCGCGGACATTGCCAAGATTGTGGTGCCACCAGAAGGTGTCGGGATGCACGTGGCCGAGATTGTCGATGTTGGCAACGTTGCGGCCCGAAGCGTTTCCGCCCCAGGCTTCGAGTTTTGCGCGGATGTGATCTGCCCGGTCGGGAAAATGGCGCTGGACCCATTGAAGAAAATAGACCCCGTCAGCATCATTGTTGCCGGTGACATATTCAACCCGGTCACCCGCCGAGATCCGCGCCCATGCCCGTTTGAACAGAAGATCCATTGCCGCGCGCGTGGTGCGATGGACCGCATCATCGCCGCGATGACGGTTGCCGCGGCCGGAATAGACCAGATGGCTCAGATAGAACTTGTCGATGCCCTCGGCGTCCATCAGATCGAGCATGTCGGGCAGGCTCACGACGTTGCGCTCGGTGATGGTAAACCGCATGCCGACCTTGATCCCGCGCGCCATCAGGTGGTGCATTCCGGCGATGGACTTGTCGAAGCAGCCTTGCTGCCGGCGGAAGGCGTCGTGCACCGCACCGATGCCATCGAGGCTCACACCGACATAGTCATAGCCGATTGCAGCGATCTGATCGGCAGTCGCCGCATCGATGAGCGCTCCGTTGGAGGAGAGGCCGACATAAAAGCCCATGGCCTTTGCTCGCGCGCTGATCTTGAAGATGTCCGGGCGCAGGAGCGGCTCACCGCCCGAGAGGATCAGGACGGGCACCCGGAAGGCTCTGAGATCGTCCATAACCGCGAAGATTTCGTCGGTTGAGAGCTCGCCCTTGAAATCGACATCGGCCGAGAGCGAGTAGCAATGAATGCAGTTGAGATTGCAGCGGCGGATCAGGTTCCAGATCACGACTGGTCCCGGTGGCTCACGCCGCCGGACGGGGGTCGGGGTGATGAGTTCCTGCATGTATTGGCCGAGCCGGAACATGGAGTGCCTTCCCGTAGGTTTCAGGTGGTGGGCCGGCGGGATGCCGGTCTGCTAGCATCCGGATCGGATGGGCTCGACCGGGGATCGCGTCCGCTCAGGCGAAGCCCGGTCTTTTTGAGAATTCTGCGACTGAAGAGGACGTCATGAGCGTACGCAAACGGCCCGAGAACATCGGCGATCCGGGCAACGCCGCGAGCGACTTCGTCTTTGGTCCGCCCATGTACCATGGCGAACAGGTTGAAGCGCCAGCGGCCCTCGATCCGCGGCCGGCGATAACAATGGCTGACACAGTCGAGAGCGCCGATCTTGGGGCCAAGGTCGCCGATCCGCTCATCATCGACGTCCCAGACGCTCATGCCGTTGGCGCTGTAGCCGAGCTTGTAGTGATTGGGCACAGCGCCGATGCGGCGGATGACGCCGCGTTCCTGCATCGCCTGCAAGCGTGCCATGACCTCTTCGATCGTCAATTCGAGCCGCAGGGCGATGGCGTGATAGGGCTGCGGGGTCAAAGGCAGTCCGCACTGGGTCGCCTCGATGATAGCGCGATCGGTCGAATCGATGCTCATGCGACGAGCCGCAATTCGAGGAAATATTCATCGAGCTTGGGCAGATCGAGCACTTGCAAGCCTGTATCCGCCTCGATTGCTTCGATCGTCTGCGGTATCTGTTCGGGCGTTTCGGTCGCGAGCACAAACCACATGTTGAGCTCATGGTCGCGCTCGTAATTGTGGGCGACCTCATCCCGTGCATTGACGAGCTCGGTCACCTCGTCGAAGCGTTCACAGGGCACGCTCATGGCACAAAGCGTGAACGCGCCGCCCAGAGCCTTGGCGTCGTACATGGGTCCGAAGCGGCTGAGGACGCCGCTGGCGCGCAAGGCGGCGATCCGGCGGATCAGATTGGCTTCGGCCATTCCAAATTCCGCGGCGACCTCCAGGAACGGTGATTCGACAAGCGGAAAACCGCCCTGCAGGCGATTGATGATGCAGCGGTCCGTTTCATCCATCATGCAAACCTCGCACCCTGCTGTTTGAATCGCTTCTTGGAAAAGAGCACGGCACGCGGCAGATTTTCGAGACCAGCGGCCAGGGTGGCCGTCTCGATCTGTCGTTCGACCTCGTTTCGGTCGGTTCCGTGAATCATGGCAAAGAGATTGTAGGGCCAGATGGGCAATCGCCGAGGTCGCCGGTAACACAGGGTTACAAACGGCAGGGTACTGAGCTGTTCGCCAGCGGTTCGGGCTTGGGCGTCCGGCACGTCCCAGACGGTCATCGCATTGGCGCGATAGCCGAATTCGTGATGGCGCAGAACGAGGCCCATACGCTTGATGATGCCGCGGCCCTGCATCGCTTCCAGCCGTGCGATGACCTCGGCCGCACTCAGGCCGAGCGGTTCTCCAATGGCAGCAAAGGGTTCCGCAACCAGCGGCAGGCCGTCCTGCATGGCGGCGAGAATGCGACGGTCGATCAGTTCCATCGGATCGCGAAACCCGTATCGAGATGATAGGCTTCCTCCAGCGGCAGACGGATGACGGTTCGCCCGGTAGCGGTCTTGATGCGTTCGATCGCTGCATCGAGCTGTGTCGCATCGGCGGCGGTCACGACGAACCACAGGTTCAATTCATGCTCGCGTTCGTAATTGTGGTTGACCTCGGGCACCGCACTAATGCGCGCGGCGACATCCTCCAGCTCGTCCTCGTCCACGGCCATCGCCGCAAGCGTGCTCGCACCTGCGGTATGCGGTTCGACGATGGCACCGACGCGGCTGAGCTTGCCCGCATGCCGGAGATCATCCAGCGCGGCGATGATTTGCTCCTCCTCGACGTCGAGCACTTCGGCCATGGCCGCGAATGGCCGGGGTACAAGCGGCAGTCCGCGCTGGTAGCGGTCGATCAGCCGGCGCTGGAGTTCGGTGATCAAAGCCCGATCCTCCCGGCGCGTGCGGCAAGGAAGATGCCGGAGGGTTTGTCCACGTTGAGTTCGCCGAGCGGCTGGAGCGTGGCGGTATTGTAGACGACGACCTTGTCGTCATCGCGTACCGATAGCCACAATTGCTCGCCGCGCGGGGTGAATTCCATGTGCAGCGCCGCCTTTCCGGGCTCCAGTGTTTCGATGATCGTGAGGCTCGGCACGTCGATGATCTGGATGCGGTCATTGTCGGGCGTGGCGAAATTCACCCAGACCTGACGTCCATCAGGGCGGGCCACAGCGAAGACCGGTTGTCCCGCCACCTCGATCCGTCCGACTTCCGCGAACGAGCGGCGATCGACGACGAGGACCTCATGACGGCCGACGGCGGGCAGGAAAAACAGATCGCCCGCCGCGGCCCAGCCTTCAAGATGCGGCATCTTGTAGACCGGAAGCGGTTCCTCACCACGGCCATAGCCCTCGAGAATACGGGTCACACCTTTTTCAGGATACCACAGATCGAGCATGGAAAGACCGTCCTCGCCGAAAAGTCCGGCGATGTAGTAGCGGCCGTCGGGGGTGATGAGTGCATCGTAGGGCTGGTGACCAATACCCGTAAATCGCGTGATCTCGGCCGTCTCGCCGTTCATCTCCACCATCCAGATCTCGTCCTTGTCCCAGAGTGAGAAGATGAAGCGCTGTCCAGGCGCATCGACAAGGCCGACGGTCTTTGATCCGGTGGGGATGTCGGCGACCGGTTCCAGCGTGTCCGCATCGAATATTCGCACGCCACCCGGCTCGTAGTTGGAAACGGCGACAAGTCTGCCGTCCTGCGAGATTGCTCCACCAATACTGTTGCCGGCCTGCAGGACACGCTTGGCAATGTTTCCTTGAAGAAGATCGACCTTGGTCAATCCACCGTCGCGACCGAACACATAGGCAAAGCGTTCGTCGCGGCTGTAGACCGCCGATGCGTGGCTCAGATCGCCAAGGCCGTCAATGCGGGCGAGGGCACTCATGCCCGTGGTTTCGATGACCTGCACCGCACCCTGCGCCCGTTCAACCACGATGCCGAGATCGCCGGTGCCACGCAACTCGCCGGCTGCTGCCGGGGTGGCAAGCGCGATCAGGAGGGCCAGTGCCAAATGTCTCAAAATCCGCCCTCCTGCAGGGTCTTCACGATCCAGGTTGCTTCGGCTTTGTTGAGCCACGGACGCCAGGGCGGCATGGGTGTGCTTGTGATGCCGTCGAGGACGATGTCGACAAGGGTACTGCGATCCTTGCCGGCAAGCGCTTCCGGGCGAAGAGGCGGGCCGAGGCCGCCCTTGAGAGTCATGCCGTGGCAGGCGCCGCAATCATGCAGGACGAGATGACGAAGCTCGGCTTCGCGCACCGGACCGGCCAAGGCCGGGACAGCCATGAGGAGCACGGCTGTCATGGCTGCAAAGCTACGCATGGCCGGCAATCGGATGCATCAGCGCCGCAAGCTCGTTCGGCAGGGCGGGGCGGAAGTCGGCGATGGCGTCGACGATCGGACCGATGATGAACAGCGTCGGCGAGGGGAGGGCGTGAATTCGCGAATCGGCTCCCACAGTTAGAAGGCGGCTGCGTATCAGTTCCTGTTTGGTCGTCGTGCCCTTGCTGATGGCGGCAACGGCGGTCAGCGGCGGGAGCCCGTGCAGCACGAGCTGACGGGCAATTTCGCCGATCCGGGCAAGCCCCATATAGAAGACCAGCGTCGTTTGCGGGTCGGCGAGGCTCACCCAGTCGAAATCCAGAGGCAGATCGGCACGGCAGTGACCGGTGACGAAGCGAACCGATGTCGCAACGCCTCTGTGGGTCAGTGGCAAACCGAGCGCAGCCGCGCAGCCGGAAGCAGCGGTGATGCCCGGAATGATCTGCACATCGATCCCGCGTTTGAGAAGGAAAGCCGCTTCCTCGCCGCCGCGGCCGAAGATCAGGGGATCGCCGCCCTTGAGCCGGACGACGATCCGATCGGGGCGCGCGAGGGAGGCCAAAAGTTCATTGATGCCGTCTTGTGTGATCCTGTGCCTGCCGGGGGTCTTGCCGACATCGTGCATCGCGCAGCGTTCCTGCGCGAGCGATAGGACGCCGTCGCCGACGAGGCGGTCATGAACGATCACATCAGCAAGCTGGATGAGCCTTGCGGCCTTGAGCGTCAGGAGTTCGGGGTCGCCCGGGCCGGCGCCGACGAGGTGAATCCTTGGAGTTTGCATGTCCGCTCCCCCGCAAAGTGGCGGCCCGGATGCTGTTCGGGCAGGTCCAGGCCGCACGGGCGATCAGTAGACGTCGTTTCGGGTGTTGAAGACGTTGAACTTGCCGGTGGGGGTGATCAGGCGGGGGTCCTTGATGACATGCTTGAGCTGGCGGGTCTTGTCGTCGACGATGACGATCGCACTGGGCTGATCCTGTGCGTTCCAGACCGAAAACCAGACTTCCGTTCCCTGCTTGTTGAACTCGCCTTGAACAACGCGTCGCTGGCCTTCATCGATCCCGGACCATTCGCCGATCGGCAGAACCTCGTAAGGCGCATCGAGATTGTCGAGATCGAAGACCGCCACCGAGGCCGCAAGCTCGGGCTCGGGGTTGAGCGTGGTGTCGACATAGAGGTTGCGGCTCTCGGGATGGGTCTTGATGAACAGGGAACCACCCCCCTGGCCCTCAAGAGTCTTCACGACCTTCCAGGCCTGATCGGGGTGGCCATCCGGGTCGGTGCCGACAAGCGAGATGATCTCGTCACCCAGATGCGAGGTCGCCCAGACGGGGCCGTATTCCGGATGCACGAAATTGGCGCCTCGTCCGGGGTGAGGCTTGATGCCCTCGGTATCGAACACGCCGACGAGCTTGTCCTCTTTCGTATCGACGACCGCCAGTCTGTCGCGTGCATTGGCGGCGATGAGAAAATAGCGCCCGGTGGAATCGAAGCCTCCATCGTGGAGGAAGCGCTCGGCTTCGATGTCGGTGATCTTGAGGTTCTTCAGATCGGTGTAATCGACCAGCTGGATGTGCCCGGTTTCCTTGATGTTGACAACGAATTCGGGCCGGTAGTGAGAGGCGACAATCGCAGCAACGCGCGGCTCGGGGTGATATTCCTGACTGTCATAGGTCATGCCGCGGGTGGAGACGATCTTCAGCGGTTCGAGTGTGGCACCGTCCATGATGACATATTGCGGCGGCCAGTAGGAACCGGCGATGGCGTATTTGTCCTCCCAGCCCTCGAACTTGGAGGTTTCCACCGAGCGTGCCTCGATGCCGATATCCAGGGTTGCGACGGTCTGCGGCGGATCCATGTAGAGATCGACGAGATTGATGCGTGCGTCGCGGCCGATGGTGAAAAGATAGCGCCCCGAGGCCGACATGCGCGAAATGTGGACGGCGTAGCCGCTCTCCAGAATTTCCTTGATTTCGTAAGTGTTACCGTCGATCAGCGCCACTTGGCCCGAATCACGCAGCGTGACCGAGAACAGATTGTCGATGTCCCAGTCATTCATCTTTTCTTTCGGGCGATCCTCGACCGGAACGATCACCTTCCAGGTCTCGCGCATGGCCTCCATCGGAAATTCCGGCGGAGCCACCGGATCCTGCAGCACATAGCGGGTCATCAGATCGATATCTTCGGGTGGCAGGTCGCCGGATGTGCCCCAGTTCGGCATGCCGCCGGGCGAGCCGTATTGGATGAAGGCATTGATGTAATCGTAGCCGAGCTCACGGGTGATATCCGGCGTCAGTGCCTTGCCGGTCGCACCCTTGCGCAAGGTGCCATGACAGCCGGCGCAGCGCTCGAAATAGATGGTCGAGGCGCGGTCGAATTCCGCCTGTGTCATCGACGGAACACCCTCTTTCGAGCCAGGCATTTCAAGCGAGGTTTCGCCCATGACATCCAGTGACGGCTCGTATTGTCCGCCGGGTGAGGTATCGTGTTTCTTGAGGTCACTCTCGCTTTGAGCCAACGCGAGGGTGGGCAGGGCTGCGAGCATCAGGATCGCACTTGACGTCTTGAGCAGGTGCTGAAGTCGCGGAAGACCTTGATGCATGACTGTTCCTCGGATCGTTTCATTATTCCTGCAAAATGAAAGAACCGTCTGTCCGATGGAACCTTGACCATGGTCAAGGGAAGTTGGCGACAGGACCGGAAAAACTTGAGCAACCCTGATGAGGAGGGCTGATGCACCGGGTAATAATCGTTCTTGCGGCTCTGGTACTCGTCTGGCCGGGGAAAGCGGTGTATGCTGGTGATCCTTGGCTTCGGGTCCTGCCCGGCGCCGACCGGCTTGCCGAACCTTCGGGCGTGCCGCCGGTGCGCGAGGCATTCAGGGGCGATATGTCTCTGGGTTTTGTCTTCTCAAGTGCACAGGTCGCCTCCACCACCGGCTATGGTGGCAAGCCACTTGACATTCTCATCGGCATTGACCGCGAGATGCGGATTACCGGTGTCGAGATTCTTGAAGAGAATGAGCCTATTCTCTCCACCGGCCGCACACGCGAGGATCTCGATGCGTTCGTCGGGCAATTTGCCGGTCGTGACGTGCGTGCTGGCATCGACCTTGTCAGCGAAGATGGCGAGGCTGTGCAGCCGGGCTTGGACGCGATCAGCGGCGCAACCATCACCTCATTGATCCTTGCTGACGCCATCCTGTCGACAAGCCGCGAGGTCGCGCGCAGCGTCGGTCTCATGAGCAGTGAAGGTATTGATCTCGACAGTTTCGAGGCGCTGGGCTGGAGTGACCTTCTGGATCGGGGGCTGGTCGTCTGGCGGCAGATCGATGTGGGCGAGGTGCAAAAGGCTCTGGAGCTGGAGGGCGGGCGGCTGTTTCCACCAGCCATGGGCGAAATCGACCCGACATCGCGGCTGATCGATCTGTTTGCGGCATTGGCCACACCGGCCATGACCGGTCGTAACCTTCTCGGCAGCGAGCGTCATGACCGTTGGCGTGCCGCGCATTCGGCCGGAGCACAGGCGATATGGATCGGCGGTGCAGGGCGCTATTCCTTCAAGGGTACATCATGGCGCCGCGACGGTGTTTTCAATCGCCTGAAGATCGTTCAGGACGGCCGGATGTTCCCGCTCAACGCCTCAATGCATGAAGCACTTGCCGACACCGAGGCTCCCGACCTGCGTGAGCAGGCATTGTTTACGCTTCCGGCCAAAAGCGGCTTCCGGCCGGATCGGCCCTTTGCCGTCGAGCTTGTCGTTGCCGATATCTCAGATCCCAAGATCGAAGTGAGCTTCACCCTGCCCGTGGCCTTGCCCGAAGACTTCATTCTTGGCGAGCTAACCAGCATGCCGGTCTGGCTACGCGTCTGGTCCGAGCGCTGGCTGGATATCGCTGTCCTTGTTACGGCCCTGCTGCTGCTCACGACCATGCTGGTGTTCGAGGATGTGATCGCGCGCCGACCAGGGATCTGGCGGGGCGTGCGCGCGTGCTTTCTGATCTTCACGCTCGTCTGGCTTGGCGGTTATGCGGCTGCGCAGCTCTCGATCGTGCATGTCCTCACATTCGCCAACGCGCTGCGCGGTAATTTTTTCTGGGAACAATTCCTGATCGAACCGCTGATCTTCATTCTTTGGTCGTTCGTCGCGGTTGCCCTCGTTCTTTGGGGGCGCGGTGTCTTTTGCGGATGGCTCTGCCCTTTCGGAGCCTTGCAGGAACTGCTTTGGGCCGTGGCGCGCAAGCTCCGGTTGCCGAGTGTCACCATACCCTTTGCCATCCACGAACGCCTGCGGGCGATCAAGTTTCTCGTCTTTTTGGGATTGCTTGCAGTCTCGCTTGGTTCGATGACGCAAGCCTACGAACTCGCGGAAGTCGAGCCGTTCAAGACCGTTATCGTGCTCCGCTTCGATCACGCCACGATGTTTGTGGTCTACGCGCTTTTGATCCTGACCGTCTCGCTTTTCATCCAGCGCGTCTTCTGCCGCTATCTCTGTCCGCTTGGTGCATCGCTCGCCCTTCCTGCAAGGCTCAAGCAATTCGACTGGCTCAAACGCCGCTGGCAGTGTGGTCAGCGCTGCCATACCTGTGCCGTCACCTGTCCCGTTCAGGCGATCCAGACCTCCGGCGAGATTCACCCAGGCGAGTGCATCTACTGCCTGCGTTGCCAGATCAATTATTTCGACGACGGGGTCTGTCCTCCTCTCATCGAACGCCGCCGCCGCGCTGAAGCCCGCGAGGCCGCTGCTGACCGGGCAAGGGGGAATATCCCGGCACACTGAGGTTCAGCGGTGGGTTCTTCCTTCCAGGCCGGTGATTCAGGTATTCGCCAGCGCTGTCTCCACGCATTCAAGCTGCAGGCGGGCCGTCAGTTTGGCGCGTGACGCTGGATCGAGTATGGCGCAGGCCGTGGAGACCGCATCGGCGAGGGTGGCGTTGCCGGCAATGATGCTGATCTGGGTGTTTTGCCGTGCGGGATGCCCGGTTTGCGGATCGATGAGGTGGTGACGGCCCGGGATGGCAGCGAACAGGGTGCCATCGGGAGAGGAGGTGGCAATCGCTGCGTTCCGCAAATTGCAAACGGTCTCCGTTCGGTCGATTCCAACCTTCCACGGCCGGCCATCGGCCCTGAGCCCGTGAGCGCGGATCTCGCCCATATTGACAAGAATGTCGTTGAGGCCGTGCACCATCAGCCGGTCGCTGATCTGATCGGTGATGTAACCCTGGGCGATGCCGTTGAGGGTGACAGCCATGCCGGGCCTTGCGAACCGGATCTCCCGGCTGGAGATGTCGACATTGCGGTAATTGACGAGAGCACGCGCACGGTCGAGCGCGCGCTCGTCGGGTTGCGCTGCTAGATGTCGTGCATGCAGCTGCCAGAGCGGCTGGATCGTGCAGTCGAAGGTGCCGGCGGTGGTCTCGCTGATGCCGCTGGCGCGATCCAAAAGTTCGATCAACTCCATGGGCGGGTTTTCGAGGCGTCCGGCACGATTGAGGCGGGAGAGGGCCGAATGTGTGCGATAGAGGCTGAATATATCCTCAAGGCGGTCGATCTCGCGTGCGAGGTCGAAAAGGATGCGCCGCGCATTGGCCTCGTTGTCATGCGCGATCTGCATGGACGCCTCGGCACCCAGCGCCGAACCACGCCAGCGCCAGATACGCCGTCCGCTGGCATTATATCGCCTTGCTGGAGAATCCGGCCACGGCATGCCGGACATGGCTGCGGCCGTAGCGACGATTGCCAAAAATCTCCGGCGTTTCATCCTGTTTCTCCAAAGATCCAGTCCTGACCGATCTCCTCCATGTGAAGGATGCGGCCGCCATGACGTGCCCTGAACGCCTCGGCATCGTCTCGCTCGGCGAACGGTACGGCCTCGCTCGCGTTCATGCCGCCCGTGAGATCGGAATCGACGACATAGAGTGCCTTGTCGGCGGCGATCCAGCGCGTCGGATCGATTGTTTCAAAGCTCGGCGCGGCGGCGGTATCGCTGACATAAAGCGCAATGATGTCGCCGCTTTCACCGGGCAATATGCGGAAGGTGAGCAGATCGCGGACCGATGGAAACCAGACGGGGCCGCTTTGGCCGGCGATGAACGCCTGACCCTTGGGGCCGGGATGCTCGGCGATGTTCATCATGCAAAAATACCCAGTCGCGGTCTCATCAAGGACAGCGGGCTCGGGAGGTGGCTTGCCGTTCTCGCTGTCACAGGCACCAAGCAGCAACAGTATGACCGGCAGAACCAGGCGTATGGTCCCTGCGATGCGAGGCTTGTCAGGCGTCGGATAAATCGTTTGGATCATGCCTGCCGCCTTTGCAGAATCGTGCCGGCGAGCGCGCCGCCGGCGAGGAACCAGCCTGTTAGTACCGCCCACAAGCCGGATGCCGGAAGCGGCAGATCCGGAAGTGCTGCTGCCAGTCCGCTTGCGATCTCCACTGACGGGATGCCACCAAGATTGATGAGCCTGAAGGCATCGCACGGGTTGATTACAAGCATCCACGGGAAGGTGGCATCGAGCCAGCCAAGGCCGAGCAGGACGAGCAGCAGGAGATCATAGAGCACGACGGTGACCAGCCATAGCGAGAAGGCCATCGCCATGGCTGCACCGCGATCGCGCGCGATGCCGCTGACAACATAGCCCAGCACAAGATAGATGGCCGCGAACAGGACGGTACTGAGTGCCAACCTGATAAGAAGATGCCAGTCCTCCGCGGATGGCGTGCCGTGGGTCAGCAGGACGAGTGTGGCCGTGGCGAGCCCGATCCCGAGTGCTGTCATGAGGATGAGCAGATGCCCGACAAACTTGCCCGCCAGCAGACCCGCGCGGGGCAGGGGATAGGTCAGCAGCAGGATCAGCGTGCCACGCTCGCTTTCCCCCGCGATGGCGTCTTGAGCCAGAAGCAGCGCGAGCAGCGGGATGAGGTAGACAAAGAGCGTGGTCAGGCTGACCGTGGCGACGGCCACCGGACTGGCTTTGACCGAGCCCGCCGGTGCCGAGCCGAGCAAAGTGAGAATAAGCGCGAAGAGTGCGAGTGCGATGCCGGAAATCAACACCCAGCGGCTGCGCCGCCCGACGCGCCATTCACTCACCGCCAGCGTCAGGATTGCGCTCATGCGGTAGCCCCCTCGCCGGGCTTGTCGAAATGGGCATAGAGGTCGTCGAGCCCGGGTTGGCCCCATTCGAGATCGTCGATATCGACGGGAAGCTCGGTCAGGCGCCGCAGAAAGGCGATGCGATCCTCGTGGTGGCATGTGAGTTCGATGGCGTGACCATTGAGTCGGCGACCGCCAAATTCACCGTGTATGCGATCGATGGCGGAGGATCGCAGCCGCACGCGAATGGGCAGGGCGGCGGCCCGGCGCAGTTCGGCCAGCTCGCCCTCGGCCACCAGCCGCCCCGCCCGCAGAATGGCGACCCGGTCGGTATGGGCTTCGAGTTCGGTAAGTATATGGCTGGAGAGCAGCACCGCCGCTCCGTCGCTCTTCAACTCGTCGATGATGGCGAAAAAAGCGCGTCTGAGTGTCGGGTCGAGGCCGGTCGTGGGCTCGTCGAGAATGAGCAGTTGCGGCTTGCCGATAAGCGCCTGGGCGAGACCGAGACGCTGACGCATGCCTTTGGAATAGCTGCCGACATGGCGGTCGGCTGAATCCTCCAGCCCGACCCGTGCGAGAAGCCGACGGGCGGCGCCGGCCGCACCCTTGCCGGCGCGCTTGAGACCGAGGCAGGTCATCAGCGTCTCGCGCCCGGTGAGCAACGGCTGAAAGGCTATGTTTTCCGGCAGGAAACCGATTGCCCGTCGTACTTCGTTCCGCCCGGGTGCGCCACCGAGGACCTCGATCTTGCCATGATCGGCGGCGATCAGTCCGAGCACCAGTTTCATCAGCGTCGTCTTGCCGGCGCCATTGTGGCCAAGCAGGGCGAGGCATTGCCCGCTTTCAAGCTCGAGGTCGATCCCTTCCAGAGCCGGACGGCCGGCAAAGCTCTTGCCGACACCGCGAAGTGTCATCATGCGGGACCTCCCGCCGCAGCGGCGTTCATCAGCGGATGCCGGTCGATGACGCCGCCCGGCATCAGTCCCGGAAAGCGCGATTGCGCCCAGCGCAGCAATTGGACCGCCGGGCTGTTGAGCAGCAGGGCTGCGAGTGGCTGCCGCCAGACGAGATGATCGACCAGATCGTTGGGGCGATAGGGCTGGTCGGCGCGGCCGTCACCGTCGAGGTCGATACCGGCATTATCGCTCCAGTAGTTGCCCGTACCGTCCTTCGACCAGTCGAGCCAGCGCGAGCCCACATATTTCACCTGATGCGCATTGCCGATGAAGGCATTGGCCCAGATCTCGTTGCGCTCGGAACCGGCGGTGAAATGCACACCGATGTCGCAGCCCGCGAAGCGATTGTGGCTGAAGCTGTTCTTGTTGGAATTGTATATGAAGACGCACTTTTCGGGGCCGTCCGCGGTGCTGCTGCCCTCGACGATGTTGCCAAGAATGGTCGAACTGTTGGTGTAGTTGAGCATGATGCCATGGTCTCGATCGCCGATGGAGCGATTGTTCAAGACCTCGACGAATTTTGAATACATGAGCGCGAAGCCGATGTGATTGCCGATGGAGACATTGCCGGCGACCGTGCTTTTGTTGGTGTACATGTAGTGGACGGCAAAACGCAGATTCTCGAAGCGGTTGCCGCGAAAAATGTTCTTGCGCGAGGTATTGGCGAAAATGCCGTCGCGGCCGTGGCGAATGGTGTTACCGGCGACGACTGAACCCGGCGTATTCCAGACATAGACGCCATTGCCGCGCTCGTTC
This sequence comes from Geminicoccaceae bacterium, assembly GCA_020638465.1. Taxonomy (NCBI): domain Bacteria; kingdom Pseudomonadati; phylum Pseudomonadota; class Alphaproteobacteria; order Geminicoccales; family Geminicoccaceae; species Geminicoccaceae bacterium. The sequence continues at coordinate 1,704,825 of JACKIM010000001.1, forward strand.
ATGCGCAGATCGCGTCGACCCTCGATCAGATTGTTCTCAACGAGCGCGTCGTTCGGTCCTTCGAGGTGGACGCCGATCAGATTGTTGAGGATGCGACTGTCGCGGATCACGCCACGGTCACCGTCTGCAGTGATGCGCACACCGGCATCCATGCTCTCCAGCGACAGGCCGGACCCGGTGATCTCCAGATTTTCGAGAATGACATCGGTTGCGGCGATCGTGACCACGGAGCCGGTTCCGTCGCCCTCGATGCGGCCATTGCGCAGGGTCAGCGGCCGGTCGATGATGATCGGGCCGGCGAGGGAACGGCCATCGAGATCGATGACCGCGCCCGCCGGCGCGTCGGTGATCCGCGCCATGAGTTCGGCCGCCTCCGCTTCGATGCCGGAGATCAAAAGCATCAGGGTCAGGATACGGCCGAACATCATGCGATTACGCGGCTCTCGGTTCGACCAGCATGCGCCCGCGCATCTCCATATGCAGGGCATGACAGAACCACTGGCAATAGAACCAGTGAACGCCCGGTCGGTCGGCGGTGAAGGTCACCGACGCTGTGGCCTGCGGGCCGACCTCGAACGCGATACCGTAATTGGCGAGTGTGAAACCGTGGGTCAGGTCGTCGATGTCATCCATGTTGGTGATATAGATCGTTACCTCGTCACCCTGCTTGACCGTGAACTTCTCAAGACTGAAGGTCGGCGCCACCGAGTGCATGTAGACCCGGACCTTGTTGCCGTCGCGGATCACATCCTCACCCCAGTCGAGATCGACACCATCGGCCTCGGCCTGCGCGCGCGCATCTTCCCACATGACGTCATCGCGCTTGTAGATGCTCTCGGGATTGACGATGTCGGCGCGGACGATGATGCAGTCGTGTGGTTCGGCGAAGGTCGGGCCGTCATGCACCACCACCGGCCGGTCCTGAGTAATGTCGATGAGCTGCTCGTTTTCCGGCTTCAGGGGGCCGACATTGATGTAGCGGTCCTTGGAAAACTTGTTCAGTGACACCAGCCACCGGCCGTCGGCTTCCTTGGTTTCACCCATGGAAGTGTGGTTGTGTCCGGGCTGGTACTGGACATCGGTTTTGGCCAGGATCGGGTTGACGTCCTCGCCATTGTACTGGCGGATGGCCGTTTCCAGGTTCCATTTCGCCATCTGGCTGTCGAGGAAGAGGGTCGTATAGCCATTGCCCTTGCCGTCGAATGCTGTGTGCAGCGGGCCGAGGCCGAGTTCCGGTTCGGCGACCACGCAGGAGCGGGGATCGGCGCCATCCTCGAAAAGGGCGTCGATCTTGGTCACATCAAGCACCGTGACTGTCGGCGACAGCTTGCCGTTGATGACCACATGCTTGCCGTCCGGCGCCGTATTGCAGCCATGCGGGCTGTTGGAGACAGGGACATAGGCGGTGAGCGGCGAGCCCTTGCGGCCATCGAGAACGCGAACGCCATTGAGCATCTCGCCTTTGCCATCGGCGACGGCTTCCTCGATCCGCTTGATGTTGAAGATCACCGCCCAGTCCTGTTCGGAGGCGGTCATCTCGGCGAGCGTGACGCCGCCCTCGGAATTGTAACATGTGGAAAAGGCATACTTGCCTTGATAATCGGCATCACAATTGTCGAGATTGCCGTCGACGATGACCTGCCAGGCGACTTTCATTGAATCGCCGTCGATGGCGGTGAAGATGGCGCGGTACTTGTCCGGTTCGTCGAGAATGTCGCCATTGTTGGGGATCGGCACGCGATGTTCGCCATTGGCGAAGACATAGCCGGTGCGTGGAAACTTCTGCGGGCGCAGGCCGTGAATGTCGGAGGCATTGGGGATCTCGATGATCCTGTCGCATTTCATGATGTCGCAGCGGATACGGGCGACCCTTGTGTTGGCCTTGTCGTTCATGAACAGATAGCGGCCGTCATAGGTGCCGTCGGTGAACGACATGTGCGGATGATGCAGATCACCATTGGTGTAGACACCACCGCGGCTTGCGAGAAACGCCTTCGTCTCGTCGGTCAGGCCTTCGGTGAGGATCTTGCGGCTTTCATTGGTGCAGCCCCAGCCCGTTGCACTGCAGCGGTTGAAGACCGGAATACGCATCAGTTCGCGCATCGACGGTACGCCGAGGATCCGGAGTTCGCCGGCCTGGCCCGATGACCAGAAACCGTAATAATCGTCGAGTTCGCCCGGGGCAAGGGCGGCACCGCCTTCGGCTTTCGATGACGACGGGGTGAAGCCGATGGCACCTGCCGCCACACCGGTTCCGGCGAGCATGGCCGCTCTGGCCGAGCCACCCATGAGATCACGACGATTGAGTTTTGCCATGGTCGGGATTTCCCTCACTTGATCTGGTGCCCGAAGAGGGCACGGGATTGGAGCCGGCCGCCGCTCGGGCATCAAGGCGCGCGCGTCGCAGGCGGGCTTTTACGCAAACGGGGCATTTGTGATCGTCGACATAGACGACCTGACAATGCAGACAGTAGAGGCACTCGTTGGGATTGATGTGGCCTTCGGGATGGATGGCCTGGACCATGCATTCATTGGCGCATACATGGCAGGGATTGCCGCAGTCGCGATAACGTTTGAGCCACTCGAACATGCGTAGCCGACCGGGGATCGCGAGTGCTGCACCAAGCGGGCAAAGGTAGCGACAATAGAAGCGCTCGACGAAGAGACCAACGACAAGAAGGCCGGCAGCGAAGACAACAAACGGCCAGTCGCGCACGAATTTGAGAATGATCGCGGTCTTGAACGGTTCGATCTCGGCAAGTTTTTCGGCTGTATCGAGAGAGTACAGCGAGACGCCGAAGAGAACTAAAAAGATCATGTATTTGAGCGGCCAGAGCCGTTCATGGAGACCCCACGGCAGTTGCCATTGCGGGATGCGCAGGAACTTCGCGAAGCGATTGGTGAGTTCCTGCAGGGCGCCGAACGGACACAGCCAGCCGCAATAGGCACCGCGTCCCCAGAAGATCAGCGAAGCGGCGACCGCAAACCAGAGCATGAAGATCAGCGGATCCATCAGGAAATAATCCCAGGAGAAACCGCTCAGCAGCGAACCGGTGAAGGCCATGACATTGACCACCGAAAGCTGCGCATTCGCCCACCAGCCGAGCCAGCCGAGCGTGAACGTCAAAAACGCGATCCGCCCCCAGAAAACCAGCCGCGGGTAGCGGGCGATCTGCATCTGGAAGAAGAATCCGCCGGTGAGAATGACGAGTGCTGCGGCGAGAATGGCAATGTCGACCCGGCGGTTCTGCCAGATGCTCTTCCACAAGGGATTATGCCCTTTCTCGCCCAAGGTCGCCTCGCTGGCTGCGGGCGGGTTTTCGGCTTCGACCGGCAATGGCTCGACGGTTTCGAGATATTTTGCCGGCGGCACGAAATCGAGATCGAAGGTGAGAAATGCCTTGGTCGTCGGTCCAGTCATCCGGTTCACCAGAAGCTGGATGCGCCAGGGACGGCTGGGATCAAAGCCGCTTTCAGCCGGAATCACGAAGAGATCGAATTCATCGAACGCGGGTGCCCCATCCGCCTGGACCTGCCCGAGCCGTTTGTGCTGGCGGTCGCGAAAGCGGATCGAAATATCGCCCTGAATGAGGTGGATGCGGTCGAAGATACCACCGCGGACATAGCCCGAACCCTTGAACGAATAGCGTCCCCGCGCCGCCAGCAGGATTGCGTTGTCACCCTTGGCGAGACGCTTTTCCATGTTGGCATACTCATTCGGGCCCATGACGTTGCGCCCGATTGTCGGGATCGTCGCCAATCCGACATACAGGTCGATGAAGGTGTCGCTATCGGCCCCCGGCTCGGGGAACTCGGTTGCACGGGCGTCGCCATGTTCGGCAAAGGCGCGGTTGATCGTGCCGATATCGAGGCTCAGCCAGCGAAGCGAACCGTCGCCAACCAGTTCCGACCACGAACGATCCTCGTCAATGGTCTTGTCGATGCGCTTTAATGGCCCCTGCTTTTGAGACTTGCCGGCGATGAGACCGACCGTTTGTGCGACCTTGATCGCCGAACGGATGATACTGTCGTCGATCACCATGATGGTCACGGTTGCACCGGAAACGATGTCGAGTTCGTGGCCGCTGCCGCTCTCAAGCTCTTCGGCTACATCAATGCCGCGATAATGGTCGATCACCGCATCGATGGCGCTTTCAGGAATACCGACGAGAACGATCGGCTCGTAGTGCTTGACCAGCTTTGCACCGCTGATTCGACCTTCACGGTCGAGGCCGACCATGATGTGAATGGGTTTGCCTGAATAACCGACGGCTGTAGCAAAATCGGAATTCAAGAAGGCCCAGCCGACCGGTTCGTCGCCGTGCAGCAATTCGATGATGGAAGCGTCGGCTGTCATCTCGCCGAAGCGGTCGGCCTGCGGGTGCAATTCCTCCGGCGCGATATCGTCCAGAAAACGCGACAGCGACGGCTCAGCTGCCAGTGCCGGCGAAAAAGCGATCAAGGCCAAGAAAACGAGCAGAATTCTGTGCATGCGACCGATGCTCGGCCTGTTGACGATTCCTGGCCTTGACCACGGTCAAAGTGTCGATCCCGGCGGAAAAAAACGGGCCAAGCGCCGGCGTGAAAGTGGGCCAGCATTCCAATCAATCGAAAAACGCTTGCGTCTGGACGGGCATGACGCCAGAGGCAAGGCGTCCAGACAAAACCCATTATTTCACTGTAGAATAGACTCGCGCAAAGGCGTCAGGGGATGCCGGAGAGCGATTTTCCGAACACGGGGTGGGGTTTGCACACCGGCAGCGGCCGCCTCGCTGGCACGGGCGGCACGGGCGGTGGCGGCAGGTCGGGGAAATCGCCGGGCGGGAGCGCGCGGATGAGGCGCAGCTCGTCGGGCGCGAAGATGGCAAACGCACCCGCCTGCGGGGTCGTCATCATCGCGTCGAGGATATGCTCGTGGAGACTTTTGAGCAGGCGGGACCGTCCCCTTGCGCGGAGCCTTTCCTCCTCGCTGCGGGATTTCCTCGTTCTTGCGGGTTTCGCCGCCCCGGGAGTGTCCTCCGTGAGCGACCATGGCACCGGGCAGACATCCGGCACATCGATCCCTCTGGCCACCGACTTCAGCAGCGAGGTGATGACATTCCCCATTCCCCTGCGTCCGGCACGATCCAGCCATGCCCTTTCGGCACCATCCGCCGAGGCGACGGATTGCGCCAGGGAGTTGTCCTGCAACTGGCGGAACCAGTCGCGGGAGTGGAACAGCAGCAGGCGGTGGAGGATCGCCCGGAGGCCATGACCGCCATGTGGGGACAGTCCCGCCCGCATCGCCGACAGGACACCCGCCACATGCGGCAGATGTTCCAGCCCGTCGACCTCCGCCATATCAAGCCGGACCTGCGGCCCGGCCAGCACCCCGCGCCGCCCGGTCACCACCAGCCAGCACACCTTCAGGAAACGAGGCGCGCCCCAGCGAAAGACCCGGCCGGCGAGTTTGCGCGGCAATATGGGGGGTGTGGGAGAAGTGTGGGACATGGGGGGAGGTTATGATACGGGAGAGGGATGAGAGTCAAGGAATATTTTCCGATTCGTCACAACAGACTGTCATCCCACCATGAGTTCCCATATCCCTTCTTCGGACGCCTTTCAGTAGACAATATCCCCGTGCAGTGACATGGTATGTCAGAAGCCTCGTCAGGCAGGAAAGAATCATGCACCGCAGAATCACACCATATCGACCGCGCGAGCTTGCCGGGTTTTCGTCAGTGGAGCATGTTTCATGAGTAATGCACCATGACTGTAACAAGTAGACATCCAATAGAATTAAAGAATTATTGACTGTATATCACAAATGAAGATTTAGTGTTCGATTAATTATAGTGGATCCTCTTGTATGGGGAATGATATTTATGAGAATTATAAAGTATGTCCCGAGTTGAAGCCGGGGCAAATTTGTGTCGTTGTCGAGAAATATGAACCAAATCCAAAATCAGTGGATTTGTTTGTGCGAAAATTTCACTACCACATCCCAGCTCACCGTATCAGTGTTGACGACCAAATATCGCTTCTTCGATCTTTAATCTGCCATTTTGAACAATGTGGTCCAGAAAAGATTGTTGGATATCACTTGAACAACAGGAAAGGGGGAGAGTCAAAAATACCCCTGAAATCTTATGTAAGTTATCCAGAAAAAGGCGTAATACGACGATATTTTGGTGCCAACACTAAAGCATGGACGGATAGCGTAATTAGAGAATCTGATTTTCGTGTGCGTTAACGGATATTATCGCAAGTTTGCGATGTGCACCGGATTCTTCCTCCAGTCCCGGTCGGTTCCGTTGTCGTCGACCGGGACGCGTGCGAAGGGTGGCCAGTTGCAATCGCCCTTCGCCATTTTTCCGTTCCGTTGATGATCCGGTCCGTCAGGTGGCGGCCTTGGCCTCGGCGCGGCGGCGGTGGAGGACGGGTTCGGTGTAGCCGTTGGGCTGGGCCGCACCCTCGAAGACGAGGTCGCAGGCGGCACGGAAGGCGATGCTGCCTTCGAAATCGCCCGCCATCGGGCGATAGGCCGGATCGCCCGCATTCTGGGCGTCGACGACGCGGGCCATGCGCTTCATGGTCTCCTCGACCTGTTCGGCGGTGCAGATGCCGTGGCGCAACCAGTTGGCGATATGCTGGCTGGAGATGCGCAGGGTGGCGCGGTCCTCCATCAGTCCGACATCGTTGATGTCGGGAACCTTCGAGCAGCCCACGCCCTGGTCGACCCAGCGGACCACGTAGCCCAGGATGCCCTGCGCGTTGTTGTCGAGCTCGGCCTGGATCTGCTCCGGCGTCCAGTTCGGCCGTTCGGCCAGCGGGATCGAGAGAATGTCGTCGAGGCTGGCGCGTCCGCGGCCCTTCAGCTCCTGCTGGCGGGCGGCGACGTCGACATTGTGATAGTGCAGCGCGTGCAGGACGGCCGCGGTGGGCGAGGGGACCCAGGCGGTATTCGCGCCTGCCCGGGGATGAGCGATCTTCTGCTCCAGCATGGCGGCCATCAGGTCGGGCATGGCCCACATGCCCTTGCCGATCTGCGCATGGCCCGGCAGCCCGCATTCGATGCCGACATCGACGTTCCAGTCCTCGTAGGCCCGGATCCAGGCGGCATCCTTCATGTCCGCCTTGCGGATCATGGGGCCGGCCTCCATGGCGGTGTGGATCTCGTCGCCGGTGCGGTCGAGAAAGCCGGTATTGATGAAGCAGACGCGCTCGCGGGCCGCGCGGATGCATTCCTTGAGGTTGACCGTGGTCCGGCGCTCCTCGTCCATGATGCCCATCTTCATCGTGTTGCGCGGCAGGCCCAGCGCGTCCTCGGTGCGCGCGAACAGCTCGTCGGCGAAGGCCACCTCCTCCGGCCCGTGCATCTTCGGCTTGACGATGTAGATCGAGCCGGTGACGGAGTTGGCATGGCGGCCATCCGGCATGAAATCGTGCATGCCGATGAGCGTCGTCACCAGCGCGTCGAGGATGCCCTCGGGCACTTCGTTGCCTTCACGATCGAGGATGGCGGGCGTGGTCATCAGGTGCCCGACATTGCGCACCAGCATCAAGGACCGCCCCTTGAGCGTCAGCGTGCCGCCATCCGGTGCGGTGTAGTGGCGGTCCCCGTTCAGCCTGCGGGTCAGGATGCGGCCGCCCTTGGTGAACGAGGCTTCGAGCGTGCCCTGCATGAGACCCAGCCAGTTGCGGTAGGCCAGCACCTTGTCCTCGGCGTCGACGGCGGCGATCGAGTCCTCGAGGTCCATGATCGCGGTCACCGCCGCCTCGACCACGACATCGGCCATGTGGGCCCTGTCGGTCCGGCCAATGGGGTGATCGGCATCGATGACGATCTCCAGGTGCAGGCCGTGACGCCTGAGCAGGATCGAGGAAGGGGTGGCGGCATCGCCGCGATAGCCCGCGAACTGCGAGGGATCGAGCAACCCGGTGCTGTCGCCCGCGGTGGCCACCAGCAGCTGCCCGTTCTCAACGCGATAGGAGCGGGCTTCGAGATGGGAGGCGCCATCGAGGGGCGCGGCTTCGTCGAGGGCTTCCCGGGCAAGGGCGATGACCTTTTCGCCGCGCAGGGGGTTGTAGTGGTCGCCGCGGGTAGCACCGCCGCGGTCGCTGATCGCATCCGTTCCGTAGAGGGCGTCGTAGAGGCTCCCGAAGCGGGCATTGGCGGCATTCAGCGCGTAGCGGGCATTGGTGACGGGGACGACGAGCTGGGGCCCGGCGATCAGGGCGATCTCGGGATCGACATGGGCGGTCGTGACGGAAAAGTCCCCACCCTCGGGAACGAGATAGCCGATCTCGCCGAGGAAGGCCCTGTAGGCGGACACGTCGAACCCGTTCTCGCGGTGCCACCGGTCGATGGAAGCCTGCATCGTATCGCGCCTGTCCAGCAATTCGCGGTTGCGCGGAGCGAGGTCGTGGATGATGGCGCTGGTCTGCTCCCAGAAGCGTGCCGCGTCGATCCCCGTACCGGGGAGAGCCTCCTGTTCGATGAACTGCTGCAACCCGGCTGCAACCTGAAGACCATATCGCTCGACACGCTCGACCATCCTCGCAGGCTCCCTCATATTGTTCGAATGGGCACGGTAGTCCTTGTCCAACGCGATGTAGGCCGCGCGGTGCAGGGGTTGAAGCCGTCAGATCCAATCTTTCTGCCATATGGAATGCGCTCTCATGGCGGCGCGGACCAGCATGATGTCAACAGGCCGGTACCGCACCGGAATGTGATTGGATGGCGGTCGGATCGCAGGGTATGCCAAGGGTAGCGGGCCTTGCATGGCCAAGCCACGGAGGGGAAACATGAAACGGATGAAGGCAAGCGACTTTTCGCAAGAACTGCTGGACCTGTATGACGGTTATGCGCACGGCAGGGTGACCAAGCGCGAATTCCTCGATCGGGCATCGCGATATGCCGTGGGCGGGCTCACCGCGGCGGCCATTCTCGACCAGTTGCGCCCGAACTATGCGCTGGCCAGCCAGGTGGCGCCCGATGATCCCGACATTTCCACAGACCATGTCATGTATGATTCTCCCGAAGGGCATGGCTCGATCAGGGCCTACATGGTCCGGCCGGCCGCAGCCGAGGGACCGCTTCCGGCAGTGCTGGTGGTGCACGAGAACCGCGGGCTCAATCCCTATATCGAGGATGTCACGAGACGGGTGGCGAAGGCGGGGTTCATCGGTTTCGCACCCGACGGACTGACTCCGCTCGGGGGCTATCCCGGCAATGACGACGAGGGCCGCGAGATGCAGAGGCAGCTCGACGGGGCAAAGCTGATGGAGGACTTCTTCGCCGGATACGAGCATTTGCGCGGCCGGGACGACGTGGGCGGCAAGGTGGGGGCCGTCGGCTTCTGCTATGGCGGCGGCGTGTGCAATGCCCTTGCGGTTGCCTATGCGGACCTTTCCGCTTCGGTACCATTCTACGGTCGCCAGGCCGATGCGGCCGATGTCCCGAAGATTCAGGCACCGCTGATGCTGCACTATGCGGGGCTGGACGAGCGCATCAATGCGGGTTGGCCGGCATATGAGGCGGCATTGAAGGAGAACGGCAAGTCCTACACCGCCTACATCTATCCCGACGTCAATCACGGTTTCCACAACGATACCACTCCGCGTTACGACGAGGCTGCGGCAAGGCTCGCCTGGGAGCGGACCATCGCCTTTTTCAACGAAAATCTCGCCTGACGCCCATCGATGGCCCGTGTGGTGCATGCATCGGAAGGGGATGGGCGAGACGCCGATCCCTTTCCCATGCGATATTGCGTGGAATAATTAACCGGCCCTTCAGTGTTTTATCCTATCGATATTCCGGAATTATCGAATGACGCCGAAGCGCGACAATCGTTAATCCTGGAGTTTTTATGAAACTACCCTTCTTTTTCAAGGCCATGGCCAGGAATCCAGGCGGTGCGGGCGAAGCACATGCCGTTGCCGGCCAGCACCATGGCAACAGCGGCATCGAACTGATCGAACGGGATCTGTCACGCAGCATCGCGTCGCTGGCGGAAGGGACCGGTGCGGGGCGCGATGCCGTCGAAGCGACCTCCGGCGAACTCGACAGGGCAGCCCGTCTGGCCCGTGAAATTGCCGATGACGCCAATGGCGGACACAGGGCCGCCATGGAGATTGCCGCGGCCATCGGGAAAATGGCGAAGACCTCTGCGGGGATAGGCGAACAGGCGGTTTCCACCTGCCGCGGCGTCGAACGGCTTTGCAGCACGGCCGTGGCGGCACGCAGCGATGCGACGCTGCTGACTGAAGAGATCATGCGCATCACCATGATTTCCGAGGCCATCGAACAGATTGCCGATCGCATCAACATGCTTGCCCTGAATGCCACGATCGAGGCCGCACGTGCCGGCGATGCCGGTCGAGGTTTCAGCGTCGTCGCCACCGAGGTCAAGGCCCTCGCCCGCCAGACCCACAAGCTCACCGGTGACATCGCTACCCAGATCGGTGCGGTCACGGGAGCGGCGACCCGCACCGAAGAGGCGGTTGCCATGATCGAGGCGCAGGCCGCCGACCTGAACGGGATCGCACGTTCCTCGGCACGGGCCGCCGAAGAGCAGGCAGATACCAGTCAGGCCATCGACCGCTCCGCCACTCGCCTCACGGAACTCACCCGGGCCATCGACGAGCGGGGGCAGAAGATCGCCGACGCCTCGCAGCGGGCGCGGCAGACAGGCGATGTCGCCCTCGAACGGGCCCATGCCTGTTCCGGGCATGTTATCGATCTCGGCCGGATGATCCGCGTCGCCCTGCGGACCACCGCGAGCGGCGACCGTCGTACCGACGACCGGCTGCCCAAGGAACTGGCCGTGACGATTCCGGCCGGGGGGCATACCCGGACGATCGATATCAGTGCCGGCGGCACCCTGATCGCATCCTGTCCGGCGATGGATCGCATGGCCGTCGGCAGCGACTTCCGTGTCAGGATCGACCGTATCGGCGAGGTCGGGGTCAAGGTTGTCACCCGCAGCGATCTGGGGCTGCATTGTACATGGACCGACATGGACAACGAGGTTCGTGAACGGCTGGACGGTGTATTGGCCGATATCCGCGCGGAGGATGCGCAGTTTGCCGAACAGGCAAGAACCATCGCAGACAGGGTGGAGGAGGCGCTTCACGACCTCGTCGAAACGGGACGTCTGTCGCTGGATGATCTTTTCGACGACGAGTACATTTCCATACCCGGCACCAATCCCCGGCAGCACCGTACCCGGTATCTCGAGTCGCTGGAGAAGGTGCTGCCGCCGATCCTTGAGGAGCCCCTGTCCCGAAGCCGGGATGTGGTCTTCTGCGCAGCGGTCGATCGCAACGGCTACCTGCCTGTCCACAATCGCAGATATTCGCACGAACCCGGAAATGATCCGGCCTGGAATGCTGCCCATTGTCGTAACAGGCGGATCTTCAACGACCGGGCGGGTTTCGCTGCCGCCCGCAATACACGTCCGCAACTCGTGCAGGCCTATGCCCGCGACATGGGGAACGGCAACACGGTCATGCTCAAGGAGATCGATGTACCCCTGACCATTGCCGAACGCCACTGGGGTGCCCTACGCTTCTGCTTCAGGCTTTGAAGGTCCCCTTTTGGCACCTTGTTGATTCTTGCGAAACACCGCCGGGTCGGGGAGGGTGACCCGACGGTGATCGTTCGCTCAGCGAATGGCGCGACCGGAGTCGTCGAACCGGTAGATCTTGTCGGGCTGGGGTGTAAGATGGACCTGATCGCCATGGGTCACGCCGAATTCCCCATCGGCACGGGCGACGATCTGGCCGACGTCATCGACATCGACGTAGAGGAACGTATCCGATCCCAGGTGTTCGGAGACCTTCACCTTGCCGTGCCATTCGCCATCCGTGGTCGACAAATCGAAATGCTCGGGACGAACGCCAATGGTCGCGGCACCATGCTTGCGTGCGACGGCACCCTCCAGAAGATTCATCTTCGGTGAGCCGATGAAGCCGGCAACGAACAGGTTGTCCGGTCGGGAATAGAGTTCCAGCGGCGATCCGACCTGGGCGACGTTGCCGGCATTCAGCACGACGATCTTGTCGGCCATGGTCATGGCCTCGACCTGATCGTGGGTGACATAGATCATCGTGGTCTTGAGCGTGTTGTGGAGCTCGCTGATCTCGATCCGCATGTTGACGCGCAGGGCGGCGTCGAGATTCGACAGCGGCTCGTCGAACAGGAAGGCCGATGGTTCGCGCACGATGGCCCGGCCGATGGCGACGCGCTGGCGCTGGCCGCCTGAAAGCTGGCCGGGGCGCCGGTCGAGATAGTCGGTGAGGTTGAGCACCTGAGCTGCTGCCTGCACCTTCTTGTCGATGGTCGCCTTGTCCTGCTCCGCCATTTTCAGCGGGAAGGCGATGTTGTTGTACACCGTCATGTGCGGATAAAGGGCGTAGGACTGGAACACCATCGCCAGGCCACGTCTGGCGGGTGGCATGTCGGTGGCATCATTGCCGTCGATGAGGATCCTGCCGCCTGTCGTATCTTCCAGACCGGCAATGAGACGCAGAAGGGTCGATTTTCCACAACCGGACGGTCCCACGAAGACAACGAACTCGCCGTCCTGAATATCAAGGTCGACGCCTGGAATGACGTTGACATTGCCAAAGGACTTTTTGACCTTTTCCAACCGGATGCTACCCACGGGCGTTCTCCATGATATTATTTTCTGGCCGCATGCTGGCGGTCATTTGACCGCGCCAAAGGTGAGGCCACGGACCAGTTGCTTCTGGCTGAACCAGCCGATGATCAGGATCGGTGCAATGGCCATGGTCGAAGCGGCCGAGAGTTTGGCGTAAAACAGGCCTTCCGGGCTCGAAAAGCTGGCGATGAAGGCCGTGAGCGGGGCGGCGTTCGCTGCCGTGAGGTTGAGTGTCCAGAATGCCTCGTTCCAGCTGAGGATCACGTTGAGCAGCAATGTCGAGGCGATCCCGGGCACGGCCATCGGCGTGAGCACATGGATGATCTCGTTCTTCAGGCTGGCGCCGTCCATTCTCGCCGCTTCGAGAATTTCACCCGGGATTTCCCGGAAATAAGTGAACAGCATCCAGATGATGATCGGCAGATTGATCAGGGTGAGGATAATCACCAGTCCGGTTCTGGTGTCGAGCAATCCCGTATCCCGGAAGATGAGATAGATCGGAACCAGCACGCCGACCGGCGGCATCATCTTGGTGGACAGCATCCACATCAGCACGTCCTTGGTCCGCCTGCCCGGGACGAATGCCATGGCCCATGCGGCGGGGATCGCGATCAGCAGGCCCAGAAGGGTCGAGCCGAGCGAGATCGTCACCGAATTCCAGAAATGCCTGAAATAGTCCGACCGTTCGTTGACGGCCTCGTAGGCCAGCAGGTTCCAGTCGAAGAACAGGAATTTCGGTGGCGATGCGATGGCCTCGGCTTCCGTCTTGAAGCTCGTCAGGAACGTCCAGAGGATCGGAAAGAAGATCGCCAGGCCGATGGTCCATGCCAGGGCGGTGTTGAAGGTCTTGCGACGTGATGAAACTGCGCGGGCCATGGCTCATGCATCCAGATTCTTGCCGATCATCCTCATCAGGAAGATCGCAACGATATTGGCGAGAATGATCGCGACCACGCCACCGGCCGAACCGGCGCCGACATCGAACTGCAGCAGCGACTGCACGTAGACCAGATAGGTGAGGTTGGTGGTTGCCGTGCCCGGACCGCCATTGGTGGTCACGAGGATCTCGGCGAACACCGAAAGCAGGAAGATGGTCTGGATCAGGATCACCACCGTGATCGCGCGGGCAAGATGGGGCAGGACGATGTGGAAGAACCGGCTCATGGGCGGAGCGCCGTCCATCTCGGCGGCTTCGAGCTGGTCGCTGTCCAGTGACTGTAGTGCCGTCAAAAGGATAAGGGTGGCGAAGGGCAACCATTGCCAACTAACGATCAAGACGATCGAGAACATCGGCGCATGGGCAAGGAAGTCGAGGGGAGGAAGTCCCAGGGCGTGGGCAATGAAGGCGAAAAGACCGTTCACGGGGTTCATGAACATGTTCTTCCACACCAGCGCGGAGACTGTCGGCATGACGAAGAAGGGCGCGATCACGAGGATGCGCACGATTCCCTGTCCCCACATCGGCTGGTCGAGCAGCAGTGCCAGCAACACACCGCCGACGATGGTAATGCAGAGGACTCCCAGAACCAGAACGAGCGTGTTGCGGATGGCATCCCAGAAACTCGGATCGGTGACGAAATAATAATAGTTCGACCACCCGGTCCAGCTTTCCATGCCCGGCATCAGCAGATTGTATCGCAGGAATGAAAAGTAGAGAGTGAGGCTGAGTGGGATAATCATCCAGCCGAGCAGCAAAAGGACCGCTGGCGAAATCATCAGCCTGGCTGCCGCGCGTGAATGCTGCGTGGCCATGGCTCCTCCCCCAATGATTGATGTTCGTTATTCGACAAATCAAAGGCAAGTGAACCGGAGGCGGACGGACAGGGCCCGCCTCCGGGTTCAAGATGTCGTCCGGCCTACTTGATGTAGCCGGCCTTGGTCATCTCCCGCTCGGCAAAGGCCTGGGAATTCTCAAGCGCCTGCTGGACGGTCTGCGAACCCGCCAGGGCCGCGGAGATCTGCTGGCCGACAAAGGTCCCGATACCCTGGAATTCGGGGATCGCGACATACTGGATGCCCGTGTAGGGAACCGGCTCAAGCGTTGCGTCCGCCGGATTGGCCGCGAGGATCGATTCTTCCACCGTCTTCGCGAAAGGAGCGGCGGCGATGTAGTCCTGGTTGGCATAGGTGGACTTGCGCGTGCCCGGAGGTGCGGAGACCCAGCCCTCGGTCTCGCCGACGAGGGTGATGTAGTCCTTCGATGTCGACCACTTCAGGAAGTCCTTGGCAATGTCAGCCTTCTGGGAGCTGCTCGGAATGGCCAGCGCCCATGCCCAGAACCAGCCGGCTCCCTTGTCTGTGACCTCCATGGGAGCGGCGCTGAAGGCGGTCTTGTCCGCCACCGTGGACTCGTTGGGGTTGTAGATGAAGCCCGCTGCCGAGGTGGCATCGACCCAGGTGGCGCACTTGCCGTCGGCAAACAGCGCGCGGTTTTCGTTGTGGCCGTTGGCGGAGGCGCCCGGCGGTCCGTACTTGGTCATCAGGTCGACATAATAGGTGACGGCCTTGACCCACGGCTCGCTCGTGAGCTGGGGCTTCCAGTCCATGTCGAACCAGCGTCCGCCGAAGGTGTTCACCATCGGACCGACGAAAGCCATGTTCTCGCCCCAGCCGGCCTTGCCGCGCTGGCAGGTGCCGTAGACGCCGTTGTCGGGGTCGTTCAGCTTGGCGGCGAATTCGGCCAGCTGGTCGTAGGTCATCTGCTCGGGCATCTCGATGCCGGCAGCGTCGAACAGGTCCTTGCGATAGAAGGTGAACGAGCTTTCGGCGTAGAACGGTACCGCGAACAGCTTGCCGTCGTTCGACAGGCCATTGCGTACCGAATCGAAGATATCGTCGTAGTCGTAATCGTCACCGAGGTCGTCGAGCGTGTTGAGCCAGCCCTGGGCACCCCAGATCGGGGCCTCGTAGGAGCCGATGGTCACCACATCGAACTGGCCGCCATTGGTGGCGATGTCGGTGGTCACGCGCTGTCTCAGCACGTTCTCTTCCAGAACCACCCAGTTCAGCTTGTTGCCGGTCGCCTCTTCCCACTTGGAAGAAAGCTTCTGCATGTTGATCATGTCGGAGTTGTTGACGGTTGCGATCGTCAGTTCCTCGGCCTGCGTGAGGCTGGTCGAGGCCAACAGCGCAATGCCGGCGAGGGCGAGATGCCTCGAAAGTGACATTGAAGGTCTCCCTGCTTGTTTAGATGATGCACTGCTCGCATGGGGGCAGCCAGCTGTCAAGCAAACATCGCGCTGGCGGGCAAATGTTCGGTGCATCATGGAACAGATGTCGTTCCGGGGAGGGCATCGTTGTGCGGAGCAAGGGTGTCTGTGACCCGGATCCAGCCGATGCAGCGCTTGCCAGGTTCACCCGGAACACATTCGAGCGACACCGTGCCGACTGTCGCCTTTGACAGCAATTGCCATTGGAAATACTAATTGCTCAGTCTCAGCGAGAGGACATGACATGACGGGGCCGGATGCTTTGTCCCATCCGAAAGGTGCGATCGACCGTCGCCGTGATGATGCGGCAAGGGCGGCCTGGCTCTATTTCGTGGCCGGACGGACCCAGGACGACATTGCGCGCCAGCTCAACGTATCCCGGCAGGCTGCCCAGCGGCTGGTCGCCCAGGCGGTCTCCGAACGCCTGGTCAATTTCCGCATCGACCATCCGATTGCATGGTGCGCCGAACTTGCCGAGCGTCTGGTCGAACGCTACAGCCTCGAATTCTGCGACGTCGTGCCGACCGACCTTGCCGAGCCGTCTTCGATCCGGACGATTGCCGTGGCGACCGCCGGAAGGCTCAACCGGATCATCGCGTCGAAGGCGCCGGTCATCCTGTGTGTCGGCACCGGCCGCACGCTTCGCGCGTCGGTCGACCATCTCGAGGAGATGGACCGGCCGCAACACAAGGTCCTTTCGCTGGTCGGCAACATGGCCAATGACGGTCGTGCCAGCCCCTACGAGGTGGCGATGCGCATCGCGGACCGCATCGGTGCGCAGCGTTATCCCCTGGCGGCTCCGGTGATTGCGGCATCGGCCGAGGAATGTGCGATCCTGCAGGGACTTCCCACCTATCAGGCTGTCAGCAGGCTCTACACGGAGGCCAATGTCAGCTTCCTCGGCGTGAGCGAGGTCGCCTGGCAGTCGCCGCTCCATCGTGACGGTTTCGCCAGCGATCTCGACATCGCCGACCTGCTCAATCACGGGGCCGTCGGCGAACTGGTCGGCCGGTCGTTCGACGTCGCGGGCAAGATCGTCGACTGCCCGACCAACCGCAAGGTCGCAAGCCTGCCGCTGCCCGTTCCGCCAAGGCATCTCACGGTCATTTCCGGCGGTGGCCCGAAGAAGTCCCTGCCCATCCGTGCGGCGCTCGAAGGGCGGTTTGCCAACGCGCTCATCACCGATGAACAGACGGCGGCGATGATCCTGGATGCTGTCCAGCCGGAGCTGTTGAGTGCGGAATGACGGTCCGGGAACTGTATTTCGATCATGACACCAAACGACAGGCGGCATGCGGAGATACCGGGTCGCCTCCGGGGAAGGGGCAACATGGCGGACAGGTACGATTATATCATCATTGGTGGAGGATCGGCCGGCTGCGTGGCTGCGGCCCGGCTGGTGCGGGACAAGGGTGCGCGTGTCCTGATCCTCGAACGCGGTCCGGCCGGTCCGGCCGGTCTCGGCCGGTTCATGCAGTGGATGCCCGCAGCGTGGATGAAGGGCATCGGCGGCAGCCCGACGGTGGAAATGCACGAGCCCGTGCCGCAAAGGCATCTTGACGGCCGCGCGCCGGCGGTCGGGCAGGCCAATGTGCTCGGCGGCGGCTCGCTGGTGAATGCCATGGTCTATACCCGCGGGCAGCATGCCGACTATGACCGCTGGGACGAATTTCTCGGAGGCGGGAAGGGCTGGAGCTTCGCCGACATGCTTCCGCACTTTCGCGGCATGGAGTACAACCATGCGTTCAATGACGAATGGCATGGCGTCGAAGGTCCGCTGCATGTCTCCAATGTCGGCAATATCTGCCAGATCACGGAAGACTACATCCTGGCAGCGCAGGGGCTGGGTATTCCCTTCAATCCCGATTTCAACGGTGCGCGACAGCATGGTGTCGGCACCATGCAGTATACCACCCGGAACAACCGCCGGTGCGATGCGGTCCAGGCATTTCTCCAACCGTTGGAAGGTGACGATCGGTTGCATGTCCGCACGGACGTGACCGTATCGAGGATACTCGTCGAAAAGGGACATGCGACAGGTGTCGCCATTGGCTGGCATGGACGTGAAGAACTCGTTCACACCGATGGCGAAGTTCTCGTTGCGGCAGGTGCCTACAACACGCCGAAGCTGCTGATGCTCTCAGGCATTGGCCCTTCGGAGCATCTCGCCGAACATGGAATAGCAACAATCGTGGATCTTCCCGGCGTGGGCGAAAACCTGCAGGATCACCACGAGGTCCCGGTCGTCTGTTCCACACCGGACCACCTGGGCTATTTCGGCGAGGACCGCGGCTTCCGCGCACTCCGCAACGGCCTGCAATACCTGCTGTTCCGCAGCGGCCCGGTGGCCAGCGTCGGCGTCGAGGCCTGCGCCTATGTCGATCCGGAGCACCCCGCCGATCCGGGCCAGAGCCCCATCATCAAGATGTACTGCATTCCCACGGTCTATCTCGACAAGGACATCCGCAATATCCAGCCTCAGGATGGCGTCACGCTGAACGCCTGCCTGCTGCGCCCGGCTTCGCGCGGCACGGTGCGCCTGCGTTCTGCCAATGTCGGCGATCGTCCCGTGGTCGACAACAACTACCTGGCCGAGCCGGAGGATCTGCGCCTCGAAATCGCGGGCCTGCGGCTCGCGCGCGAGATCCTCAAGTCGCAGCCGCTGGCCGGCAGGGTCGATGCCGAGCTCCTGCCGGGCGCCTCCATCACCGATGACGGCGCGCTGGCGGAGCATTGCCGGCGCACGGTCAAGACCAACTGGCATCCCGTCGGCACCTGCCGCATGGGCCCGGCGGGCGACCCGCTCGCCGTTCTCGACGACCGGTTGCGTGTCAGGGGTGTCGAGGGACTCCGTGTCATCGACGCATCGGCCATGCCCTTCGTGCCCTCCGGCAATACCAACGCGCCGACCATGGCCCTGGCCGACCGGGCCGTCGCCCTCATGGACCAGCCCTGAAGACGACCGCTTGCGGCACCATTGGGGCGGTAAAGGCCACCGGTTCGGACTGTCGGGATATCAGGCCGATCTGAGATAGACCTCGATGGTGGCCTCCGTCCCGTCCCGCCAGATGGCCTGCAGCCAGGTCGAGAACGGTTCGGCAAAGCGCGGATCGCGGCCGACTTCACCGTAGATGTCGGCCATCGCCAGCCAGACCTGCGGGCTCTCCTTCGCCGCCCGGGCCTGTTCGTTCAGCCGCGGCCAGATCGGATCGTTGGCCTCGATCGGCCTGCCGCTTTCGCTTGCCCCGGCACAATGCCGGCACCACAAGGCCGATTCCAGAGCCAGGCCCGTCACCGAACGGCCGGCGGCGAGCTGGTCGCGTATGGGCGGCAGGATGAATTTCGGCTGGCGGCTGGAGCCGTCGAAGGCCAGCCGGACATTGGTGTCGCCGATCTTCGGATTGGCGAAGCGCCGCTGGATCAGCCTGAAATAATCCGGAATCTCCACGTTTGGCACCGGTAATACCGTGGGGATGATCTCGTCATGCTCGACTTTGGCCAGGAAGGCACCGATCAGCGGATGCTCCATGGCTTCATGCACGAAATGCACATCCAGCAGGCGGGCAGGGTAGGCAATCGTGGCGTGGCCGCCGTTGAGGATGCGGATCTTCATGAACTCGAACGGGGTGACGTCGTCGACGAACTGCACGCCTGCCTCTTCCAGCGCAGGCCGGCCCTGAACGAATTCACCGGAGATGACCCACTGGATGTAGTCCTCGCAGAACACCGGCCAGTTGTCGCCGATGCCGAAATCTTCGGCGAGCATCCGTCGCTCCCGGTCGGTGGTGGCCGGGACGATGCGGTCGACCATGGCATTGGGAAAGGTGGCGTTGTCTTCGATCCAGCGTGCCAGATCGCCATCATGCAGTCGTGCCAGGCCCGCCACCGCATTGCGCGCGACCACGCCATTATGCGGAATGTTGTCGCAGGACATCACCGTGAAGGCCGGCATCCTGGCGGCGCGACGTCGGGAAAGGGCGAGGCCGATCAATCCGAAGGCCGTCGATGGCGCCCGGGGATTGGCGGCGTCGCGCAGGATCTCCGGATCATCGGGGTTGAACTCGCCGGTGCCGGGATTGATGAAATATCCCCCTTCGGTGACGGTCATCGAAACGATGCGGATAGCGGGGTCCATCATCCACGCCAGCAGCGCCGCGCGGTCGTCCGGCGGGACGAAATCGATCATCGAGCCCGTCACCCTGGCATGGCTCGATCCCGCCTCCTGTTCGACAACGGTGGTGAGCCAGTCCTGCGTCCGCAGGGCTTCGCGCATGGTGCCGTCGGCCGCCCGCACGCCGGCACCGACAATGGCCCAGTCACGATCGTGTCCGGCATTGAACAGGCGGTCCATGTAGATGGCCTGATGGCCGCGATGGAAATTTCCGGTTCCGATATGGAGGATGCCGCCCGTCAGCGCGTCGCGGCTGTAACGGGGGCGGTCGACGGCCCTAGGCAGGTCATCGAGCGACGCAAGCGAGAGTTTTACCGGCATGATCCGACCTTCCCTGACGGTGAGACGAGAGACCGTTTGCGAAGCAGGTTTCCAGTCTTCCCGCCCCTTCCACACGCTGATATCGCGAAATGCCCGGTTGCGCGACAGATGACAGCAGGTGCGGGCAGTCCCGATTGGGGGGGGCATCAACGAATGGGCATCATTCTAGACCGAACGGGTCAGGGATCCGTCGACGCGGATGTTCTGACCCGTGATGTAGCCCGCACCATCGCCGACCAGGAATGCCACCGTCTCGGCAATTTCCTCGGGTGTGCCATACCGTCCCATGGGAATGGTCGCCGTGCGTTCGGCCTTCTCCGGAAGGCTGGAGATGAACCCCGGCATGACATTGTTGATGCGGATGCCGGATTTCGCATAGCGGTCGGCGTAAAGCTTGGTGAAGGCGGCCAGACCGGCGCGGGCGACGCCCGATGTCGGAAAGACGGGGTCGGGCTCGAAGGTGGCAAAGGTGGTGATGTTGACGATGGAACCGTGCTGCTGCCGCTCCATGATCGGCGTGACGAGACGGGCCATGCGGATCATCGGCATGAGGTAGACATCGAATCCCTGGTACCAATCGTCATCGCTGAGTGAGAGAAGGTCGCCCTTGGGGCCATGTCCCGCACTGTTGACCAGTGCGTCGATGCGGCCAAAGCGATCCATGGTCGTCTCGACCAGTCGTTGCAGGTCGTCGGCATTCCGGTTGCTGCCGGTGATCCCGATACCGCCCAGTTCCCCGGCGAGCTTTTCGCCCTTGCCGGAGGAGGAGAGGATCGCCACCCGATATCCGCGCCCTGCCAGCAGGCGGGCACAGGCCGCCCCCATACCCGATCCTGCTGCCGTCAGGATTGCCGTTCTGCCCGTCTCCGTCATGATGCGTCCTCCTTGCTGTGACCGTTTGCCGGAGGGAAGACGAGCCGCTGCCGGGGGTCAAGCTCTCGATGATGACGAGGCAACGCGCGAGGGCTTGACGGATGGCAGGCCCTGTGGCCCATGAAGCGCGCTTTACCATCCATCGCTCAACAATTGGCAAGACTCCCATGAACGGCCGTATCTTTTCGGGCATCCAGCCCACCCATGGCATCCAGCTCGGCAACTATCTGGGAGCAATCCGCAATTGGGTAAAGTTGCAGGATGATTATGAGTGCATCTATTGCATCGTCGACCTGCATGCGCTCATCACTGTCCAGGATGCCGACGCCATGGTCGCCAATACGCGCGAAATGGCGGCAGCGCTGCTGGCGTGCGGCATAGACCCGAAGCAGTCGACCCTTTTCGTGCAGAGCCATGTCGACGCCCATGCCAAGCTCGCCTGGGTGCTCAACTGCGTGACCCCCTTGGGATGGCTCAACCGCATGACCCAGTTCAAGGAAAAGGCGGGCAAGAATCGTGAAAAGGCGCCGGCCGGCCTTTATGTCTACCCGGTCCTGCAGGCGGCGGACATTCTGGTATACAAGGCCACGCATGTGCCGGTGGGCGAGGATCAGAAGCAGCACCTGGAGTTGAGCCGGGATATCGCCGGATCCTTCAACAACCGGTTTGCGGAGGATTTCTTCCCGTTGCCCGAGCCCATGATCCTCGGCGAGGCCACCCGGGTCATGTCGCTGCGCGACGGTACGAAGAAGATGAGCAAGTCCGATCCTTCGGACATGAGCCGCATCAACCTCACCGATGACGCCGACACCATCGCCAACAAGGTGAAGAAGGCGAAGTCGGACCCGCAGATCGGGCTGACCTATGATCCGGAGGAGCGGCCGGAGGCCTCGAACCTGCTGACCATCTTCGCCGCCCTGTCCGACCGCACGCGAGCCGACGTCGCAGCGGAGTATGCCCAGGCATCGTTTGCTGCGTTCAAGTCCGACCTCGCCGACCTGATGGTCGAGAAACTGGCGCCGATCACCAGCGAGATGCGCCGGCTCATGAAGGACATCGCCTATATCGACAGCGTCCTTGCCGAAGGAGCCGGGAAGGCCGACGCCATCGCATCGAAGGTGGTCGAGGATGCCTATCGGGCCGTCGGCTTCCGTCCCTGATCCGCGCCCGTTCCCGGAGGCCGGAGATTCTCAGAACTCCCGGGTGACGCCCAGAACGAATCGCGCCCTCTGGTAGTCGTACAGGTCGATGTTGGACAGGCGTTTTTCCAGGTCGATGCCGATCAGGGGGGTGAAGCCGAAGAGATCGAGCTTGCGGTTGCGAAGATTGAGGGAAAGGCGGGGGGTCACGTCTTCACGGCGTTTGCCGAAGGCGGTCCCCTCCTTGTCGAAACGCCGCAGTTGCACGCCCGGCTCGGCGTAGACGCCGAAGCCGGCCGGCAGTTCGACATAGTAGCCGAGCGCGGCGAACAGGCCCCAATTGCTTTCCGTGGCAGCATCCGCGGTCTCGCGGTCGAGGGCCATCACCCCGCGCAGGTAGCTCTGCGGGGTCAGCGCCCAGATCGCCTGGCTGGAAAGCTGGTAACGCGGTCCGTCGAGATACCGGGCTTCATCGTGGTCGGCGTAGAGGTACTGCAGGCCGATCGCAGCCTCGACCCGCGGGTTGATCCGTTGCCTGACATCGACCCGTGTTCCCAGCGAGCGGCTGTAGCCGTGACTTTCGTACCATCGGCGGCCAAGCAGGATCGAGGTCTGCACTTCGCGACCCGGTTGGCGCCATAGCGGCCCCGCCTGCATGTAGAGGCTCGTATCGTCGTAATCCGCGCCTGAATATTCCAGTATGCGGAGGAAAGCCGCCTGACGGATCAGCAGGTTGTCCGTGACCGGGACGTCGAATCGACCCGATGTTTGCAATTCGAGGCCGATATCGCTCTTTTCCCGGGCCTTTTCGTCGAGCTGGAACGGCAGGCCCAGGATATCGACGGAGCGCGTGTTGGGTGCTGCGTTGACGTTGGTGTCGGGAGCGACGGCGATGTTCAGCGACAGTGCCCAAAGGCGGCGCGCCCGGATGCGGTCGAGAAAGGCCAGGACATTGTCCTTGACGGGCTCGGGCAGGTCGCCTGCCAGGGCATAGCGGAATTGCAATTCGGCCTTGGCATCGTCGTCCAGCAGGTAGTAGACGCGACCGAGTTCGAGCCGGACGCGCAGCGCATCGGGCCTGTCCACCAGAATCGCGCGATAGAGTTTCTCCGCTTCCTTCAGGTCGCCGCGGGTCTGTGCAAGGAAGGCGCGGGCGAAGCGGACCGAATCGACATCGGCACCATAGGATTCGGCCTTGTCGAGCAACAGTTCGGCCTCGTCGGGCAACCCTCGGGTCAAAAGCTCCGTGGCGGCATTGACCAACTGGTCGGGATTGGCCTTTGCCGCCTCCTCATTGTCGATGATGACCTCCTGCGCACGGACTGTCGCGGGCGGGAGCGGAGGAAGAAGGACGAGACCCAGCAGGAGAGCGAGCCTTGCACTGACATTGAACGCGGCCATCATGGAGATATGATCTACCGACGGTTGAATTCAACCGTAACGGTAAATGGCTATAGGTAGAATTTCAACCATGATATCGGGCTGCCCGGATGATCCGACCTGGCTTTCCATACCGGGAAATACCCGGCTGTTCAGGGTGCTGCCGGCGGTTCCTTGTCCGTGCGGATGCCGGCCAGATGGCGATAGAGGGCGACCGCCCGGTTGATATGCGATGCCTTGCCGGGCATCAGCCAGTCCGGAAACGTGAACTGCATGCTGGTAAGCGAAAGCAGGCGGATGCCGTTCCGGCCGTCCGGCTCGGCGGCCAGCACCGTCTTCAGGTCTCCCGTCGGAAGGACAGTCATGCCAAGAACCGTACCCGCGTTGACATTCTCGAAATGCATGAGGAGTCCGTCACCGCCGCGATGGTTCACATCGACACGTGTGACCAGTGCGCTCATCGGGTCTTCATCATCCTGGAGAACGTAGAATATGGCTCCGTCGACGAACTCGGCCGGTGTCGGGTCGGGGCGTGGCGTATCCGGGTCAGCGCTCCGGAGCGTCTGGACCTTGCTTGCGAGCGGGCGCCACTCCTTGCGGGTCGTCGACCAGTAGAGGATATCCTCGATGGTGGAGAATGCGGCGATGCGATCGATCAGCCGCTCCATCGTCATTTCCCCGATATGTCCGGCCAGCACGACAAGGTTCGTCGTATCGGCGCCCGCGGCGAAATCCAGGCAGCCGGGCACGACGAACGAAGCGATCGCCGAAGGTTCGTCCAGCACGGTCACCTCGGGCGGCGCACCCGCGGCGGGAAAGCTCGGCACGGCGATCTGGTCGAGGCAACCGGCCCAGGCCGGAACGGCAAGTCCTGTCGTCAGCAACAGGGTCGGGATGAACAGCCGGACTGGTCTCAATTCCGTTACTCCGCTGCGGCGGCCGGTGCCGCTCCTTGGCTCGTCCCGCGCGACGTTCCCGCATCGAGGTGCGAAGGCACAGGATGGGGTTGGGTGACCGGAGGTTTGCGCCAGGGCTCACGCTTGTACCAGCTGACGATATACGCCACGGCGATGACACTCGCCAGTCCGGCGATGTTGACCACCGCCCAGGTCCATTGCGTCCGGCCCCACTGGTCGAGGACCACTCCCATGACCCGGGCAAGCGCCATCGAGAACATGAAGGTCGCCAGCGCCTGCTGGCCCACCTTCTCGACCATGGTCAGCGGCCAGCGCTTGAGCCAGTGTTCACGCCCCTGGACCGCCCAGACGGCGACATAGGTGATCGCCATAAGATGCATCCAGCGCAGCGGATGCTCATCGGTCTTGAACACGCCACCGGGCTCGGCGCCCTTCATCCACAGCGTGTCGTGGATGGATTCGAGGACCGGGTAGTGGATGAAGATCTGCCATCGGCTGACCGGAATCATCGCCAGAATGAAGATGAGGCAGGGAATTCCGATCCGCCATGTGATCGGCGGCGGCCTGATCCAGCCGCGGCTGAGCATGAAGCCGGTAAAGAACAGGACCTGCCAGCCCAGCGGATTGAAGAACCACATCCGTTCCGACCACGGTTCCGCCGGAAAACCCAGACGAAAGAACCAGGTGGCAGCATAGAGGATGAGGCAGAAGGCGATGGCAACTCCCGTATGGATCCGTTGCAGGGCGACGACCAGCGGGACCATCAGCAGGATGACGAAATACATCGGAAGGATGTCGAAATAGTTCGGCACCCACGTGAATGTCAGCAACGCCACGAGCATCGTCTCGGTCTGCTCGAAGAACCACAGGATGTTCAGTTCGATCATGTAGTTCTTGATGTCCTCGCCGACATACCATGTCGACAGTACGGAGATCATCGCGATAACGAGAAAGAGGCCGATATGCGCCCAGTAGATCTGCCAGCAGCGGAACATGATGCGCCGTGTCCCCATCCACCATCCATGTCGGGCGAAGGTGCCGCCGAATGCGATGGCGGCGGCAAAACCCGAGCAGAACACGAACATCTCCGCCGCGTCCGAAGGACCGAACCGGGCAGGGATGTAGTTGGCCCAGATATTGGAAGGAATGTGGGCGACCATGATGATGAGCATGGCAAAGCCCCGCCAGACGTCGAGACGCGGATCGCGCGGTGTGCGGCCGGTCGCCACCGGGGGAATGTTGACTTGTGACATGATCCGATCTGGCATAGTTGATGGCGCCGGTGTCTTGGCAAGCATCGAGCGCCGGCGCAAGTCCTGCACGTCTTCCACCACCCGATAGTGAGACTCCGTGACCATGCAAATCTATCTGTTCCGCCATGGCGAGACCGTGTGGAACCGCCAGCGGCGCATGCAGGGCCGGCTCGATTCACCGCTTACCGGGCGCGGTGTCGACCAGGCGCGGGCGTATGGACGTACGCTTTCGGGCATTCTCGACGATCCCCATGCGTTCGACCTGCTGGCAAGCCCCCTCGGCCGGGCGTGGCAGTCGGCGGTGCTCCTGTGCGAGGGCGTGGGGCGCGATCCGGACAACATCGTTCACGATCCGCTGCTTGTCGAAATGACATGGGGGGACTGGGACGGCATGACGGCCGCCGAGATCGAGGCGCGCGACCCCGAGCTCTGGCAGGCCCGCATCGACGACCGTTTCAATGTCGCTCCGCCCGGCGGTGGCGAAACCCAGGCCGACATCCTTCGCCGGGCTGCCCGCTGGCTCGAATCGGTCAGGCATCGCCAGAGGCTTATCGCCGTCTGTCACGGTGCCCTCGGCCGCGCCATCCGCTGCGCCTATCTGGGCGAACCGCCCGAGCGCATGCTGGAAATGACCGAACCCCAGGACGCCTTCCACCTGCTGAGCGATGGCGCGATACGACAAATCGAATGTTCAGGCACCGCAACTGGCTGAATTCATTGAAGTTGTCGACTCCTGCTCCGATATGGTCCGCATCCTTCGTGCTTGGGTTGCCCTGTGACATTCGTCGGGGTGATTGCAGAACGGGATGCGCGTGTGAAACATTCCTTTCCGTCACCCGCTTTCGCCGGCCCCTACACTTCCAGATCGACCGTTACCGGGACGTGGTCCGATGGCTGCTCCCAGCCGCGGGCCTCGCGGGTGACCTGGGCGTGGCGGAGCCCCGGCGCGAGGGCAGGCGAGAGCCACACATGGTCGAGACGGCGCCCGCGATCGGAGGTTGACCAGTCGCGCGAACGGTAGCTCCACCAGCTGTAGACCTTTTCGCTCGTGGGGATGATCTCTCGTACGGCGTCCACAAAGCCATGACTTTGCTGGAATGCGGTCAGTTTCTCGACTTCGATCGGCGTGTGCGATACCACCTTCAGCAGCTGCCGGTGACTCCACACATCATTCTCGTGCGGGGCGATGTTGAGGTCGCCGAGCACGACGATCCGTCGATTGTCGTCGCGATGGCGCGCAAACCAGCCGGTCAGTTCGTCGAGCATTGCGAGCTTGTGCCTGAACTTCGGGTTCTGTTCTGCATCGGGAATGTCGCCGCCGGCTGGAATGTAGAGATTGTGCAGTTCCGCTCCGCCCGGCAGCCGGCATTCGAGATGCCGCGCCTCGTCGATACCGCACCATGTATGCGTCTGCATGCCGTCCAGAGCCATCTTCGACAGCACCGCCACACCATGGTAGCTCTTCTGTCCGTGGATCAGCATGTGCTGGTAGCCCAGCGCCTCGATCATTTCGCGCGGAAACTTCTCGGTCTCGACCTTGATTTCCTGCAGGCAGAGAATGTCCGGGTCGAGTTCGTCCCTGATGCGCTCCAGCATCGGCTGACGCAGGCGGACGGAGTTGGCGTTCCAGCTTGTGATGCGCAGGCTCAAGGCGTTCTCCCGGTCGAGGCTTGATGATGCGCTCCGTGATTGCCAGCATGGCGCCCGTATCGCAAGCGCACATGAGGAGAGTGCCGTGACCCGACGTTTGCTCATTCTGGCTCATGTTCCCTCGCCGAATACCCGGGGATTGCGAGATGCGGCGGCGCGCGGTGCGATGTCGCCGGATGTCGATGGCGTCGACGTGGATGTGCGCGGACCTTTCGAGACCGGGCCCGATGACGTGTTCGCAGCCGATGCGCTGCTGCTCGGGACGACGGAGAATCTGGGCTACATGGCTGGTGCAGTGAAGGACTTCTTCGATCGGTGTTATTATCCATGCATGGACAAGACCGAAGCGTTGCCTTTCTCCTATTACGTACGGGCCGGCATGGATGGCACCGGTACCCGCCGTGCCATCGAGAGCATCACCACCGGCCTGCGCTGGAAGCTCGTGCACGAACCCGTCACCTGCAAGGGGGCATGGAACGAGAAATTCCTTGCAGACATCGAGGAGCTGGGGCTTTTCATGGCAGCGGGGCTTGAGGCGGGAATTTTCTGAACCGCCTGCCTTGCAATTCTCGGGGAGGGACATGGCATGCTGAGCAAGAGCGACATCGAGTTTTATCGTGAGAATGGCTACCTGCTGGTCGAGGACGTCGTCGATCCCGCCCTGCTGGACGAGATGAACCGGGTCACCGCGGAGCTGATCGAGGCTTCGCGCGAGGTCGCCGAAAGCAACGACATCTACGATCTCGACGAGGGACACAGCCGGGAACGGCCGAAGCTCACCCGCATCAAGTTACCGACGAAGCAGCACCCCGTCTTTGCCCGGGCACTGAAGGAAAGCCGCATTCCGGACGTCCTGCGCGACCTCATGGGTCCCGATGTGGCCCTCCAGACCAGCAAGCTCAATACCAAGGCGCCGGGGGGTGGCGCTGCGGTGGAGTGGCATCAGGACTGGGCCTTTTATCCCTACACCAATGACAACCTTCTCGCCTGCGGGCTGATGCTCGAGGATGTCGGTCTGGAGAACGGCCCGCTCATGGTCATTCCCGGCAGTCACAGGGGACCGATCCTCAGCCATCACAACGGCGACGGCCTGTTCTGCGGCGCCATCGACCCGGACGATCCCGACTTCCACATGGACCGGGCGGTGACGCTGACCGGTCGTGCCGGTTCCATGACCGTCCATCATGTCCGCGCGCTGCATGGCTCCGCACCCAACATGAGCGACCGTGCGCGCAAGATCCTGTTCTACGAATGCCATGCCGCCGACGCCTGGCCTCTCATGGGTTCGGGCAGCTACATCCAGACCCAGGGGCAGGAGAAAATCTGGGCTGATTTCCTCGAACGCATGATCATCGGCAATCCCACCATCACTCCGCGCATCGAATCTGCACCCGTCCGCCTGCCGCTGCCACCCGCACCCGTGGGTGGCTCCATCTTCAAGACCCAGAAATCCGGAGGAGCCCGCAGTGCCTTCGCAGCCTGAAAGCGTCACATCTGACCGTTCCGGTCTCCTCGACCGCCCGGTCGAGGTCGTCAATATCGGCCTCGAACTCTTCGCCGACGAACTCAGGGCCGCCGGTATTCCCGTCACCCATGTCGAATGGACCCCGCCCGCCGGTGGCGATCCCCAACTCGCCGCATTGCTGGCCAGACTGGGCGTCTGAAGCGGAGGGGAGAGCAAGTGAGAAAGGCAAGGGAAATCACGTTTCCCTTGTCCTTCCGTCGGAAGGACGGCGATGTTCTCGCTGATGGAACGCTCTTTCCGTTCGGTCTTCAATGTGGAATGAATGCTCCCGGATGGATGGCAATGGTGGTGCACGGGTGCAGACGGGAGTTGGGCGCAGGCAGGGGCCGCCTGAACGGTTCGAGGAGCTGGAGGCGCTGATCGGTGCGCGTTACGCGCAGATGAGCAGGCGGTTGAGGGATATCGCCGAATTCGTGCTGGGACAGCCGAACACGGTGGCACTGGAAACGGTCGCGGTGGCGGCCGGGCAGGCGGGGGTTCCCCCGTCCGCATTGGTGCGGTTTGCGCAGGCGCTTGGCTTCGATGGCTACAGCGACATGCAGAAGCTGTTCCGCGTACGACTGACGGAGTCGGCGGAATCCTCTGCCGAGCGGTTGCGGGCAGTACATCCGTCGGGTTCCGCGCACGATCTGCTGGGCGAGGTCGGCGAAGAGACGATGCGCGCGCTGCAGGACATGGCGTCGCGGACAGATCCGGCGACTGTGGAGGAGGCGGCACGGCTGCTGCATGAG
This sequence comes from Geminicoccaceae bacterium, assembly GCA_020638465.1. Taxonomy (NCBI): domain Bacteria; kingdom Pseudomonadati; phylum Pseudomonadota; class Alphaproteobacteria; order Geminicoccales; family Geminicoccaceae; species Geminicoccaceae bacterium. Next base: position 1,734,641 of record JACKIM010000001.1, read on the forward strand.
GCGAGATCGGTGCACGTGATCGGCCAGCGGCGGGCCTTCGCGGTGGCAGCCCATCTGCATTATGCACTGATGAGCCTGGGCAGGCCCGTGGATCTGCTCGACGGGATCGCCGGGATGAACGGGCAGCGCATTGATCTGGTCGCGCCGGGCGGACTGTTGATAGCGGTGAGCTACAAGCCCTATGCGATCGAAACGATCGAGGCGGTGAAACGTGCGCGCTCCCGGTCGCTCGACGTGCTGGCAGTGACGGATTCGCCGTTGAGCCCGCTGGCGCCGCTGGCAAGCTGCCTGTTGCAGGTGCGCGATCCGGAGGTCCGACAGGTGCGCTCGCTGGCGGCGAGCATGAGTCTGGCGATGTTGCTGGTGCTGGCTACCGGCAGGCGAATGGTGAGTGCGGGAAACGGTTGAAAGACACCGCGTTTTCGACCATCTAAAAATCAACTTCAGATAGAAAATTTGGTTGACATCGATCGTTTGCAAAAAGCATTCTGGCGGTCGGTCTGCACTTTCCCGGGAGTGAACGTGATGCGATCCGTTCCGTGCTGGATGTTGATTCTGGTCGTGTTCCTTGCGGCCCCCGCGGGCGTGGTGGTTGCGCAGGCGCCTGTCCTCGATCACAAGGGCGGGCTCAACAAGCTGGGCTGTCACGTCGACAGGAAAACGGGCCAGTGTCACTGCCACCGCGAAGTCGAGAAGCCCGCCTGCTGACCGAGAGCCCTGTCGGTGTGGGCAGGTTCCGATTGACTGGACGCGGTCAGCCCGTCCCCTGACCACTGTCCTGCTTCGACAACGAGCTTGGGGTTGTCCTTGTCCTTGCGGAAGGGCACGATACGCCGCCAAGGTGCGTTCAGCCGGACTGACGCCTGCGGACGGCCTCGCGGTAGAATACGAACAGGCCGCTGCCGACGATGATGATGCAGCCGATTATCATCCAGATATCGGGAATATCACCAAACAGGAAGTAGCCGAACAGCAGCGCCCATATGATCTGGGTGTAGGCGAAGGGCGACAGCACGACGGCACTGGCCATGCCGAGGGCACGGATCAGGATCAGATGACCGGCTATCGACAATGCGCCCATGCCGGTCAGGCCGATCCAGCCGACGAGCGGTATCGGCTGCCAGGTAAAGGCGACCAGAACCGATTGGGCGGCTGCCCCGACAACGGCGATGTGAAACAGCATCGACAGTGGCCGTTCCGTGGGCAGGCCGCTGATCATGCGGGTGAGCACCTGATACAGCGCAAAGCAGGCTGCCGTGATCATCGGCAGCAACAACAGCGGATCGAACCCGGAAAGGCCAGGACGGATGACCACCAGCACGCCGATGAAGCCGATGGCGATGGCACTCCAGCGCAGCCGGCCCACGCGTTCGCCGAGCAGCGGGATCGACAGGATGGTGACAAAGAACGGAGACGTGAAGTTGATGGCATAGGCATCCGCGAGCGGCACCGTGGCGAGGGCCATGAACAGGCAGAGCGTTCCCACCGCCAGCAGGAGACCGCGGGCAATCTGCGTTCCGGGCCGCGCGGTCGCAACCAGACCGCGCCAGCCGAGCCACGGGAACGCTAGCAGCAACAGCGCGAACTGGAAGAAATAGCGGCCCCAGACGACCTGTGTCACGGGGATATGCTGCGCCAGGACCTTGCCGAGCGTATCCATGCCGCAAAGGATGAACATGGCCAGGACCATCATGCCGATGGCGGCAAGGGTGCGGGTACCGTTTTCCTGCGGGTCGGTAATGATGGCGGTGGCAAGCGGCATGATCAGTCACGTACGCGATTAGAGAGACCGGCGGCCTTCTGCACCATGTCGAGCGGGCCGTCCCAGTCGAAATTGCGATAGACTGCGGCCAGATGGGCAAAGGGCGGGCTTTGGGCGAAAAGCTGGAAGGTCAGCCGATGTCCCGCATAGTCCGAATTGAGCAGGTCGCGGGCAAAGGCCAGCAATTTGCGACGATCGTCGGCGATCCAGCTGTCGTTGATCGTGTAGAACTTGTCCATCCAGGGTTTCGTTCCCGGGGCACGGAAGGCAGCGGCGTCGGGTGTGACGCAGATCTGGCCGCCGCAGAGCTCGCGGGCGATGTGCATAATCTCGTGCAGCTGCGAACAGGCCAGCACGCGGCCCGTGTAGAGCAGCGACTGGTTGGGCATGAGCAGCCCGGCGGGGCTCCTTTCCGCCATGGCGACGGCGGCGGTCAGGTGAGCGTTGATGCCCTCGCGATAGACGGCCAGTCGTGCAAGCTTCTCCTGAACCGCCTGTTGCTTGTCGAGGCCGGTCTGGCGGGCGTTGAAGAGGGCTGCGCCAATCATGAAGTCGGCGACCCGCAGGTTGCGCTGGACGAAGGCGAAGGCGGAATAGCGGTGCAGCGTCGCACGGATGAAGGTGGCTGCGCGCGTATGCCGGTAGAACAGCACATTCTCCCACGGGATCAGCACATCGTCGAAGATGACCAGTGTATCCACCTCGTCGAAGCGGTTGGACAGGGGATAGTCTTCAATGGGCGCGCGACCGGCAAAGCCCGTGCGGCAGATGAATTTCAGATTCGGCGAGCCGAGGTCGCAGATGAAGCCCACGGCATAGTCCGAAAGTGCGGCATTTCCCCAATTGGCGATGGTCGGTTTGGTGAATGCCTGATTGGCGTAGGCGGCCGCCGTTTCGTATTTCGCCCCGCGCACGACGATACCGGCATCGGTCTCCCTGGCCACATGCAGCAGCATGTCGGGGTCCTGCTCCTGCGGTGGCTTGGAGCGGTCGCCCTTGGGGTCGGTATTGGCCGAGACGTGAAACGGGTCCTGGTGCAGAACATCGAGGATGTGCCGTTCGATGTTCTTCGCAAACTGAGGATCAACCTCGTTGAGCACATCCTGTCCGTCGTGGAGCGACCACATCTCACCCACGGTCTCGTCGCCGACGCGGGTGACGACACCGCCCACATCGTCGAGGACGCAATCGGTCGCGCGGCGTTTGCGGTGCCAGTCATCCTGCGTGCGGGGCAGCGCATTGCCCACGGCGTTGACCTCGCCATCCTGTTCGACCGTCATGATCGCACGGGTCGCGGGATCATGCTGCATGTCGTAGATGCGCGCCCGGATGTCGACCAGTGGTCTGAACATCGGGTGCCGGGTGACGTCATCGACGCGTTCGCCGTTCATGTAGACTTCACGGCCGTCGCGGATCGAATCCCGGTATTGCGCGCCGTTGCGGATCATCCCCCGTTCTCCCCTTGAGGTCACGTCCGCATCAAAGACCCGGCCGCCGGCGAAGAAAAGAGATGTTTTGACGAAAGGCCGCGCTTCGATAGTCTCAATGAGACAATCCCCTGGAGAGGATGCGATGTCAGGTAAGCTGCTGATCCTGCTGGGTACCGCAAAAGGTGTCTTTGTCCTGCGTGGTGATCGTGCCCGTCGACACTTCGAGATCGAGGGGCCCTTTTGCGAGACGCTGCCGGTCAACCACGTCATCGGCGATCCCGTCAGCGGAGCCCTGTATGCCGGCGGTGGCAATGGTTGGCGCGGACCGTCCATCTGGCGTTCGGACGATGGCGGCCGCAACTGGATGATCATCGAGCAGTCGTTCGGGCCGGGGCTGGCGGAAGGTGGACCCAGGGCCATCTGGTCGCTGGCGATACAGGACGGACGGCTGCTGGCCGGCGGCGACCAGGCGATCCTCTTTGCCAGTGATGATGGCGGGAGAGGTTTCGCGCCGCTGGGAGGCTTGCGGGATCACCCCTCCCGCGAACATTGGCATGGGGGAGGGGCTGGCCTCATCCTGCATTCGATCGTGCCGCATCCCGGGGATCCACGGCAGTTCTGGGTGGCAATCTCGGCCGCCGGTGTTTTTCACACGATGGATGGCGGCCAGTCTTTCACACCCCGCAATCGTGGAACGCGTGCCGATTTCATGCCCGAAGACCAGCGTTATCCGGAATACGGTCAATGCGTGCACGGACTGGCGATGGCCGCGGGAAATCCTGGGCGGCTGTACCAACAAAACCACTGTGGAATGTATCGCAGCGACGATGGTGGCCAGAACTGGACCAGTATCGAAAAGGGACTGCCATCGAGTTTCGGCTTTCCTGTCGTGGCACATCCGCGCGATTCGGACACGCTCTTCCTCGTTCCGCTCAATGGCGACATGGCGGGCAGGTTCGTCCCCGATGCGGCGGCGGCCGTATGGTGCAGCCGGGATGCCGGCGAGAACTGGCAGGCGATGCGGCAGGGTCTTCCGCAAGCGCACTGTTATTTCTGCGTGTTGCGCCAGGCGATGGCCGTTGATCCGCTGGAGCCGGCAGGCCTTTATTTCGGTTCCAGCAGCGGCTCGCTCTATGCGAGCTTCGATGAAGGTGAAAGCTTTACGGCTCTGGCGACGCACCTGCCGGTCATTCAATCGGTCGAGACGTTTCTCGTCGATTGATGTCCGCCCATTATCAATCGACGATAGGCGGTGTCGTTCCCAGGTCATGGAACAATCCGGTCATGATACCGAGGGCCTCGCGTGTGGCGGAGGCCAGGATGTGCTCATCCGGACCATGCTGCTTGCAACCGCCATAGGAATGCGGGATCCAGATCACCGGCAGGTCCAGATTGCGGGCGAACACCTCGCTGGGAAGACTGCCGGATGAATTGGGCATCAGATTGGCCGGTCTGCCCAATGTGCGTTCCAGTGACTGCAGGCAGAAGTCGACCCATGGATCGTCGGGATCGGTCCGCCATGCCTTGAAGAAGTTGCGAGTGGCCGGGATGATCTCGACTTGTGGAAATCCGTGTCTGTCGAGATGTTCGCGCAATGCAGGCAGGAAACGGTCCGCATCGACATCGGCGGTATAGCGGATCTGGCAGTGCGCGCGGGCATCGGGCTGCACGCCGTTGACAGGCGCTTCCGGCCGGCCGGTGAGGAAGGCCAGCACGATGAAGCTGGTCCAGCCATAGACCTTTTCCGCCCGGTTCAGTCCGGGTTCGCCCCAGTCTTCGGGAATCGCCAGCGTCGGGTCGCCTGGATCGATGACGGCCTTCCTCAGCGATTCCGTGACACGGGCGGGCACCGATTTCGGCAGCCATTCCTCGACGAGAATCTTGCCGCGCGGCGTGGTGATGGTGGAGAGGGCATGGGCCAGCGTGATTCCCGGGTCTTCGAGCAGGCCGCCGTAATGCCCGGAGTGCAGGCTGCCCTTGCGCAGGTTGACCTGAAGATCGAAGGCGATGCCGCCGCGATTGCCCAGCTTGACATCGGCCGTGTCGGGTTTGATCCGCGGGCCGTCGCTGGCGATGAGCACGTCGGCCGCGAGCAGGTCGCGATGCTGGGCGCAGAACTCGTCCAGCCCGGGCGAACCGATCTCCTCGCTGGTCTCGATCAGGATCTTGACATTGAAGCCGAGCCGTTTGCGTTGTTCGATGAGCGTGGCGAGCGCCGCCATGATGATGGAATGCTGCCCCTTGTTGTCGGCCGTGCCGCGCCCGTACCAGCGGTTGCCCTCGATGGTAATCGTCCACGGATCAAGACCTTCGCGCCATTGCTTCCTGATCCCGCGTACCACGTCGCCGTGACCGTAGGTGAGCAGTGTCGGCAGTCCTTCGCCTTCGTGGCGCGTTCCGACCAGCAACGGGCCGCCGCGCTCGTCGGGGTTGTCGAAGATCCGGCTTTCGAATCCCATCGCCGTGAGTGACGGGGCGATCTCCTCGGCCAGATAACGGTACAGGTCGTCGCGGCGGGACGGATCCTGGCTTTCGGATGGAATGGCGACACGGCGGCGCAGGTCCGCAAGGAAACCGCCATTGTCAAAATGAGCCCGAACCCGCTCGATCGCCGCTTGGCGGCCTTCGTCAATCATTTCTCTTTCCTCCCCGTCGAAAATCGCGTGAACGATCCAATCCGCCGCCAGAGCTGTCAAGGAGAACCGGGAAGTAGCGCCTGGATGATGACGAGGGCTTCGGCCATCGGCGGTTCGTCGGTGAGTGTGAGTTCGATCCGTGCCTCCAGACCGGGCGGCGTGATTGCGTTCAGGCGGTCGAGGGCACCACCGGCAAGAGCGAGTGTCGGCTTGCCCGAAGGCAGGTTGATCACGCCGATATCGCGCCAGAACACGCTCTGACGGAAGCCCGTGCCGAGGGCCTTGGTGCAAGCCTCCTTCGCGGCATAGCGCTTGGCATAGGTATCCGCGCGGTTGTAGCGGCGGTCGGCTTTCGCCCGTTCGAGTTCGGTGAAACAGCGATGGGTGAAGCGGTCGCCGAAGCGTTCCAGCGTGCGCGCAATGCGGCGGATGTCGATGAGATCGCTGCCGATGCCGATGATCATGGACCGGAGACCTTCCCGCCTATCGGCCCGCGCGCGCTTCGTCCATCAGTCGCCGCATTTCCCGAATTGCTGGGATAAATCCGACGAAGATGGCCTCGCCAATGAGAAAATGACCGATGTTGAGTTCCATCATGTTGGGAATGGCTGCCACGGGCTTGACCGTCCTGTAGTCGAGACCGTGCCCCGCATGGCATTCGATGCCGAGTTGTTCGCAGGCGCGTGCCGCGTCGACGATGCGCCGCAGTTCCGATTCCCGTCCCGTTCCCCGGGCCTCGCAATAGGTGCCCGTGTGCAGTTCCACGACCGGCGCACCAATGCGCGCGGCGGCTTCCACCGATGCCGGCGACGGGTCGATGAAGAGCGACACCCGGCATCCGGCGTCGAGGAGTCGGGCCGTCTTGTCCTTGAGTTCGTCCTCCAGGCGGACAACATCCAGTCCGTGTTCCGTCGTACGCTCCTCGCGGCGCTCGGGAACGAGACAGGTCGCGTGCGGGCGCAACCTTGTCGCGATGGCGATCATCTCCTCGGTGGCAGCCATCTCGAAATTGAGCGGAAGTTCGCACTCCGCGCGGATCCGTTCGACGTCACGATCGGTGATGTGCCGGCGATCCTCGCGCAGATGGGCGGTGATGCCGTCACCTCCGGCCTCCGCGACCATCCTGGCAGCCCGGACCGGGCATGGATTATCGCCACCACGAGCATTCCGCACAGTGGCAACATGATCAACATTGATGCCCAATCTGAGCGCGTCCATGGCCGGTTCTCCGAATGGCTGGTCTTTCGTGCAATGTGGACATTGCCGGACGATTGACCAGTACCAATCCGCATCGACCCGCTCACGCCACCGGCCTTGCCCGCCGGTCGCAGTTCATGCCCGGGCAACCTTGTGGCGCAGGCTGACGGCTTCCGCGATGTGAACCCGCTTGATGGTATCGCAGCCGTCAAGGTCTGCCACCGTGCGGGCAACCTTGATGACCCGGTGATAGCCACGGGCCGACAGGCGGAGTTTCTCGATGGACCGGTCGAGGATGACGTGGGCGTCATGGTCGATCGGGCACAGCGCGTAGAGGATTTCGCCTTCCATCATTGCGTTGCAGCGCAGATCGGCCCGATTGCTGGCGGCAAATCGCTCGCGCTGGACCTTTCGGGCCGCCGCGACGCGTGCGGCCACGTTCTTGCTGTCCTCGCCGGGGACGGGCAGCGACAGGTCCCTCGGACTCACGGCCGGGACATCGACATGCAGGTCGATACGGTCAAACAATGGGCCGGAGATGCGTTTTTGGTAATCGCGACCGCATTGCGGGGCCTTCGAGCAGGCAAGTCCGGGGTCACCCATGTGACCGCAGCGGCACGGATTCATCGCCGCAACCAGCAGGACACGGGCAGGGTAGGTGACATGGCAACGGGCGCGCGACACGGTGACCACTCCCGTCTCCAGCGGTTGTCGCAGGGCTTCGAGTACCTGGCGACCGAATTCGGGCAGCTCGTCGAGGAACAGCACACCGTTGTGGGCCAGGGAAATCTCGCCGGGTCGGGCGTGACTGCCGCCACCGACCATGGCGGCCATCGAAGCAGCATGATGCGGGCTGCGATAGGGCGGCAGCCGGGACAGCCTGCGTTCGGCAAGCCGGCCGCCGACGCTGGCGATCAGGGCCACTTCGAGCATTTCGGTGCTGGTGAGACGTGGCAGCAGGCCGTTGATGCGGGCGGCCAGCATCGACTTGCCCGAACCCGGCGGCCCGCTCATGAGCAGGTTGTGACCGCCTGCGGCCGCAATTTCGAGTGCCCGCTTGGCCGATTCCTGTCCCTTGATGTCGCGCAGGTCGCGAAAGTCGGACTCGTCGCGGATTTCGTCGGCGACGGGTTGCGGCAGGACGATTTCGCCGCGCAGGTGCTGGATGAGGGTGAGCAGGTCGGCTGCGGCGATGATATTCAGATCGGTGCCGATCAGAGCCGCTTCGCTGGCGGAGCCCTGCGGGCAGATCAAGGACATGTTGCGACCCGAGGCGTCGATGGCGGCGGCCAGGATGCCGGGAACCGGGCGAATGGAGGCGTCGAGGCCGAGCTCGCCCATGACAATCGCGCCTTCACAGAGATCGGAAGGTACGATGCGCATCAGCGCCAGCAGGCCGAGCGCGATGGGCAGGTCGTAGTGACTGCCTTCCTTGAGCAGGTCGCCCGGTGCCAGGTTGACGGTAATGCGCTTCGACGGAAGGGCGAGCTGCAGGCTGGACAGTGCAGCGCGGACCCGTTCGCGGCTCTCGGCCACCGCCTTGTCCGGCAGGCCGACGATGGTGAAGGATGGCATGCCGGAACTGAGCTGCAATTCGACATCGACTGCGGCCGGCTCAAGCCCGATCAGCGCGATACTGCTTACCCTGGCGCTTATGGCAGTCGGCAACTCTTGCGACATGTGACGATCCAGCCCGAACAGGTGAAACCGTCATTCTATAATCAATTGTCCTGGACGAATTCAATCATAATAAAATGCAATGAATGATAAGATTGTCATTAGATATATCATTTCAATATAATCAAATGTTTTGTTGTGTCAGTCTTCTCAAGACTGAATACGTTCAACCCCGACGACGATTGCACTTGCCCGCAGGGCCGCCTGGGTACGCAGCAATTGTTCGAGGTCACTCACCTCGACATCGAGGATCATCTCGTAGAGATCCCGTGCCCGGCGGCCTACGCGAACATCCGTGATGTTGGCATCCTGCTTGCCAATGATGGTCGAGATCGTGCCGAGGGCTCCAGGCTTGTTGAGGACCATGACCGACAACCGCGACGGTGTCAGGGCATCCTGGTCGATTTCACCCCAGCCGACATCGATGAAGCGGCTTGTAGCCGGATCCATCCGGGCGACATTGCGGCATTCGGCAAGGTGGACACTCACTGGCCGGCCGGTGCGCACGACACCGACGATGGCATCGCCCGGCACCGGGCGACAGCATCCGGCCAGTTGGAAAGCGATGCCCGCGGGCAAGCCTTCCAATGATGAGTGGGCGTCCCGATCCTGGCCTCGCCCGTCGCCACGCGGGCGCTTGAGCGGCAGCGGCGAGCCCGGCTGCATCCGCGCGATCTCTTCATCGACGACCGGCGCGGATGTGCCCTGCTGCTTGAACTGCTCGATCACGAGCCGTGGCGAGAGATTGCCTTCGCCAATGGCCACCAGCATGTCGTCGGCCGATTTCTGCTGGAGGAACGAGGCGGCTTTCTCAAGCTGCCTTTCGGTGAGCTTGAGAACCCCGTCGCGCTGTGCCCGCTGGAGGGCCTCGCGACCGCGTTGCACCAGATCCTCGCGGCGTTTGGTCTTGAGGTAGCGGCGGATCCGGGCGCGGGCCTTGCCCGTGGCGACAAAGCGCTCCCATGCTGCCGACGGCCAGGCATTGCGACTGGTGATGATCTCGACCTGATCGCCATTCTCCAGTTCGGTACGAAGTTGCACCATCCGTCCGTCGACACGAGCGCCGACGCAATGATCGCCGACCTCGCTGTGGACGGCATAGGCAAAATCGACCGGCGTCGAACCGCGGGGCAGGGCGATCAGGTCGCCCCGCGGAGTGAAGCAGAACACCTGGTCCTGAAAAATCTCCAACTTGGTATGTTCGAGGAAATCCTCGGGGCTGGCGGCATGTTCGAGAATGTCGAGCAGTTCGCGGATCCAGCGATAGCGCTTGCCATCGGTGACGGCGTTGTCCTGCTGCTTGTAGGCCCAGTGGGCGGCAACTCCCAGTTCGGCGACCTCGTGCATCTGCCGGGTGCGGATCTGAACCTCGATCTTGCGCCGTTCCGGGCCGATGATGGTGGTGTGCAGCGATCGGTAGCCGTTGGGTTTCGGAGTGCTGATGAAGTCCTTGAAACGGCCCGGAAGCATGGAATATTCGGCGTGAATGCACCCCAATGCGGCATAGCATTCCCCGACGCTGTCGACGAGCACGCGAAAGGCCATGATATCGGCCAACTGTTCGAAGCTGATGTTCTTGCGCTGCATCTTGCGCCAGATCGAGACCGGCGACTTCTCGCGGCCGCTGATATCGGCCTCGATGCCGTCCCGGCTCAGCGTTTCCTGCACGCCCGCCACGATCCGGGCTATGAGCCCGGTATCGTCCCGGCGCAGTTGTTGCAAGCGGTGCTGGATGCTGTCGTAGGCATCCGGCCACTGCTCCTTGAAGGCGAGATCCTCAAGCTCGGCCTTGAGTTTCTCCATGCCGATACGTGCGGCAAGCGGCGCATAGATCTCGGCTGTTTCGGTTGCGATGCGTCGGCGCTTCTCGGGCTTGCCGATGAAATGCAGGGTGCGCATGTTGTGCAGGCGGTCCGCGAGCTTGACCAGCAACACCCGGATGTCCTCGGACATCGCCAGCAGGAGCTTGCGGAAATTTTCAGCCTGTGCGGCCTGTGCCGACTGCAGGTGGATCTTGTTGAGCTTGGTTACGCCATCGACGAGGCGGGCAACGGTGTCGCCGAACAGGCTGCGGATTTCGTCCAGCGTGACGCCCGTGTCCTCGACCGTATCGTGCAACAGGCCCGTCGCGATCGAAGCGCTGTCGAGCTTGTAGCCGGCAAGGATACCGGCCACTTCGACGGGATGGTGAAAGTACGGGTCCCCCGAAGCCCGCAACTGCGTCCCGTGCGCCTTCATGGCGAAGACATAGGCCCGATTGAGGAGGTTTTCGTCGGCGTTGGGATCGTAGGACTTGACGAGTTCGACAAGGTCATATTGACGCATGACCCGCTTGCGCGGTGCCTGAACAGCTTCACTCCCGCCATTCAAGGCCCGGGAACCGCTGCCATCCGTGACAAGCGGCCTCGCCGGTGCGGGCTGTCGAACGCTTTCCCCGCCGCCGACAACCTCCGGCGGGGCGCGCAATCTGTCTAGGCGGTCAGGCGGCGAGCGTTCCGTTTCAGTCCTCCTCCTCCACGTCCATGTCGCCGTAGCTCAGTCCCTCGGGCATCTCGTCGCCTTCGGCGCCAACCATCGGACGGCTGGGCATCAGCGCCTCGAGTTCCTGCGCCAGATCCTCCGGCTCTTCTTCGTCGCCTTCCACATGACGGCGCAGGCCATGGATCAATTCGTAACGAAGATGGTCGAGGTCGACGGTCTCGTCGGCGATCTCGCGCAGCGCCACGACCGGATTCTTGTCGTTATCGCGATCGATCGTGAGAGCGGCTCCGGCAGACACGTCGCGTGCACGCTGCGACGCAAGCATGACCAGCTCGAAACGGCTGGGAACGCGCTCGACGCAATCCTCGACAGTGATGCGCGCCATGGCGGAATGACTCCATTGTAAATCGGTTACAGCAAGCTGAGCATGCTCTTAGCCCAATGTCGGTGCCGACGCAAACCCACTGTGTAGCATGAAACGGCGCGTTCGGATAAGATGGATCTTTCACAAGAGGTGGATTATACACGGCAAGCGTGATTGGAGGAGCGTTGTCTCGCATATATTACGGTTTCCCGGAATGGAACGCATCGAAGCGTTGCCGGACCGACGGGCATGTTTCAATGCGCGGCCGGAAACTTCCGCGGCTGCGCTCTTGGTTACGCATAATGACAACGTGCCGAAAAAATGGAGATTAACATGGCACGGCTAACAGCCCTCAGACATATCCGCGAAGAAGACCGTGTGGCTCTCTTCATCGACGGCGCCAATCTGTTCCAGGCCGCACGTGCTCTCGACTTCGATATCGACTACAAGCGCCTGCTGGATGTTTTTGCCAGTCGCTCGAGGTTGATCCGAGCTTACTACTATACGGCCCTGCTTGATGAGCAGGAATACTCCCCGATCCGTCCGCTGGTCGACTGGCTCGACTACAACGGCTTTACCATGGTGACGAAGCCGCTCAAGGAATTCACGCAGTCCACCGGCCGCAGGAAATTCAAGGGAAACATGGATGTCGAAATCGCCGTGCAGGCGATGGAGATCGCCCCGTTTGTCGACCATGTCATCCTCATGTCCGGCGACGGCGACTTTCGCGTGCTTGTCGAGGCGTTGCAGCGGCGTGGTGTCAGGGTGACGGTTGTCAGCACGATTCGTCCGCAGCCGCCGATGATCGCCGACGAATTGCGCCGTCAGGCAGATTTTTTCGTGGATCTCGCCCAGTTCGAGGATCTCATCGCCCGGGAACATACGGGTGGCCGGGACGATCAGCGTCGCGATTTCGATGACCATGACGATGATCGCGGAGACCTCGAGGAGGACGACGAAGAGTTCTATGACGAGTGAGAATTCGATGGTGGCGTGGACCGTCCGGTCTGCGCCACCGCCCGACTGCCGCCGCTGTTCCCGACTTGCCGGTTTCCTCGATGAGCAGCGCCGTCGGCAGCCGGCCTGGCACAATCGGCCGGTGCCCGCCTTTGGCGCACGCGATGCCCAGCTCCTCATTGTCGGCCTGGCTCCGGGCCTGTCGGGAGCCAATCGGACGGGGCGGCCATTTACCGGTGATTTTGCCGGGGAAGTGCTGTATGCGGCGCTGGCCCGGCATGGATGGTCGAAGGGCGAGTTCGACGCACGGCCCGACGATGGGCTGCAATTGATCGATTGCAGGATTGTCAATGCCGTGCGTTGCGTGCCTCCGGCGAACAAGCCGACAACCGGAGAAATCAATAATTGTCGGGAATTTCTGCTGGACGAGATCAATCAGACACCGCGTCCTGGCATCCTGTTCGCTCTTGGCCGCATTGCCCATGGGACCCTCCTGCGGGCCCTTGAGATCAGGACCAGCGAAGTTCCCTTTCGTCATGGCCAGGTGACCAGGCTTGCCGATGGCCGTCATCTCGTGTCGAGTTATCACTGTTCGCGATATAACGTGAATACCGGACGACTTACCGTGGAAATGTTCGACAAAGTCATGACCGCCATCGATCGCCTGCGTAGCTGACGCCCCTGTCTGTCTACCCGCAGGGTGCGGACCTCGAATTACCAACCGTGTTTGCGGAGTGACCCGGTGCCGTCCGGGCCATAGGCTGCATGCGTTGGATGCAGTGTGCATTCGACGGCATGCGGGAGATGGCGGGTGTTTGATCGAAGTCTGGAAAACGGGAAGGAGCGGGAGGTGAACCGTGTCGGCGAGACGCTCGATGACCTGCGCTGGCGCATCATCCATGGCGGTGAGGCCGGCAGGAACATGGATCGCTCATTCTTCTATGCCGTGCGCACGACCGGAATTTACTGCCGCCCGGATTGCCGCTCGAAACGGCCGCGACGTGAGAACACGCTGTTCTTCGATGATCCCCGCGACGCTGAAATGGCCGGCTTTCGTCCGTGTCTGCGCTGCCGGCCCCGCGGTGACGATGAAGACAGTCGGAAGCTGATCCAGATTTGTGAGTTGATCGACGCCAGTGACGATGTACCCGTGCTGGCCGATCTTGCCGCGGCTGCCGGGATCGGTGGCGAGCGATTGCGCAAGATGTTCCGCCTTCGGCTTGGCATCACACCGCAGGTCTTTGCCCAGGCGAGGCGACGTCAGCGTCTGCGTGACTTGTTACCGGGGGCGGATAGCGTCACCGGTGCATTTTATGACGCGGGCTATGGCGGGAGCAGTCGTTTCTATGAAAAGGATGGTCAACGACTTGGCATGAAGCCCAAATGCTACCGCCGTGGCGGCGTTGGCGAACGCATCTCGTTCATGACGGCCGATTGCCCGCTTGGCCGCATGCTTGTCGCCCGTACGGCGGCGGGGATCTGTACCATCGAAATAGGCGATGACGATCAAGCGCTCGAAGCGGCCCTGCGCAAGCGCTTCGACAGGGCATGTCTGACACCGGAACCGAGTGATGGTGACTGGAAGCGGATTGTCATGACCGTCATTGACCTGATCGAGGAGCCGCAGCGGAGCCATGACCTGCCATTGGACATCCGCGGTACCGCCTTTCAGGAGCGGGTATGGCAAGGTCTGATGACGATTCCCTGTGGCGAGACATGGTCCTATGCGCAGGTGGCGCGGGCGATTGGTGCGCCGACGGCCGTTCGTGCCGTTGCGAGTGCCTGCGCCCGCAATCCGCTGCTGCTGGCCATCCCGTGTCACAGGGTCGTTCGTGAAGATGGATCGATTGGTGGATATCGGGCTGGAACGGACCGCAAGCGGCATATTCTCGAAAACGAGAGATCGAAGATCAAAAAAAACGATACCGCTTAACCGTTTCTTCACCACGAGGCATTCATTATCCGCTTGAATGGATGTTGCCGGAGATCCCTTGGATGTTTTCGTCGAAACTGCAGCTGTGTCGTACCGGATTGGTAGCAACCGCGCTGGTTCTGACCCTTGCCGGTTGCCAGATGGGTCCGGGCGATGCGCCCCGTACCCCCGGCGCACGTGCGGAACTGGGCGAACTGGGCCCCGCCGCCCAGGCGGAGCGATTGCTGCGCATGGCCAGGGATGCCCAGGGTTCGGGTGATCTGGCAACGGCGGCGGCGCTCTATGACCATGTCCTGGCGCGCGAGCCGAAAAACCTCGACGCCCTGCGGTCGTTGGGGGGTGTTCTCGACAAGCTGGGCCGCCCGCAGGAGGCCAGCGAGGCCTATTCCGCTGCACTGGCAGTCTCGACCGATGATATCGAATCCACACTCGGCTATGCCAGGTCCATGATCGCGCTGGGGCGTCCCGAAGCCGCTGCCGCGCATGTTGACCCCGTCCTCGAAAAACATCCCGATGATCTGCATATCATCAACATGGCGGCCGTGATCTACGACATGCAGGCAGAGCATGCCAGGGCCGCGGAACTCTACCGACGCGGACTGTACTATGATCCGTCGTCAATTTCGCTTCAGAACAATCTGGGTCTGTCGCTGGCTCTTTCCGGTGATACCGAAGGAGCGATCGGCGTTCTGAAGCCTTTGGCCGAGAGCGGTGATTCTACACCTCGCATTCGTCAGAATCTCGCACTCGCCTACGGTCTGAACGGCGACATTCTCGCGGCGAGGAGGATTGCAAGCCTCGATCTCGATGCTGCGGCCGTGGACAACAATCTTGCCTACTATTCCGGCCTGCAGGCCATGCAGCCCAGTCAGACGAGGGCGGCGGTGTTGCGCCCGGATATAACGGCGTTGCCGCTGGGCCAGTCCCGGGAACTCGGGACCAACGTGGTTGTCGGAATTGGGCTGGGCGGAGAAGATCTCTCGGTCGGGGGAGGGCCGGTCGAGAGCTGGTTCCTTGACCTTGGCGAATATGGCACGGCGGAGGCCGCGATTGCGCGCTGGTCCGTCTTGCAGACCCGCTTTGCAGACCTGACGCGCGGCCTGCAGCCCTTGGCCCAGGATGGAACAGGAAACGAACCGCTCCTCGTCGGCCCGGTGGCGACCGCGGCGGAGGCCACCCGCCTATGCCGCGTCCTGAGCGCACAATCAGCTTCGTGTACACCGGTTCAACTGTAAGGAACCCCTGACCCTTTCCCCGCTGGTCCGGATATCATCCGCAATGTAGGCCAGCATGCCTTCCTCAGCCCTGTCCACCAGTGTGAAGAGCTTCGGTAGCTTGGGGTGCATCTGGTCGGCATGGGCATCTGGTCGGCAACCTGACGCCACTGTGCCCTGGCAGCCGCATGGTCGGGTTGGGCGAACGCCGTGGCGATGAAGGCCGAGACAGCCTGGTGGCTGTTTTCCCGGCATGTACCAAGGCATTGTCTCACGGGCCGGCCTGCCATTTGCCCGGTCCTGATGAAAAGGGCTTGAGCGCCCGGATATTCGCCAGCACAAGAAGGTTCATTCCATCGCTTCAGGTGTCGAACACCGAGGCCATCGTCGGTACGGACCCATGACTCGCCTCAATGCCTATCTTCAATCGCTCGGTCGCCGCAGTCTTTCGACCTTCTGGGAAATGGCGCGGATCATGGTGCCCATCATGATCCTGATACGCATTGCCGAGCATTACGACGTGATCGCCCGCATCAGTCCCGTCTTCGTGCCGGCAATGGAGCTGGTGAACCTGCCGGGTGCGGCGGCCATTGTCGTCCTGACCTCGATACTGGCCAGTCCTTACGGTGCCATTGCGACGCTGCCGCTGCTTCTGGGCCTCGACATCACCGTTGCCCAGCTCACCGCCATTTGTGCCATGATGCTGTTTGCCCATGCCATTCCTGTCGAACAGGCGATTGTCGCCCGGGCGGGTGGATCGTTCTGGGGCACGACGGCCGTGCGCCTGCTGGCCGCTGTCATCGCTGCCTGGCTCATCGACATCGTCAGCCGGACGACCGGCTATCTGGCGCAGCCAGCCAATCTTTCCCACTTTGCCGGCCTGGCCCGTCCGGAATCCACGCTCGGCGAATGGGCATGGGCCAGTATTTCGGGCATGGGACTGCTGGCCGCGATACTCTTTGCCCTGCTGCTCCTGTTCGACATCTTCGATGCCACCGGTTTCACCCGCATCCTCAACGGCATGCTGGCGCCACTCATGCGACTGGCGGGCCTGGATTCCTCTGTTACCTCGATCACCACGGCCGGAGCCCTGCTCGGCCTCGCCTTCGGCGGCGGGCTCATCATCGCTCGCGGCAGGGACCCATCGATCAGCCGTCGTGCGCGTACCGATGCGCTCATCTGGCTGTCCCTCTGTCACGGGTTGATCGAGGACACCGCGGTCATGGTCGCCATCGGCGGCGACTTCTGGACACTGTTCGCAGGCCGTATCCTGCTGTCGCTGGTCATCATCCGCACATGGATCCTGTTCGACAGGCGAGGCAAGGGATGCGAAACTGCTGCGGCCTGAGATGCGACAGAATCAGGCCATGAGCAGCCGCACCGGAACGTTAAGGTCTCCCGTCGACGGTCATTCGCGTCCGTCACGTGTCGGGAATCGGCGGACGGCGATGCGGGCGGCTTCGAGGGCCGTTCTGACCGAACGGGCGATGTCCACCGCTTCTGGACTGTCCCCATGAACGCAGACGGTGTCGATACGGGTGGGGATGCGCTTGCCGGATGCGGCGATGATCGCACCCTCCTTCACCATTTCGACGATTCGTCCGGCGGCTTGTTGTGCATCGTGGATCACGGCACCGGGCAGGCTGCGATTGACGAGCGACGCGTCGTCATTATATGCGCGGTCTGCGAAGATTTCCGCTGCCCAGGCGCACCCCAGTTCACGGGCGGCCGCTTCCATCGGTGTGGCCGCCAGAACCAGAATGGTGATGTCGGGCGCGATGTCGA
Source organism: Geminicoccaceae bacterium (assembly GCA_020638465.1). Lineage (NCBI taxonomy): Bacteria > Pseudomonadati > Pseudomonadota > Alphaproteobacteria > Geminicoccales > Geminicoccaceae > Geminicoccaceae bacterium. The sequence continues at coordinate 1,752,077 of JACKIM010000001.1, forward strand.
GGGCGGCCTCATAGCAGGCCCGGGCCATCGCCTTGTCGTTGGTGACCATGTTGGAGAGGGCGCCATGCAGCTTGAAGTGCCGGACTTGGCTGCCCGCCGCCCTGGCCATCGCCTGGGAGGCGCCGAGCTGGTAGCGGATCATGTTCTGCAGGTTTTCCCGGCCGGTGGGGATCGGACGGCGTCCGAAGCCGCGCAGGTCGTCCAGCCCCGGGTGGCAGCCGATGCCAACACCCTTTTCAGTGGCCAGCCGCATGGTCGTGGCCATGACATCGGGGTCGCCCGCGTGGAAACCGCAGGCAATATTCGCCGATGTGACAATATCGAGAATCTGCTCGTCATGGCCCATGACCCATGGGCCGAAGGACTCGCCGCAGTCGGCATTCAGGTCGATACGGTCCATGTGACAGTCTTTCCTTGGTAATGTTGACGGAAGGTTGCCGCTGCCTTCAGCGGCGGGTTGGCAGGTTCAGTTGATCGCGTAACTTTGAAAATCCCTCAATCCTGACTTTCTCCCGTTCAAGAATGGAAAGAAACTTTCGATCCACCGCAAGGCGATATTCGTCGGTCCGACAATGAGCGAGGTTGGGGCAGATCACCTCGATATCGCCCGGAGCGTTGGGGTGCAGGGAAAAGAAGGTCGTCTCGACCCGAAGGCTTTCAATCATCTGGCTGTATCTGGCGAAGGCGGCATCGCTTGCGACCCAGGGGGTCATGATGAAGCGGTCGACGAAGGTTGCCCCTTCGGCTTCCAACCCGGCATGACGCTCGCGATAGAAAGCCGGGTCCACGGGGCCGATATCGAGAACGTCAAGATAGCTCTCGATTGTCCGCGGGAACAGCAGCGGCAGGTGATAGTCCCGGGCAATGGCAATGGTGATGTCGATCAGCTCTGGAACCATCGCCGCACCCATATGAGTGTCGATATGGGTTGGCCTCATCCCGCGTCCGATGAAACGTTCAACTTGTGCGCGCATTTCGTCGTCTGCTGCGATTGGATCGAGGGTCGCGCGAAGTTCGGGAACCCGGTGGGGAAAGCAGCCCTCATTGTCGATCAGGCCCGATTTCTTTGACCGAGTGGAAATGGGTCCCCAGCGGTAATGTCGCCACTCGCTGGTCAATGTCAGGTGAACGCCAAGATCGGCATCATCCCGACCGCCAGCCCACTCCGCGATTTCACCGAACCACGGGCAGGGAACCATGACCGAACCCGTCGTCACGAAGCCCCGGCCGGCAATCTCCATGTATGCGCGGTTGGCGCCATGGCACATGCCGACATCATCGGCATGTGGAATGACGATCCGTTCACCGGCCACGGGACTTGCGATGTTGTCGCTCATGATGATGTCAACAGCATGACGGGTTCTTTCAATATCCGGTTCTGGTTGCGGAAATAGAGCCTGACCTCGACACGCTCGGACATGCCCACACCGGGCTTGTCCGCAACCAGCACCAGGGCATGGCGGTCGTGGGCAGCAAAGCGGAAGCGTCCATCCCCGCCGGTGAGCGTCTCGGCGATGGGCGACAGGCTCGTGATCGTGCGTTCATTGAGAACCACTCTGGCTCCCGCGACAGGTCTGCCATTCGCGTCGATCACCACGCCTTCGAGAATACCGTCATCATGGGCGGAGACATGGAGATTCCAGCCGATGATGATTGCGGCAAGCAGGGCGAACGTGATCACGACCCGATTGAACAGCCATTCGCGGGCAAACTTCATGGGGTCAGCCCTTCCGCGCGCCGGAGGTCAGACCGGCGATGAACTGCCTTTGTGCCAGCAGGAAGACCAGCAGGCCGGGCGCGAGGACCATCACGCAAAAGGCGTAAAGTGCGCCGGTCGTGTCCTCGAAATAGGCCAGGAATGTGGAAAGTCCCAAGGGCAGCGTCTGCATGTCGACATCGCGGACGATGATCAGGGGCCAGAGGAAGTCGTTCCAGGACCAGATGAACGACAGGATGATGTTGGTGGCGACCGCGGGCTTGGCCAGGGGCAGCATGATCTTGAGCAGGATCTGCCATTCCGGCACGCCGTCGATCTTGGCCGCCTGGATGAGCGACGGCGGGATCGCGTCGAAGCTCGCCTTGAAGAGGAAGATGCAGATGATGTGCGAGAAGGCCGGCAGCGCCAGGCCGAGATGGGTGTTCAAGAGGCCGAGCTGGGCCGTGATCAGGTAGGCCGGGATGATCGTCGCGTGGAACGGGATCATCATGCAGGCGAGCAGGAGGAGGATCATCCAGCGCTTGCCCGGGAAGCTCTTGGTCAGGGCGAAGCCGGCCGCCGCGTTGATGATCAGGTTGGCGACGATCGCCATGCCGGCGACGATCACGCTGTTGAGGAAGAAGCGCGGGAAGGGGATCGCGTACCAGGCATCGACGTAGAAGAAGGGCTGCGGATCGACCGGCCAGAGCGACGGCGGGTAATTGAAGATGTTCTCGCCGGTGATGCTCGTCTTGATGACCCAGTAGAAGGGCACGAGCATGACGAACGAGACGATCACCAGGATCAGGTGGATCGGCCAGCGGGGATAGCGATGCATCGACTTGCTCCCCTAGTCCGCGATGTCGACGCGGCCGGCATCGCCGCCGGCGAGCAGGTTGCCGATGAGCGCAATGCCGACGAAGAGCAGGAACATGACGATGGTCAACGCCCCGGCATAGTCGAACTGGGTCAGCGTGAAAGCCGTCTTGTAGACATAAGTGATAAGCAGCTCGGTGGCATGGCCGGGTCCGCCGCCGGTCATCACGTAGATCAGGTCGAAGCTGGTGAAGGACGCGATGATGCCGATCACGAAGCAGAGGAAAAGCGAGGGCCGGAGCAGCGGCAGGGTGATCCGCCAGAACTGGCTCCAGCGGCTGGCCCCGTCGATCGAGGCGGCCTCGTAGAGGTTCTGCGGGATGCTCTGCAGCCCGGTGAGCAGAATGATCATGAAGAAGCCGACGATCTGCCAGATGGCGGCGGCGATCACCGAGGGGAGCGCCGTGGCGAAGCTCTCGAGGAAGGCGATGGGCTCGTCGATCAGGCCGAACGAGCGCAGGCTGAAGTTGATCAGGCCGACCCGCTGGTCGAAGAGCCAGCGCCAGATGATGCCGACCGCCACGACCATGAGCGGGTAGCTGAGGAAGATAATGGTGCGGTAGATGCCGCGGCCCCTGATCCGGCTGTTGACGAGCAGCGCCAGCAGCAAGGCGAGGATGATCGCGATGGGCGCCGTCAGCATGTACTTGAAGGTGTTGACCAGCGCTTCCCAGAAGACGTCGTCGTAGAGGAACATCTCCTCGTAGTGATAGAGGCCGGCGAACTCCGCGGGCTTGGTCGGCGACCAGAACTGGAACGAGAGCACGCCGTTCCAGAGCAGCGGGATGATGCGGAACAGCATGAAGATGGCGAGCGCCGGCAGCAGCATCAGCCACACCAGCAGGTACTCGCGATGGCTCTTCCTGGCGAACACGCAGTCGTTCCCGAAGCGAGCGAGGGAGGCGCCGCCGGCGGCGACGCCTCCCGCTGGTCTCAGCCGCGCCGGAGCACGCGGTTGACCTTGTTCTCGGCGTCGGCGATCGCCTCGGCCGGGTCGCGCTGGCCGAGGAGAGCTGCCTGGATGTCGGGCCAGAAGGCGTCCTTGATCCGGGCGTCGAGGGGCGTCACCCAGTTGCCGGTCTGCTTGTCCATGTTGGCGAGCGAGAGCTCGAGCGTCGCCGCCTTGAGCGGGTCGTCGAGCCCGGCGATGAGCGCCTCGTCGACCGAGTTGTTCAGCGTCAGGATGGTGAAGTTGTCCGCCATGATCGTCTGCCACTTGTCGTTCAGGGCGATCTGGATGAAGTCGAAGGCCTCGTCCGGATGCTCGGTCGAGGCCGAGATGCCGAGGCCGTGCGCGTTCGGGACACCCCAGCCGCCCGGCCACTCCACCACGCCGAGCGTGTCGGCATTGGCCCAGTCGGCCTGGCCCATGATCCAGAAGAGTGCCGCGCCGTGGCCCTGGTACATGCCGATGTCGCCGGCGGCGAAGGCATTGTTGGGCTCGACCCAGCGGCCGGTCCAGGAGATCGGGTTGATCGCCCCGTCGGTCGTCGCCTTCGCGAGGCGGGTCACGACGTCGACCATCTCGGGGGTGTTGAACGCGGCTTCGGTCATATCGGCATTCAACAGTTCGATGCCGTTCATCGCCATGATCGACCAGTACAACCAGTCGAAATTCAGCGTGATGAAACCGGTGCGTCCATCACCGCTGTCCTTGATCCTGTAGGCGGCATCCAACAACTCGTCGAAGTTCGAAGGTGGAGTAGAAATTCCCGCTTCTTCGAAGAGCTTCTTGTTATAGACCATCAATGTCTTGGAATAGTAATAAGGCAGCATATACTGGTGATTGTTATAGTTCCACAGTTGCATGCCATCCTTGTTGTAGCGGGCTGCAACGTCGGGTTCCTTTTCGAGATAGGGATCTAGTGGCACCAGTCCATCGTTGGCGGCATACTCCGCCCAGAGCATTCCCTGCACGTCGATGATATCCGGCGCCGTCCCGGCGGCGAGCTGGGTCTGGTAGAAGGCACCGAACTCGGTTCCCTTCTTGTCCAGCCATTCGACCGTGAAATCGGGATGCAATTGCTGGAAGTCGGCAATCCACCCGCGGAACTTTTCCTCGTAGATGGGAAGGTTCCAGGTGAGCAGCGTGAGTTTCTTCTCTTGCGCCTGCGCCGCACCGCCGAAGGTTGCCGCCAGCGCGACGGATGCGGCGACCGTGGAATGAAACTGTCGTCTTTGCATGGTCTCATCCTTTCCAGAGGATCGGTGGCGACGGGAGTGTCACGCAATCCGATCCTTCCTCCCAATCAAGGATTTTCGATCCGAAACAAATGTTTCACAGATCGTTCATGTAAACTTCAGTGCGATCTCCCTTCGCTCGACCACCGAACGTTCGGCTTCGAGGCAGACGACGACGGCCTTGCGGCCTTCGCGTACATCAATGAGCGGTTGCCCGTGATCGAATTTCTCGACGGTGAGACGGATCTGTTCGGCGAGTTCGAATACTTCTCCGGATTTTCCCTCAAGATTGATTTTCTCGGGCGCTGTCATGCCAACAGGGCCGACGAAAAGATCGAAGACCGGTTCGGTGCTGGCCGCATCGTTTGCCGACCATGTTGCACGTATGGCGCCTTCGCTGCCGCTGACCTCGACGACAAGGTAGTGGCCGAAACCTGACAGCGTCTGGGCGACGCAGGCCAGTCCCCCGCCGGAAAACCGGATGGTGGAAGCAAGGTTGTCGATCATCTTGTCAGCCGCTTCGCTCAACGTTCCGTGGGCGTTGACGCTGAGCGGGTCGCCGAGGCTTTCGAGATACCACATGGCAAGGTCATAGAAATGGACCGGCTCTTCGAGGATCCATGAACCGACGGCGGAGGAATCGTGCCGCCATCCGCCCGCGCCCGACCGATAGGGGTGACGGAACAATGTCACGTTGACGAAACGCGGGCGACCGATACGGCCCTCATCAATGAGCGACTTGATTCGCCGCCATTGTACCGACAAGCGCAGTTCGAAGCCGACCGACAGCAGTTTCCCGGTCCGGTCGACGGTTTCAACCAGCCGGTCACAATCGGACAGCGTTGTTGCCAGCGGCTTTTCGACGAGCACGTGATGGCCATTTTCAAGGGCGGCGATGGCCATCTCCGCGTGCCGGGCGTTGGGAGAGACAACATCGACGACATCAAGGTCCGGCGTGGCGACCAGCCTGTGCCAGTCGGTCGTGATCTCCGCATGGGGATAAGCAGCTTTCGCCTCCATGGCAGACCGTTCACTGGCAACGGCGATGGTCGCCAGTTCGGCACCCGGCGCCCGCGCGATCGATTCCGCGTGCAGTTTGCCAAAGCGGCCGAAACCGATCAGGCCCCATTTCTGTGTCATGTGCCTCTCATCGCAATCCACGCATCATCGCAAGGTGGCTTCCGGCAATTGGGCAACCTCGTCGGTCACCAGCACCCGGCAATCGTTGTGCTCCTGCAACAATGACGCGGGTACGGCGGCAGTCTTCGGGCCATGCAGCAGACGGCGGGCGATCGCACTTTGCCAGGGACGGTTGAGATAGAGCCGCACCCGGCGTGCCTCGATGATTTCCTTCATGCCGACGGTTACGGCATGACGGGGAATGCGCTGGATGTTGCCTCGAACGGCAGTGACGCTGTTGATGACCCGGGTTTCGACGGAAAGCTCGACCACCCGGCTCGGCCATGCCGCAAAGGCATCATCGCTGATGGCATCATTCTCGTTCGGTGGATCGTTGAACGCCACGTGACCGGTGATGCCGACCCCGCCATAGCAGACATCGACCCCGCCGAATTTCTCGATGGCACGGGACACATTCGCCGGATCGGCCGGATCGGGAAAGATGCGCTGGTCTTCAGGTGGGGAAAGCGCCGGATCGAGGCGTTGCCAGAAATGGCGCTCCATGTGGCCGCGAAAGCTCAGCGGGTCGGCAATATCAATGAAGTTTCGACCATCTTCGGTCAGGTACTCATCCATGTTGATGACAACCAGATCGCGAAGACTGATGCCGTCGCGATTGCAGTCCTCGGCGACCAGATCAAGCGCGCCAACCGGGCCGACCGGAACGATGTACACGACCTTTTCACGTCCGGCCGCCCTGGCATCGCGGAAGTCGGAGAGCATGTCGTCGGCCATGCGCCGGATGAGTGCTGGCGCATCGGCTATCTTCTCGAACCGGAAACGGGTGTCGCGTCCGAGCGCTTCGGGCGAAATGGCCAGAGCCCTTGCGGTCAGCTCATCCATGCAATGGTACTCCCCGGGCTACAGCCTTGCCGGTTGCAGCATCGAACAGGTGAAGGTGTTCAGGTGAGAAACGTAGCCGCAGCGTTTTGTTCGACAGGTCGATCATGCGTGGCGGCAGCCGGGCAACGAGCTCCGTGCCGGCCAGCGAGAAGAATACCAGCGTATCGCTGCCCAGAGACTCGCTGACATCCGGAGTCACCTCAATGGAGGGGCCGGGGCCCGGATCGGCGTGAAATTCTTCAGGTCGCAACCCCACGAGAAGCCGTGTACTTTCGGCAAGCCCGCTCCAGGACTGCGGCATGGGGCCGATATCGACATGACGGCCATCGGCCAGCCGAAGCACTCCGGCGTCGCCGTTGCGGACGAACCCGGCCGGAAACAGGTTCATCGTCGGTGCGCCGATGAAGCCCGCGACATAGCTGGTGGCCGGATGATTATAGACCTCGTCGGGCGTGCCGACCTGTTCGATGATGCCGTCACGCATGATGACGATACGATCGGCGAGTGTCATTGCCTCGACCTGGTCATGCGTGACATAGACGACCGTCGTCGAAACCCTCAGATGCAGGCGCTTGATTTCCGTGCGCATCTGCACCCGCAGCTTGGCGTCGAGGTTGGACAGGGGCTCGTCGAACAGGAATACCTGCGGATCCCGGACGATCGCCCGGCCCATGGCGACGCGCTGGCGCTGACCGCCCGACAATTGCTTGGGCCGTCGATCGAGCAGCGGTTCGATTTCGAGGATCCTGCTGGCTTCCCGGACGCGGCGATGGATCTCGTCCTTCGAGTAGTTCCTGTAGCGCAGGCCGAATGCCATGTTTTCGAAAACGGACATGTGCGGATACAGGGCATAGTCCTGAAACACCATCGCGATGTCGCGCTCTTTCGGAGGCAGCTCATTGACGACCCGATCACCGATGCGGATCGTCCCCGAACTGATTTCCTCCAGACCGGATATCATGCGCAAGGTTGTACTCTTGCCGCATCCGGAAGGGCCTACAAGGACGATGAATTCCCGGTCGGCGACATCAAGACTGATCCGATCGACGGCCATGACATTGTCGTAGTGCTTGCTGACCTCGTCGATCCGGACGGTGGCCATCAGATGTCGCCCAACATCTTGCGTCTGGCACACCAGATCGACAGGCCGGAACCATCATGCATGGCCATTTCTCCCCAAAGGGAAGATTTCACAAGCGCATTTATAATTCAAGCCCGCAGGCTCGGCTCCGGTCGGCGATCATTGTCCTGATGATATCTGCGGGCAGGCTGGAACCATGAAATGCCCTCAAGTGAACCTTGTCAGGTAATTTTCGCCGAGTTCCGCGGAAATTCTGGCAAATTCGGGTGCCAGGGCCTGAGGTTCCGGCGCTTCCATGTGGCTGCCGATCCAGCCCAGGAGGGCGAGGCGGCGCAACATGACGAATGTCTCCATTTCACGTTCTTCGTTGATCGGCAGAGGTCTCAGGCGGCGATAGCCGTCGGCCCATGCCTGCCGGAGCGCGGGAACTTGCGGACTGTCCTCCATGAAACTGATCGCTGCCGCGAAATCGTACAGGAACCAACCAAAGCCACAGTCGTCGAAATCAATGAGATGGGTTGTTTCTCCGTCGATCAGGAGATTGGCCAGCCGCATGTCGGCATGAATCAGGCCGTAACGGTCGCTGCGTTCGCCGAAGCGGCGCAGGCGGCCGATGACTGTTTCCTCGACCCGTTCGAGAATGACACGGATCGTGCCTGTCACCCCGGGACCGTCACGCCAGTTCCCCCACGTGGGATATTCACCGAATATGGTGTCAAGGTTCCACTTCAGGCGTTCGAACAATTGCGGCCTGCGCCAACTCATGCTGTGGAGATGGGTGCGGGCTGCAATTTCGCCAAGCGAGTGGAATGCCGCCGCAAGTTCCTGGTCTTCACTTGGTTGCAGTCCGTCGACATGTTCGAACAGAACCATGAAGCGGGGGTGCGCCAGTCCGTCGATACCGGCCTGCTGGATGGCTTCGCCATCCTTTCCCGGAATGAAGGCCGGCGTGGCGACGGTTCCCTCGGTCCGCAGCGCGCCGGACCATGCCAGTTCGCATTCTATGGCTCTTTTCGTGTGATATCCCTCGCGGTGGACGCGCAGGACCCATCGCTGCGAACCAGCCTCGACCAGGAAGGTGACATTTTCAGAAACGTTGATGAGTCGCGTGGTCGACTCCGGTGGAAGGTCCCACAGCGACAGGGCATGGTTGGCCAGCATTTCAACATGGCCGAGAACGGAATCGAACGCCATGACATCCATCGATAGGCAGTTGTCGGGGACTAGTGCTCAGACGCATTCACTTCGTTCATTCACCCGAGTACCAGTTTCTTGTTTTTGCATCAATTTATCCAGTCAGATCAGTATGATCTGTCTGGATCGATGCACTAGAGAATTTCTTCAGGATGCTGGAAACCGCCAACTCTCGGAGCCGGAGGAGCGGATGCATGGTCGTCGAGCGCTTCGGTGAGATTGAGCATCATCGCCTGAGCCAGCAGGGGGGTCGCAGCCTCAAGGTGCACCGCATCGTCCAATTGCCAGGCGGCCCGTCCCGTCCAGCGCCGTTCCATCAACGGGAAGAGGTCCTTGACGGCAGCCTCATCGGAGACTGATGGCCAGGCTTCCAGCATCTGTGCCGCCTCGCTGCGGGCCTGCACCTCGGCATTGGCCGCAGCCTCCTCGATCATGAGTATGAAATGGGCAAGCCCGGCACCGCCCACATGCACGAAACCGCCATCGCCTGCGCAGCGTTCGAGGATGGGCCCGGCACGTTCGACAGCCCGGTCGTCTCCCGAGACCAGCAGTCTTGATCGACCATGTCGTTCAATCCAGGCAATATCGATGTAAAATATCGAACGGTGGCGCATCCTGCGGTAGCGGCGCATGGTATCGCACCAATAACTACCCGAAGGATCGAGCACAATATCACCTGGCTCCATGTGGACGTAGGTGCTGTCGATGCAGTTGTCGACGGCTTGTCCCAGTTCGATATCGAGGACATAGGAGCGCGGATGTTCAATGACCTCGAAATAATCGACCATGGCCGGGACCGTCGCCACTCCCGCCTTTTCGAACTGTCGGGTCTCCTGTTCGTCGCGGGCGAGAGCGATCACCTCGATCCCGGCCGCCCGCAGGCTCCGGTAGAGACCGGTTGCGCAGCCCAATACAGCCACTTTCATGCTTATCTCCCGACCGTTCTTCGCAAGGTTACGCCGAACGGTCGGGTACAGGAACGCGACCGACTAACTCAGATTGTCGACAAGATGCCGCCGGACACTTCAGGTGGGCCGGCATCGTCGCCACCATCATTTTCCCACCGGGCGAACGGGGTTTCGCGGGACGTTGTTTTCGGGGTAAGGATTGGCGCCGGTTGTGGGGAGGAGACGGGGCGGTGATGAACCAGCGTTTCATGATGGTCTATTGCGGCCTGCTCATGGCCATTTCGGCGTTCTCGACCGATATGATCCTGCCGGCCATGGGGTTGATGCGCGACGCATTCGCGACCTCCATGGAGACGGTGCAGATGGCGGTGCCGACCTACATGATCGGTGTGGGCGCGGGACAGCTCATGTTCGGGCCGGCCTCGGACCGGTTCGGGCGGCGCATGACGGTACTGGCGGCGCTGCTGCTGTATCTGGCAGGGACGGTGATGTGTCTCGGTGCGTCGTCGTCCGGGTGGTTGCTGGCCGGCCGGCTGGTCCAGGGACTCGGCGGCGGTGCGGTGCAGGTGATCGCCCGGGCCATCGTGCGTGACGGATCGGCTGGCAGCGAACTCGCGCAGAACATGGCGATGATTTCGGCGATCTTCGCCATCGGTCCCATCATCGCTCCCCTGGTGGGATATGTGGTGACGGCAAGCGGTCACTGGCAGGGAGCGTTCATTGCGCTGCTGGGGCTGGCGGTCATCCTGACCACCCTGGCGCTGATGTCGCGCGAGACATTGCAGATGCCGGTGCCCGATGCGTTGTCGCCGGCAGCCCTGATACGCAGGTCGGTGCGGGTGCTGCGGCATCCGCAGTCACGGCGGTTCGTGCTGTTCAGTGCGCTGGCGATGACCGCGCTGTTGTCCTACCTCACCAATTCCCAGCGGATGTTCGTGGAAACGCTGGGGACCACGCCGTTGGCTTTCGTGTTGCTGTTCGGTTTCTCGTCGACCGGCATCGTCGCCGGACAGTTCGCCAACCGGCAGCTCATACGGCGACTCGGGACGGTTGCGGCGTCGACCATCGGTGCATCGGTGCTGTGCGGCAGTTCGGCGATGATCGCATTGATCGATCTCGCCGGATATTCCACGCCGTGGAGCCTGTGCCTGTGCATGCTGGCGTTCAATACATCCTATCTGGTGGTGTTCGCCAATTCCATCAGCCTCGTTCTCGATCCACATGGCGACATTGCGGGTTTCACCGCCTCCTTCAGCGGCTTTTTCAGTGCGACGGTCGCCAGCCTGCTGGCAGCCGTCATCACGTGGCTTGCCGATGGCGCAATCCTGCTATGGGCATTTTGCATGTTGACCGTGGCGACCTTGTGCCTCGTGATGTTGCTCGACTGGCAGCGACGGACGCCGCCAATCTTGCGCTAGGCGGAGTTCGCGCCTATCAGCGCTGAAAATCCACCGACGGAGGAAGCCATGGACATTCGGATCAAGGGTATGGTCGCATTCGCCGCCCTGCTTGCCGGACCGGTCGCCGCCCATGCCACCGAGGATATCGTCTTCGGCACGAACTGGAAGGCGGAGGCGGAACATGGCGGCTTCTATCAGGCGGTGGCGGAGGGCATCTACGAACGCCACGGCCTCCACGTCACGATTCGCCAGGGTGGCCCGCAGGTGAACCATGCGGCTCTCGTCGCCGCGGGCAAACTCGATTTCTACATGGGCGGCAATCTGTTCGGACAGTTCAACTTCACGCAGGGCGGCGTACCGGTAACGACCGTCGCGGCCTTCTTCCAGAAGGAGCCGCAGGTTCTGCTGGTCCATCCGGATGCGGGGATCGACAGTTTCGAGGATCTCAAGGACAAGACGCTATTGATCGGCAATGACGGCAGGCTGACCTTCTTCTTGTGGATGCAACAGGAATTCGGCCTGTCGGAAGACCAGATCAAGCCCTACACCTTCAACCCTGCGCCGTTCATCGCCGATCCGGACAGCGCGCAGCAGGGCTACATTACCTCGGAGCCGTTCGCGGTGGAACAGCAGGCGGGCTGGAAGCCGGGGCTGCTGGTCATGGCCGACGCCGGCTATGACACCTATTCCACGACCATCGTCGCCCAGAACGCGCTCATCGATGGCGAGCCCGATGTCGTGCAGGCGTTCATCGATGCTTCCATCGAGGGGTGGATCTCGTACCTCTATGGCGACCCGTCGCCTGGCAACAAGCTCATCAAGGCCGACAATCCGGACATGACCGACGAGCAGATCGCCTATTCGATCGCGGCCATGAAGGAGCACGGTATCGTCGACAGCGGCGACAGCCTGGAGATGGGCATCGGAGCGATGACCGACGAGCGCTGGAAAAGCTTCTTCGACAAGGCCGTCAGCTGGGGGGTCTATCCCGCCGATCTCGACTACATGTCCGGCTATACCCTGAAGTTCGTCAACAAGGGGGTCGGTCTCGAACAGAAGAAGAAGCTCCTGGGGCATTGATCACCGGTCGCGGCAATTCCGTCGTCCGCCTGGAACAGGTTGCCAAGACGTTCTCCAACGGTACGACAGCACTGGCCGGCCTCGATCTCGCGGTCGGCCGCCACGAGTTTCTCTCCCTCCTGGGACCTTCGGGCTGCGGAAAGAGCACCGCACTCAGGCTTGTTGCGGGGCTTGGTGCTCCCAGTGGCGGCCGGATCGTGTGGCCAGACGATGGCAGTGCAGGTGACAGGGTCGGCTTCGTGTTCCAGGAGCCGACATTGATGCCGTGGGCGACCGTGCTCGACAATGTCTATCTCCCGCTGCGCATCCGGGGCCAAGGCCGCCGCAGCGTCGAACCGGAATTGCTCGAAGCGCTGGCGATGGTCGGCCTGTCGGGCTTTGAACGGGCCTTCCCGCGCGAGCTTTCGGGCGGCATGAAAATGCGCGTCTCCATTGCCCGTGCCCTGGTCACCAGGCCGAAGCTGCTGCTGATGGACGAACCTTTTGCGGCACTCGATGAAATTACCCGACTCAGGCTGAACAACGATCTTTTGAACCTGTGGCAACGGCAGAATCTGACCGTCGTATTCGTTACCCACTCGGTCTATGAATCTGTCTATCTCTCCTCGCGCGTTGCGGTGATGGCTGCACGTCCGGGCCGCATGACCGCCGAACTCGACATCGACGCACCTTATCCCCGTGACGAAGCCTTCAGGACATCGGAAACCTACAACCGCCACTGCCGGCTGGTATCGAAGGCCCTGCGCGAGGCAATGGGCGATTAGATTGGAGGGCACCGCAAAGCATGGGGGCAGTTGCTGTTGGTGGGGTTTGATGCGACGGTGGCGATATCGCGGGTGAAATGCCGGTAAACGGATCAAGAAGGAACTTCACAAGTTTACAGCAACTTGAACGGCGGGCGTCGGAGGTTGACCAGATTTAGAGTCCCCGATAGGGGATCCGAAAACTCCACGACTTTCACAGAGGTTGAGAAAAGTAATGATTTCACGTATCGGAAATGTTATATATTGGGCTTGCTTAGGTGCTTCTGGAATATTGTTAATATTATCTATAATGGCATTTTTATTTTCTATAATAGAATTTTGGCCTCATGTGTTATACTATACAGACGTTCACGATTATTCGAATGAGCATACCAAGAATATGAGCGTTTTTGATAGGGCTAGAGGCCATTCAAGGCAGCTTGCCCACCAAGATGCTTACTATAGCTTTGTTCGGATATTGAAAGGCGAAGTGGTACTGTTGGCAGTCATCGCGGCAATATTTTTCCTGATCGGAAGATCCGCCAGATACATACTATCCAATAAGTAATCCGACAGCATACCGGCGCTTCTCAGGATCAATGTCATTGTATTCCAAAATGGTCAGTATGAAAATGTTGTATGCACTTTCGCTCAAGTTCGCCATCGCAAGGCTTTAAAGGTTTTTCATGACGGCTCAGTTCCCATTAGTGCACTGACGCATTCTTAAGATTCATATTTTTAGGCTCAGTTCCCATTAGCTGTTGTTCATGCTATGTTCTCCATGAATTTGGGAGAACCGACTGATGCGCAATGAGGAATTCGAACTATTTCTTTCGATGGTTGCTCGCCTTGACGTTGAGCAGAAACAACGGCTCGAAGCGGCGCTTGCCGGTGGCGGGGACGAGGCGGTGGTGATCGAGCTTCTGGAAGCTCGCCTTGGCCCGGAGCCGGCCTGCCCGCATTGCCGGGCGGAAGGTTCGCGGCCGTGGGGCAGGAGTCACGGGTTGCGGCGTTTTCGGTGTGCGACCTGCGGCCGGACGTTCAACGCGCTGACCGGCACACCGCTGGCGCGCCTGCGCAGGAAGGCGCAATGGTTGAGCTTCACCGCCTGTCTTTCCCGAAGTGACACTGTTCGCAAGGCAGCGAAGATCTGCCGGGTGGCGGTGGCGACGAGCTTTCGCTGGCGGCATCGCTTTCTTCGGGCGGGCGTGGCCGATGCCGAGGCGCTTTCGGGTATCGTCGAAGCCGACGAGACCTTCTTCCGGCGTTCGTTCAAGGGGTCGCGGTGCTGGCGAAAGCAGGCTGATCCGCCGCCGCGACCGCCCAAAAGACGCGCCACACCGGCCCGCAAGCGCGGCTTGAGCGACGAGCAGGTACCTGTGCTGGTCGCCCGCGACCGCACCGGATCGACACGCACGGCGGTTCTGACTGACCACAGTGCGGATGCCATTGACGCCGTCGAGCTGTCTGAAGAACGGGGACCAACTCACAGCCAAATTGTTGCGCCCCTCTTTCACAGTTTGGTGCAACACTGGTGCAATGGATTTCAGGTGAATCAGCTAAATCATTGAAAATGATGGTGCCCAGGGGCGGATTCGAACCACCGACACGCGGATTTTCAGTCCGCTGCTCTACCAACTGAGCTACCTAGGCAAATAAAGTGAGAGCGATATATCGGGAGCTTGGCCTGGAGTCCAGACGCTTCAGACGCAAGGTGCTCATATTTGCGTGAAAGCGATATTCCGGTGGGCTGGTCCCGGTTCATCAGGTCCATCCAGGCAACCTCAAGAACCCCGGACATCCGCGCCAACGGCGCCAACGTCAAACTTGACCGGACGAGATGAACGCAGGACCTTCATGAATTATTCGGGCACACACGAATTGGTTGTTCTTGTTTTTTGGGCGGTAGACTCAGGCCCTCTCGCGCACTGCCGTGAACCTGATCTTCGGGAAATCGTCCTGGGCGCGGCCAAGATCCCAGTGATTTCTCGCCATGAAGACGGGGTTGCCATCGCGATCATCGGCGAGGCTGGCCTTCTTCTGTTGCTCGAATTTCGTCAGTTCGGAATGGTCGTCGGCGTCACACCATCTCGCCGTGACAAAAGGAGCGGATTCAAGGTCGATCGGCAGGTTGTATTCTGCCGCCAGCCGTGTCTTGAGCACATCAAGCTGAAGTTGCCCCACCACGCCGACGATCCAGTCGGCGCCGATGCGTGGTCGGAAAACCTGCGTGACGCCCTCTTCAGCCATGTCTTCCAGGGCCTTTTTCAGGTGCTTGGCCCGCATCGGATCGCCCAGCCGCACGCGCATGAGAATTTCCGGTGCGAAGCTGGGAATACCGGTAAAACGCAGATCCTCGCCACTTGTCAGAGCGTCGCCGACACGAAGTTGGCCGTGATTGGGGACACCGATGATGTCGCCCGGCCATGCTTCCTCGGCAAGCCCCCGGTCATGGGCGAAAAACATGATGGGGTTGGAGACCGAGATGGTCTTTCCATGACGGACCATCTTCAGCTTCATGCCACGCTCGAACCGGCCGGAGCACAGGCGCACGAAGGCGACCCGGTCCCGGTGCTTGGGGTCCATGTTGGCCTGGACCTTGAAGACGAAGCCGCTCACCTCATCTTCGTCGGGGTGGATCGTGCGTTCGATGCTCGGCTGCGGGCGAGGCGGTGGTGCATGGTCGACCAGCCCGTCGAGGAGGCTGCGCACCCCGAAGGTCTTGAGGGCGCTGCCAAAGAAGACCGGCGTGAGATGTCCCTCAAGGTAGGATTCGAGATCCATCCCGGGCAGGGCACCGCGCACGAGTTCGAGCTCTCCCTCGGTTTCACTCATCTGTTTTTGTGAAACCCGTGTCGCCAGATGATTGCTCGTGCGACTTACGATGTCTTCGGCAATGGCTCCCTTGCTCTCGTCGAGCAGGATCACCCGGTCGCTGCCCAACTCCATCACTCCACGAAAATTCTGCCCCATGCCGATCGGCCAGTTCGCGGGCGAGACATCCAGCGCAAGCTTGTCGGAAATCTCGTCAAGCACTTCGAGGGGATCGCGGGCTTCTCTGTCCATTTTGTTGACGAATGTCATGATGGGAATATCGCGAAGTCGACATACTTCGAACAGTTTGAGCGTCTGGGCCTCGATGCCCTTGGCCGCGTCAATCACCATCACGGCACTGTCGACAGCCGTCAGCGTTCGATAGGTATCCTCGGAAAAATCCTCATGGCCGGGCGTATCGAGCAGGTTGAAGGTACAACCGCGATAGTCGAAGGTCATGACCGAGGTCGAAACCGAAATGCCGCGTTTCTGTTCGATCTCCATCCAGTCGGATTGCGTGCGGCGACGCTCGCCGCGTGCCCGCACCTCACCGGCCAGATGGATGGCTCCGCCCATAAGCAGGAGTTTTTCAGTGAGCGTGGTCTTGCCGGCGTCAGGATGCGAAATGATCGCGAACGTACGGCGACGAGACGCCGCTTCGCCGGTGGTAAGCTGTTCGGCCACGGAATCGGATGCTCCAGTTTGGTTGCGCGAACCAGTTCAAGACGCAGGAGGGCGGTAGCGCCGCCGGCACGACTGGTCAACCATGCTTGCCCGATCCAATATCTTGGCCTGCCGGAGGAACTTCGCAAGACCTTGATACCGACAGCGGGCGGGGTCGTCCGCAATGATCTTTCTGCATCGATCGCGCTCGGGAGGGGCAGGCTTGAGGTTGTCGGTCGCCTTTGACGAACCGTGCAATGCGTCTCATTCCTTCCTTGACCCGTGAGCCACAGTCTGTTTCGACTGCGGCCGTCGCTCACTCCGGATCGCTCGTTGCGAGTGATTTCCGTACAACCCTTATGTGTGAGATCGCTCGATGCTGCGTACTCTCGCCTTTCTTGGAGCCCTGTTTTTCGCCATGACGAGTTCAGCCAACGCTGCCGATCCTGAAAATACACTTTACATCGACACCGACCACGGCCGGATCACGGTCATGATGATGCCGGATCTGGCGCCGAACCATGTTGCCCGCATCAAGGAACTGGCACGTGAGGGGTTCTATGACGGTGTGGTGTTCCACCGCGTGATCCCCGGATTCATGGCCCAGACCGGCGATCCCACCGGAACCGGAACCGGCGGTTCGGACAAGCCCGATCTGCGTGCCGAGTTCAGCCGGACGGCAAAGTTCGAGCGCGGTACAATCGGCATGGCGCGCACCCAGAATCCGAACAGCGCCAACAGCCAGTTCTTCATCATGTTTGCGCCTGCACCCCACCTCAATGGCCAGTACACCATCTGGGGACAGGTGATCGATGGCATGGATGCCGTCGACAAGATTGCAAAAGGGGAACCGCCAGCCCATCCCGACAAGATGAACAAGGTCAGCGTCGCCGCCGACGTCGACTAGAGAGACTCCCGTTCAGGCGGACTGGCCTGAACGGTCCCGAGCCGGAAAAAGGGCCCCGATCTGTCGTGACCGGGCCCTTGATCCCTTCTGGTCCGGAAAGCTTCAGGCGCTGCGCTGGTTGTGCTTGCGGGCCATGATCGACTTTGCGGTCTCGACGGCCACAGCCGCATCCCGGCAATAGGAATCGGCGCCGACCGCTTCCGCAAACTGCTCGTTGAGGGGAGCTCCGCCGACAAGTACGGTGTAGTCGTTGCGGATGCCCTGTTCGACCATCGTGTCGATCACGACTTTCATGTATGGCATGGTTGTCGTGAGCAGTGCCGACATGCCGAAAATGTCCGGCTTGTGTTCCTCAAGGGCAGCCAGGTACTTGTCGACGTCGCAATTGATCCCGAGGTCGATCACATCGAAGCCTGCGCCCTCCATCATCATCGACACGAGATTCTTGCCGATGTCATGGATATCGCCCTTGACGGTGCCGATGACCATTTTGCCCACCGGCGGGGCACCGGTCTCGGCCAGCAGCGGGCGAAGGATGGCCATGCCACCCTTCATCGCATTGGCAGCGAGCAGCACCTCGGGCACGAACAGGATGCCGTCACGGAAGTCGACGCCGACAATGGTCATGCCTCCGACGAGGGCTTCGGTCAGGACATTGTAGGGCTCCCAGCCACGCTCCAGGAGGATCTCCACGCCCTCGCAGACTTCGTCCTTGAGGCCGTCATAGAGGTCATCCTGGATCTGCTTGACCAGTTCGTCGTCATCAAGCTCGCGCAGGTCGAGATCACCTTCGTCATCGCTCATCTGTCAGCTCCCGAAAAACCCTTGCGTTCATCCTGAAGCGTTCTTCAGGCTTGTTCCATGCCCACGGTAGCAGTGCCAGCCGTCAGATCGAACCGCATTCTACCCGGCTTTCGATCTACTCTTCGGCAGGTTGCGCTGCTTTCGGCGTCACGACCTCACGGAACGCGAAAGCGACACGGGCAATTGGCACCTCATAATCATACAGGTTTATTTTCCTTGATCAATGAAAAATGGCAGCGCCTTCAATTCTTGTTAACGATCCCTATGCTAGACTGTTACGGTCGATAGAAAGGGAAAAGCCTTGTCGGTTGTCTCGGCACCTTCGGATGCCGTAGGGGTGCGCACGCGGGCCGTATGGCTCGCGTGCGCAGTTCTGTCGGTTAATATGCTCATCATCGCCTCATTCATTTTTCTTCGGTTGGCGATGATGGCTGGCTGGTGGGACCGGGCACGCGGGTTGAGCGTGTCGGTGCGAGATCTTGCACAGTGGGCTTTCGCGTTGGAGTTGGGGCTTGCGGGCCTTCTCTCCCTTTGTTGCCTGGGCCTGTGGCGATCCTTGCCGGCGGGTCTGATTGCCCTGTCAATGAGCGCCCTTGCCGTTATCGAACTGTCCGGTCTGCATTACGCTGTCGAGGCGGCGCTCAACGTCCATCTGATGCATGTGGGCCTGACCGGTGATCTCGTGCACAGACTGGGTAAACTCGGGGTGTATGTCATGATCGGCCTTCTCGCCGCGGCCCCGGCCATGCTCGCCATGCAGTTCTCCGGTGAGCGCAGCGAACTCGTTCTCGTGAAGCGTTTTTTATTGATCCTGCTGGCCTTGGCGGTCGGGTCCGGTTTGACCGATACATTGGGTGGCTTCGTCAAGCCGTTGATCAGTGGCGGGAGGGGTTCGCTGGTCCTGCTGGAGATGACCGGCGAACTGCTGTCGGCGGCGTTTGCCGTCTGGCTGCTGGCCGACCAGCTTGACAGTGGACGGCACGCGAGCGGGCTGTTGCCCGCCAGCGGGCTCGTCAATCCGTCAAAGTGGTTCCAGACGCTCGCGGCAGCGCACGTGCCAGCCATCGGAAAGTCTCGATGGAAATTCGCCTCCGGTTGTCATGATCGGCACCGGAATACTCCATGACGAGGCAGGAAACCCCGCGAGAAGGAAAATGCGGCAAAACATCGGCCTGGATGGAATTTCCGATGACAGTCGAACGTAAAATGCCTGATACATGATGTCATCGTGGAAGAGACAAAGCTGACCGCCGGGTGTCTGCAGGACAGATATGGGGTTGCCGGTGGTCGATGCGGGCTGGAGTTGTGGGTGGCGTGTCGGCGATCAGGGCCATATTGTTTGACAAGGACGGAACGCTCATCGATTTCCGTTCGACTTGGCTTGCCGCCTATCGCGGAGCTGCGGCCGAACTGGAGGAATTATCGGGTCGTGCCGGACTAGGCTGCCTGCTGCTGCTGCGCAGTGGCTATGACGAGGTGAGTGACCGGTTTACGCCGGAGAGCCCGTTATTGTGGGCGACCAATCGCGAGATCGCTGCGAGGTGGGCGGAAAGCCCGGAGCTTGCGGGCATCGATGATACGGCACAGCGGATCCAGCGTCACTTTTCCGACAGCGAACGATATCCGCCACAGGCAACCGGTGATCTTCCGGTATTGTTCAACCGGCTGGAAGCATCTGGACTGGTTCTCGGAATTGCAACCATGGACAGCGAGACGAAGGGGCGGTCCACGGCGGCAGCACTGGGTATCGACCGGCACGTTCGGTTCATTGCCGGTGCCGATAGCGGTTACGGCGAAAAGCCGGGTCCGGGTATGGCGCAGGCGTTCTGTTCGGCCGTCGGGGTCGACCCGGCACAGGTGATGGTCGTGGGCGACACCCATGCCGATCTGCACATGGCTCGAAATGCGGGTTGCGCGCTCGCAGTTGCGGTGCTCACGGGGGGCGCGGGGCGTGACGTGCTGGCTCCGCTTGCCGATCATGTCCTCGCCAGTGTCATGGAGGTCGAGACGCTATTGTGAGTATGACCCAACATGCGAAATCCTCGCCGATGCCCATGCTGAGGCTGGCCGGTTGGCTGTTCGCATTCATTGTTGCCGCCTGGATCGTTCTCATGATTCCCATACTCTCGGCGGCCAGACTGCCTCCCGGCGAGAGCGGCAAGATGCTCGTGGCCTTCTGGCCCGGTGCGGACCACGACGAAGTCTTCCGCAAGATTGTCGACGCTGGTGGTCTGCCGATCCGTCCCGTTGGCTCGACGAGCAGCCTGTGGGTCGTCGAGGCTAATAACCCGGGATTTGTCGCCGCCATTGAGGACAAGGGCGCCTTCGGAGCCTATCGCGATCTGCCCGCGAGTGTCGTGCTGGCAGGGTGCAGCGGCATCTCTGCCCCTCGCAGCATGCCGGCGGCGGTTGTCGATCCGTGAATGCGTCGGCTTCCGCCACTCAGACGGGTAGGCGGGCGGTGCTGGAAGTCGCGTTCACACGCGCTTCAATGGCATCCCAGATCATGGCTTCGAGTGAGGTGCCATCGAAGCGGCCGATCTCCTGCAGACCGGTCGGCGAGGTGACATTGATCTCGGTAAGGTAGTCGCCAATCACGTCGATGCCGACGAAGATCAGTCCTTTCTCGGACAGCGTCGGTCCCAGTGCCTCGCAGATTTCCATTTCACGCCGCGTGAGCGCGGTTTTTTCCGCGCGACCGCCGACATGAAGATTGGCGCGGGTCTCGGATGCCGCCGGCACGCGATTGACACCACCCGCCGCCTTGCCGTCCACGAGAATGATGCGCTTGTCGCCCTTGCGGATCTCGGGGATGTAGCGCTGGATCATCAAGGGTTCGTTGAGGAAGCCCCGGAACGTTTCCATCAGGCTGGCGAGATTGGGATCGTCGCGCTTCAGCAGAAAGATTCCTGCACCTCCGTTGCCGTAGAGCGGTTTGACGATGATATCGCCGTGTTCCTTGCGGAATGCGCGCACCTCATCGGTGTCATAAGTGATCAGTGTGGGGGGCATGAAGTCCGGGAACTGCGTGACGAACAGCTTTTCAGGTGCGTTGCGTACCGATGCCGGATCGTTGACGACGAGCGTCTGCGGATGAATGCGTTCGAGCAGGTGGGTAGCCGTGATATAGGCAAGGTTGAAGGGCGGATCCTGTCGCATCAGAACGACATCTATCGTCGCCAGGTCAATGGCTTCCGGCGTGCCGGCGGTGAAGTGACTGCCCTTTTCGCGACGAACCTCGAACGGGCGCGCCCTGGCGACGACCCCCCCCTCCCGGTAGCTCAGGTCCTGCGGCAGATAGTGATACAGTCCATGACCGCGCTGCTGTGCTTCCAGGGCCAGGACGAAGGTACTGTCGGCATCGATATTGATGCTTTCGAGCGGATCCATCTGAATGGCTACGGCAAGCGACATCGGGTGCTCCCTGCGGAAATCGACGAGCAGCATTTGACAGGCGACCGGCCGCTTGACAAGAGCAAGGCTGATTGACGTTCCCATTCATGGAGAGGCTCATGACCAGTCGTTCGGGCAATCTTCCCTCATATGATGACAGCAACATCTTTGCCCGCATCCTGCGTGGCGAGATCCCCTGCAAGAAGGTCTATGAGGACGAGTATGCGCTCGCCTTCCACGATATCCAGCCGCAGGCTCCCGTGCATGTGCTGGTCATCCCCAAGGCGCCCTACGTGTCGATGGCGGACTTTTCAGCCGGAGCGGACGACGCCCAGGTGGCCGGATTCTTCCGGGCAGTCGGCAAGGTGGCGTCCATGCTGGAGATCGAGGCGGATGGCTACCGGATGCTGGCCAACCATGGCCGCAACGCCAACCAGGAGGTGCCGCATTTCCACGTCCACCTGTTCGGTGGCCGCCCGCTGGGCGGCATGATCAGGCAGCCCGGATGAACGCTGCTTCCACCATCATGAAGCAGAGGACGGCCGATCAGTCCTTGTGTTTGTAGGTGCTGGCGAAGAACGGCTCCTTGACGTCGTTGCCTGCCGGCAGCTGCAGGCTGCAGGCGGAAAGGCCGAGAACGGAAACGGCTAGGACTATGGCCAGAATGCGCATGGGCACGAAACCTCGGTCTGCGTTGACGACGGTTCATCCTTAGGTGGCGATCCCGCCCACGGTCAATGTGCTTCGTGGGCGGAACGGACATTGTGAGGAGCAGTGTCGCTTTGCCGCCCGGCAATCCCGGCCGGTTATTCTTCCAGAATCCGGACAATTCCCTCTTCGGGCAGGAGTTCCAGCATGGTGTGATTGGCGATCAATGAGGTGATATCACCTTCGAACCTGTCCATCAGGACGATTCCGCCGAAAGCCGCGCCCTGGGCCATGACCGGATTCGCGTGATTGAGCAGCAGGGCGGCGGGAGCCATGCCGCGTGCCTGCATCTCGTGGAACATCCACGCGGTGGCGACACCGCCCTTGGCCTGGTCGAGAACGAGGATGCGGCCGACATAGTTCTCGCCGTAGAGCTTGTGGGTCGGTCGCGAGAAGGTCCCCTTGAGGCGATCGAGATCGTATCGGGCGGAAAAGCCGTCGCTGGCGACCAGGGCGCGGGCCTTCAACGGTGCACCCATGCCGGGATGGCAGCGGATCTCCGTCATGCGAGCCTCCCGGCAATCGCCGCCTCGATACAACGGGTCGTGGGTTGCAGCACCGGCTCGTAGCCATAGCCCTGGATGATGTTGGCGAGCTTCGCCGAATTGGTCAGAAGCCGTTTCCAGCCCATCATTTCGCCCATTTCACGAGCATACATCTGGTAAAAGCATACCCCTTCGAGGATCCGCGCACCTGCGGCCTCGATCACTGCCCGCAGCCCCATGCGTTCAGCCGCACGAACGACTTCGGGTGGCGCGGTGAGCAGGACGGCGACATGCTCTTTGACCTTGCGGCCCTCAAGCAGTCCGGCGACGAGTTGCATTTCGTAGAGCGAAAGTTGCGGGGCGGCGAATACCACCACATCAACATGATCGCCGTCCTTGCGAAAACTGTCATAGAAGGCGTCAAGGTCGGACCGGCGCAGATGTTCGGCCTCGACTGGCCGCCCGCCGGTCGCCTGATCGAGGGTCGCGGCATCGGGCGTGATGCCCTCGATATGGAACATCGGTGTCGATCCATAGCTGGCCAGCGCCGCACCGAAATGCTTGAGCGCATCGGATCCGGGGGTAGGGCCCGCGCCGGATATCAGCGGCACTTCGAAGTAGTTGCGCATCCTGCGGCCAATAAGACCGCCAAGCGCTCCCCAGTCAGCAAGGTCCTCCAGACGGAAACCTTCTTCCAGCCGGAAGTGTCGCGTGGCCAGCCGTCGTTGCGAAAGGTGCATCCCGTAGCGCGGCACCCGCCCGGTTAGCCCGGCCCAGAATGCCGCGACGCCGCCCTCGAAGTTAGAGCGCGCACCCAATACGCCGTTGCAGTAGATCGTCGAACCCGTATCCCCCATAGCGAGATGTTCGCCACGCGTCGGTGGAATCACGACCTGATAATTGATGCAGGTGTTGGTGAGCAGCACGCCCATGGCTTCGAACGCGCGGACGATACGGCCCTCCCGCTCGGGCGCGTGTTCCGGCTGGTCAAGCCAGCTGCACGCCGACGGATCGACACCGCGCGGATCGGTGATCGTCGGGATCATGACTTTGCGATGTCCGGGCGATGCCGCGGCGCAACGTTCCAGCATCTGAACGCCGGCTTCGCCCACCGCCTCGCCATCGGCCATGACATGGGCCTGGGTGACCGGCACGAAATCGCTGGCGTCGAAGAACCGGCCCACTGTCACCTGTTGTTCGAGTGCCAGTCGCCGGGGTTCCCCGAATTCGCCGTCGATCATGCGCTTTTCGAGATCATTCAGTTGCATACCCGTCCTCCCCCCTTCGGATACCCGCCCATTTCAGAGTGCTGGCGGTTGAAGTCAAGCCCGGGTAGCCGCTAAACCGGGTTCATCCCTTCGTTCCATCATTCAACAGCCATACGGATGCCGATTTGACCCATCGCGAACCCCTTGAGGTGCTCAGGGAAATTTTCGGCTATCCGTCTTTTCGCGGCCAGCAGGCGGAGATCATCGATCATGTGCTCGCGGGTGGTGACGCATTGGTATTGATGCCCACCGGCGGGGGCAAGTCATTGTGCTATCAGGTTCCGGCCCTCTGCCGTGACGGTACGGTGCTGGTCGTGACACCGCTCATCGCGCTGATGCAGGATCAGGTGATGGCGATGCAGCAGCTGGGCGTGCATGCCGAGGCGCTCAATTCGGTCATGCCGTTCGCGGAACAGCGGCGCGTCGAGCGCAGTCTCCTCGCTGGCGAACTGGATCTCGTCTATGTCGCCCCCGAACGTGTCACCGCTACGGGTTTCCTTGACCTTCTGGCCCGTGCGCCGATACGGCTGTTTGCCATCGACGAAGCCCACTGCGTCAGTCAGTGGGGACACAATTTCCGTCCCGACTATCTTGAGCTTGCACGCCTGCACCAGAGCCTGCCCGGCATCCCGCGCCTGGCACTGACGGCCACCGCTGACGTGCCGACCCGCAACGAGATCGTCGAGCGCCTCGATCTGGGTGATGGGCGCGTGTTCGTGTCCGGCTTCGACAGGCCCAATATCCGCTATCTCATCCGCATCAAGGACAATCCGCGGCGGCAGCTGCTTTCCTTCATCGAAGCCCGTCACAAGGGTGACGCCGGCATCGTCTACTGCCTCAGCCGGGCGAAGGTCGAGGAGACGGCGCGCTGGCTGAACGAACAGGGGGTCCGGGCGCTGCCGTATCACGCCGGACTGCCCCCCGAGGCGCGGGCGCACAACCAGCGGTGCTTCATTTCCGAGGAGGGGTTGGTCGTCGTGGCGACCATCGCCTTCGGCATGGGTATCGACAAGCCCAATGTCCGTTTCGTCGCCCACCTCGACCTGCCGAAAAGCATCGAGGCCTATTACCAGGAGACCGGGCGGGCCGGACGGGACGGTCTCCCGGCGACTGCCTGGCTGGCCTATGGCATGGAGGATATCGGCAAGCTCCAGTCCCTTCTGGCCCGCTCGCAGGGGGACGAACGGCAAAAACGCCTGGAACGGCAGAAACTCGATGCCATGCTCGGCTATGTCGAAACCACCCGTTGCCGGCGACAGGTGCTGCTGTCCTATTTCGGCGAAGACGGACACGAGCCCTGCGGCAATTGTGACAGCTGTCTTGAGCCGGCTGCGACCTTTGACGCCACCGAACCGGTCCAGCTTGCGCTTTCGGCCATCTACCGTACCGGCCAGCGCTTCGGCGCCGGCCATGTCATCGACGTGCTGCGCGGGGTCGACAACGACCGGGCCGTGCAGTTCGGCCATGACCGGCTGCAGTTGTTCGGCCGTGGCCGCCGGTTTTCGGCCCGGGAGTGGAAGGGAATCATGCGGCAACTGGCCGCGCTTGGACTCGTGGCCGTCGACATGGAAGGACACGGCGGGCTGATGCTCGCGGGCGACGTGCGACCGGTACTCAAGGGGGAGCGCAAGGTCATGCTTCGGCAGTTGCCCAAGACCTCGAAAACACGTGAGAAGGGGGGACGGGCATCGGGAGGGGCCGACTCGCTGACCGATCGCGCTGACCGCGCCCTGTTCGAACGCCTGCGCCATCGGCGGCTCGAACTGGCCCGCGAACAGGGAGTTCCTCCCTATGTCATCATGCACGACTCGACGCTTGTCGCCATTGCCGAGCGGCGTCCGGGGGATCTTGCCGCCCTGTCACTCATCCCCGGAATGGGGGCGAGAAAGATCGAGCGCTACGGAGCGGAAATGCTCGCCATCGTCGAAACCGCCGATGAGGCAGCCTGATCCGATTCGGTAAAATCTGTCACTGCAGAATTTCCGTAGTCGGACCTGTCCCGCCCATTGCCGCGTCTGACGCCATTCGGGTGTATTTTCGAACAGGTCGCCGGGTCCGTATCGTCGTGCCGGGAAATGCGGTGCTTCGAAATTTCATTGGGGGATACTCTCCTTCATCAATCGTTGGTAGATTGCCGTCGTGACGACGGATGAGCAACAGGAGGTTCGGGAGTTCGGGATGTTGGCGTTTGCGGATCAGCACCTGTCAGAACTGGCGCAGGGCTGGAGAACCTGGCTGTTCAAGGAGCGGCGTCTGGCATCGCGGACCCTTGCGGCCTACGAGCAGGATCTTGCTGCCTTCATCACCTTCCTTTCCGGCCACCATGGCGGGGAGGTGACGGTGCCCGTGCTTCTCGGCATGCGGCCTGCCGATTTCCGTGCCTGGCTCGCGTGGCGGCATGGCGAGGACTATGCGCGTAGTTCGACGGCGAGGGCGATGGCAGGTGTGCGCAGTTTCTTCGCCTTCATCGACCGGCGCCACGGGCTGCATAATCCGTCCCTGCGGGCGATGCGCACGCCGGGCTTTAACAAGACACTGCCGAGGCCGCTGTCGACAGGCCAGATCGATGTATTGCGCGCGGCGGCAATGAACCGCCATGGTGAGCCCTGGGTGGCCACGCGCGATCTGGCGGTGCTGCTGTTGCTCTATGGCGCTGGGCTGCGCATCGGTGAGGCGACGGGTCTCGCCCGCAGCGACCTGCATGAAGGTGCATCCGAACTCCGGGTGACGGGAAAGGGCGGCAAGGAGCGAGTGGTGCCGCTTCTGCGGATCGTGAGCGAAGCGCTGGAAGCCTATCTGAGGGCCTGTCCGTTCACGCTTGACGGACCGGGTCCACTCTTCGTCGGATTGCGTGGCAAACGCCTCCAGGCCTCGATCATCCAGGCACGGGTGCGGGAGTTGCGACAATTGTTCGGCCTGCCGGAAACGGCAACTCCGCATGCGCTTCGCCACAGTTTTGCCACCCATCTCTTGTCCAGCGGCGCTGACCTTCGCGCAATCCAGGAGTTGTTGGGGCATGCCAGCCTTTCCACGACGCAACGATATACGGCTGTTGACAGTACCCAGCTCATGGAAATCTACACGCGTGCCCATCCGCGGGCGTAGAATTTTGTCAACATGCCGAGGATAGTCGGGCGAGCCGAGGCCGGAGCAGGGACTTGCGCAAAATCATAGCCGCTTTTGGACTTCTGGCAGCTTTCGCTGCGGCGGTACTTGTGGCTCTTCCGATCCTGATCGATCAGGAGGCTGTTCAGCGCAAGTTGCGCGAGCAGGTAGCGGAGATCAGTGGCCAGCGGCTGACCATAAACGGACAGTTCGGCGTGAAGCTGTTGCCGAGCCCGTCGATCACGATCAGCAAGGCAACGATCAGGAACATCGATGTCGACGGTCTGGGACCGCAGGGGGATGTCGATCGTATCGACCTGCAGGTCGACCTGCCGGGCTTGCTCGCCGGCAAGCCCGTGATCCGCGAGATGCGATTGATTCGTCCCGCGATACGGGTCGTGGTCGACGGCAGGGACGTGGCAGGCTGGCTCAACCTGCCACTCAGGGAGTATGTCGACCCTGTGTTCGAGCGGCTGAGCGTGGTCAACGCTCGTGTCGATCTGGTGTCTGCGGATGGCCGGCAACAGCGCGTCGATGCGCTGGAAGGTCAATTCGCCATCGATGCGCAGAGCGGCCGCCGGAAGGTCGAACTCGCGGGCATGCTGGCGGGGCGATCGGTCGTTCTGGACATGGACATGAGCGAGCCCCACGCCGGACGCAGGTCGAGCATCGATATCGCGTTGCAGGCGGATGACAGCCAACTGATCCTGCGCGGCCAGGTACAGGCCGGAGAGAGATTGCCGCTTTTCGCCGGGGAATTCGAGGGAACGCCGCGACTTCTCGTCGATCTGGCGACATTCTTCACCACCAGACCTGCGTGGATGCCTCCGGTCGATCCCGCAACGACTTTTTCCGGACATCTCCAGGTTGCCACTGACTATCTCAAGGTTGAACGCGGGATCGTCCGGCACGGCAATCAGGAGGTCATGGTCGATCTGTCCGCGGCTCTGCGGGGACGTCCCGAGGTCCAGGCAGCGGTGACGATCGACGATCTGGAGCTTGGGTACGACATCGATCCCGTCTCGTTCGTACCCCTTCTGTTCAGCTCCAGACTGGCAGCCGCACTGCCCGTCGACCTGTCAGCAATGCTGAGAGTGGACATTGGCCGTCTGGGACTGGCCGGCGAAGATCTGCGGCGAATAGACGGGCAGATTTCACTCGACGGCGGGGGAGCAGGGCGGATCAACGCATTCAACGCGATCCTGCCGGGCAGTGGCGAGTTGTCACTGGAGGGCGATTTGCGAGTCGCTGCCCATGGCCTGGAGCTCGATGGCCATCTGCGGATGGCAAGCGAGGACGTGCCGGGGCTTCGCGACATGTTGGGGCTGGGGCTGGCCGGGCTGCGTCACGATGCGATCACCGGCATGAATCTCGATTCGAATATCGGTATGGGTCCGCACCGGTTCGAGCTTCGCGACATGAAGCTGCGGCTTGATGGCACGAAGGTCGAAGGAGGGCTGGCTCTGGTTGATGGGGCGCAACCGCAAGTTGCAGCGAAGCTGCGGGTCGATCGGCTGGATCTCGACATGCTGGCCGTATCGGGCGGAGATGGCAATCCACTTGAAAGCGATGATGAAGCGGGGTGGGGGGATCGCTTGTCCCACCTGAGGCAATGGCTTGCCGGTTTCGATCATGCGCTCGACCTGATCGTCGATCGCGCCAGTCTGGGCCCGTTGCGGCTGCAGGGGCTCAGCCTGAAAAGCCGGATGCGCGATGGCGAAATGGTGATCGAGGAACTGGCGATCGGCGATGCGCTCGATGCCACGGCGCGGTTCGCAGGGGTGATGGACCTCGATCTGTCCGTCATGGATCTTGAAGGTTCGGTTGACATATCGTCTCCGGCCCGCGTCCTTCGCGAACTGGGTTACGAGGCACCATTGGTCATGTCACTGCTGGGACCCGTGCGGGTCGAGACGGGGCTGGAGGGCGCGGCTAGTTCGTCCAGATTGACGGTGAAACTGGACGGAGGGGACCTTAAAGGTGACCTGAGTGCTGCAGGAACGCCGGACGCGTTTGATCTCCACGGTTCCCTGGCGGCTGACGGCAGCGGCGATCTGGTGCGCCGGCTGGCGGCA
The DNA here is from genome assembly GCA_020638465.1 of Geminicoccaceae bacterium. NCBI lineage: Bacteria > Pseudomonadati > Pseudomonadota > Alphaproteobacteria > Geminicoccales > Geminicoccaceae > Geminicoccaceae bacterium. The sequence goes on from JACKIM010000001.1 coordinate 1,781,480, forward strand.
CTGGTGCTCGATGCGCCGCTATCCGGCAGTGAAGCCCGTGTCGATATCGACTGGAACGGGCGCAAGGCAGATAGGCCGTCTGGCACGGCAAGGTTGAAATTTGGCCAGGTCCAGGTCGATGCGTCACTGGCGGTCGACGATTCCGACAGCGCGAGCGGGCAGGTCGTCGCGCGCAATGTCACTCCTTCCATGGGCTCACCGCTCTATGACGGGCTGTCGTTGTTGCTGGGGCTGGAACCGGGGCCGGTCGCCCGCTGGGTCGGTGCCTGGCCAAAACGGTCGTGGCACTGGACATGGCCGTTCAGCCGGCATGTGACTGTGGATCTCGAAGCGCTGGATGGCGATGGTGCGCCAATCGTTCAGGGCCGGATGACGATGGGGGCGGATGCCATCGGTTTCACGCCGATGAGAATGGAAATAGGCAATGGCTCCCTGACGCTCGATTCTCGATACAAGCAGACGGGACTCGATCTGAACGTTGAACTGGACGGGGTCGAAGTCGCGACCGTCCTGGACTGGCTGGGCATCGGCGACGGCCTCTCCGGCCGAATGGACATGGCGCTCGACATGCGGGCTGTGGGCGAAAATCTGTGGCGACTGCTGTCGACGCTGGCGGGAGAGGGGCATTTCGAGATTTCTGGCGGTAGCATGATGTTGCCGGGTGGGGTTGTCGAACGGCAGGCGTTCGACGCCATCGAGGGAGATCTTGGGGTCGAGCATGGCATCCTTGAGGTTCGCCACGGCCGCATCGTTCATGATGCGCCTGCTACGGGCGATCAGCCGGGGGTGGGCGGTCCTGGGCAAATACCGTTCGAGGCGCGGCTCGACCTGCCCGCGTGGATGCTGGATGCACTGCTGGCCGGCACTGCTCCGGTTCATGTCATCGGTCCACCGGGAAGGCTGGCCATTCGCCCTTGATCGGCGATAGATTGCAGCTATGGCGCCGACGAACGGGGGGTGCCCCGGACGTGAATGGCAGGAAGAGCGTTTTCGGTCGGCAGGCAGCATCAAGGGAATCGACAAGGTGGCCAATCACCTCTTTTCACCCATCCGGCTTCGGTCGCTGAAGCTGGAAAACAGGATCATGGTGGCGCCGATGTGCCAGTACAGCGCGCAGGATGGCGTGCCCAACGACTGGCATCTGGTGCATCTGGGTTCGCTGGCGCTGGGTGGATTCGGCCTCGTCATGGTTGAAGCTACGGCGGTTTCGCCCGTTGGCCGCATCACGCATAACTGCCTGGGGCTCTATACTGACGCGCAGGAGGAGGGTTTCGCCCGCATCCTGAGCTTCTGCCGTGAACACGGCACCGCAGCCATGGCCATCCAGCTCGGCCATGCGGGTCGCAAGGCGTCCACGCAGACACCTGCCAACGGGGGAGCGCCGCTGGGTCCATCGGAGCATCCCTGGGAAACGCTGGCTCCTTCGGCCCTGGCCTATGACACGGGCTGGCATACACCGCGCGCGATCGACGGGCCGGGACTCATGCGGATCAAGTCCGAGATGGTGGAAAGTGCCATTCGCGCCAACCGGTTGGGCTTCGAACTCATCGAGTTGCACATGGCGCATGGCTACCTGATGCACCAGTTTCTCTCGCCACTCTCGAATCATCGCACAGACGCCTATGGCGGTGACTTGCAGGGGCGGATGCGCTTTCCGCTGGAGTGCTTTGCCGCCGTACGCGCCGCATTGCCGGAGAGCAGGCCGCTTGGTGTGCGGATCTCGGCCACCGATTGGATTGAGGGTGGCTGGGATATCGAGCAGACGGTAGTGCTGGCGAGGGAGCTGGAAAGGCTGGGCTGCGATTTCATCGATGTCAGCTCCGCAGGTGTCGACCCCCGGCAGAAGATCAAACTCGAGCCCGGATATCAGGTGCCATTCGCGGAACGTGTCAAACGGGAAACCGGCATGACGGTGATCGCGGTGGGACTTATCACCGGTGCCCATCAGGCCGAAGCGATCGTTGCCGATGGCCGTGCCGACATGGTTGCCCTTGCGCGCGGGGCGATGGACGACCCGCACTGGGGCTGGCACGCGGCAATGGCACTGAATGAGGAAATTCGCTATCCCGAGATCTATGCCCGCGCCGCACCGAAGGCATGGCCGGGAGCGAAGGCGATGCGGCAGGCGTGATGCGGCAGGTGCGCTTCAACCTGTTTGGCATGCCGGCCGTGTTGTTCTGGATATTCTGCATGAACAACACGGAAATTCAGCGGCGGTAACGGGGCGTATCGGGAACCTCAATCGAGCGGTTGACGGCTTCTCGCCAGATCATGAAAAGCCCGGAGCCGGTGATCAGGGCAATGCCGGCAAGGCTCGTCATGTCGGGCCATTCGCCGAATACGGCAAAGCCCCAGAACACCGCCAGCGGCAGGGCGGCGTATTCGAAAGGGGCGACGAGAGCTGCTTCGGCGACACGATAGGCCTGACTGATGAAAAAGCCGCCAAATGCGGAGGTCAACCCCAGCGCGAACAGGATCAACCAGTCGCGTTGATCAGGCATGGTCCACTGCCGAAAGAAGAAATCCAGCGAGACATTGCCGGTTCCGGCATAGCGGCCATCTCCGACGGCAAGGCCGATTGTCGATGACAGGAGAATGAACGTTATCTGGATGTAAAAGGACATCGCAAGTGTACTTTCCGTGCGTCCGATGTGCCGGGTCAGCATGTGGAGCGACGCGTAGCCCACGGCTGCGACCATCGGCAGCAGTGCGGCGGGCTGGAACAGGCCCGTGCCGGGCCGCAGCATGACCAGTACACCGGCAAGGCCGATGACGATGGCCGCCCAGCGTCTCGGGCCGACTTTCTCCTTGAGGAAGATCATGGAAAACACGGTGATGACCAGTGGCGAGATGAAGAAGACGGCAACCCCTTCGGCAAGTGGCAGGGCCGCCAGTCCCAGAAAGAACGTCATGTTGGCGAAGACCACGCAAAGGCCGCGCAGCATATGCATGCCGAACCGGTGGGTTTGAAGGGCGGCCAGCCCACCGGAAAAGGGCAGCAACACGGTGAGGAGAATGGTTATGCCGATCAGTGCGCGGATGAAGACGACCTGATGCAGGGCATATCCGCCTGACAGGAATTTTATCGCCATATCGTTGATGGAGAAGCAGAATACGGCAATCAGGGCGGAAAGTGCCCCAAGTCGGTTCGAATGCTGCAATTATGATTTCTCCCCCCGGGCCATTCGGCTTGGCGGCATCATCCGTCAATCCAGCTCGATACTCAATTCGCAAAGGTCATCCGCAACCGCTCACCTGCGCGGCTTTGACGGATACTGGAGCGTTTGTCATCGCTTTGTTGAATAGATGATTTTCGAGCCGGATCCGATGTCAGGATCATGGCAAGACAAGCGTCCAATCAACCAAATGGTGTCAAATACAAAATCATTCATTTTATGGGATACCAATACGCAATATATTGCATGTGAAGATACGGAGAATTCCTTATCCATGTTTGACATGGGCATTCTCGCGGCTATTGTTCCTCCAGAAATCAATCACACCAACCAGTTGAGTCAGAGGCGCATAGGGGGCGGTGGTGTCTTCGAGGTGTTGTATCCTGGGCGTCGTTTCCTGTCTGGCGGGTATTCTTTCCGCGTGTTTCGATGCGGACACCTTCGTGGTGACTGCACGGGCTCAGAGCACGCCGGTGGAGACGGTGGCAGGGATCGATTTTGTCGCCATGCCGCAGGGTTGCTTCGAAATGGGTGGCATCGATGTGGGCGAAGTCGGTCGGGTCTGCCTGGATGCTTTCGAGATCGGACGCTACGAAGTCACCAACGGTCAGTACCGGCGCTATCGGCCCGACCATCATAGCGGTTCGCTCTACGGTGAAAGTCTGGATGGCGATGACCAGCCCGTCGTCGATGTGAGCTGGACCGATGCCGTGGCTTTCAGCAACTGGCTGAGCGACACCGCGGGCCGCCGGTTCCGGCTGCCGACGGAAGCCGAATGGGAATATGCGGCAAGAGCCGGGACCCGCACCGCGCGGTTCTGGGGGACATCCGACGAGCGAGCCTACCAGTATGCCAATCTCAAGGACCGCGTCGAGGACTACCGGCTGCCGGACGGTTACAAGGTGACGGCCCCGGTCGGTCATTTCAGCCCCAACCCCGCTGGATTGCACGACATGATCGGAAATGCGTCCGAATGGGTCATGGACGGTTTCGTCAAGGGGGAAGACCGGTATGGCGGGCGCCTGACCAATCCGCTTGTGCCACCGGAAGGGCCATTGCGTGTCCGTCGGGGAGGCAGCTTTGACGATCCGGTGCGCATTGTACGGGTCTGGTCCCGTGATTTCTATGCAGCGGATTTCTCCGTGCCGCAAACCGGTTTCCGTCTCGTTCTCGAGGAGTGACCTTCATGCTCAAGAGTGCTCGTGCGCTGCTCGCATCCCTTGGCGTATTCCTGGCGTTGGAGGGGGTGGCGCTGTCGGTTGCGGCCCAGGACGAAGGTTGGGTCGCATCCGACCGTAGCGAGCGGATTCCTCGCGGAGAGCTGATGAGGACGTACAGCGTGGCGGCGACGGCCCTCAATCTGCGGGGTGATCCGTCCGTGGCGAATTCTCCGGTCGGAACCCTGCGCGAAGGCCAGCCGGTGCTTGAAGTGGAGCGCAGCCTCAATACGGTGGAGAATCGTGAATGGAGCCGGGTCCGGACAAGCGATGGCGGCGAAGGCTGGGCGGCTTCGGCCTATCTTGAGCCGTTGTCAGGTCCGCTGGAAACGGTCGAACGGGCGCTGTCGATGCTGACGGCCCTTGGACAGACGATCGCCTTCGGCGATGCGAAGCCCAAGCAGCTGCCGCTGCGTCCTGCCGTCGGGACCATTCGCGCGGGCTTCATCTATCCGGCACCGGTCAGCGATGCCGGCTGGACCTATTCGCACGACCTCGGACGCAGGGCCATCGAGAAGCTGCCATTTGTCGAAAAGACGAGTTATATCGAAAGTATTCCTGACGATCCGGCATTGATCGCGAATGCTATCGACGAACTGGTGGCTGATGGCGCCAACCTGATCTTCACGACGAGTTTCGGCTTCATGGATCCGACCCTGGAGGCGGCCCGCCGCTATCCCCAGGTGACTTTCATGCACTGTTCGGGGTTCAAGACCTCCGACAATGTCGGAACGTATTTCGGCCGGATGTACGAGGCCCGCTACCTTGCTGGCATGGTCGCTGGCGGCTCCACGTCGTCGGGCATCATCGGCTATGTCGCCGCCATGCCGATTGCCGAGGTATTGCGCGGCATCAATGCCTTCACTCTCGGTGCGCAATCGGTCAATCCCGATGTCGAGGTCCGTGTCCTGTGGACAGGTACCTGGTACGGGCCGGGCATCGAACGCGAATCGGCCGACCGGTTGATCGACTACGGGGCGGACGTTCTCACCATGCATCAGGATTCAACAGCAACGGTGCAGGCGGCTGAGCAACGTGACCGGTATGCCATAGGCTATCACAGCGACATGAGCCTGTTCGCCCCCACGGCCAGCCTCACGGCCGCAGTCTGGAATTGGGAACCGGTCTATCTCGATATCGTGAACTCACTGCATGACGGCACGTGGAAGCCGGAACAGATGTGGTGGGGGCTCGAACAGGGAGCCGTGGCGCTGGCGCCGTTGAACAAGAACCTGCCTGACGGGTTGCAGCAGCGTGTGCTCAAGACCCGCGATGACATCGCTGCAGGCAAGCTGCGGATTTTCGAGGGAACGATCCGCGACCAGTCGGGCGTTGTGCGGGTGCCGTCGGGACGTGTATTGACCGACGCCGAGATGTTGTCGATGGATTACCTCGTATTGGGCGTCAAGGGCGATCTTCCGACGTCCGAACCCACGAGCGGACCCGATAACTGACCGTGGCCGCTGCAATCGGCAAGCGCCGAGCATTTTCTACAGTTGTTTCGGTGTTGTCGCCGCGTGCAGTCGGGGATTTGTCCCGGTAGCGGGCAATCATCGAGATCGGTTTTCGGCGGATGGGTGACACTTCACCATCAGCCTGATACTCCCACCAGCAACTCCATGGCACGAGGCATCAATGGTCATGTCGGGTATCGGTTGCGATTTATTCCAACTTTTAAGTGTCATAAATTAGCCGATTAGGTGATGCGAAGCGGCTATGAATACGCTATCCTGCGTATCTGAGCGTAGGGGGAGTTTCGTGAACCCGTATCCAGATCGGACCTGCAATTGAATAGAATCTCAGCAATGAACGGCGCCCGCCGGGCGTTCGCATGTCTCGTTTTCGTGCTCATTCCGTGGGCGGGCGTACAGGCGCAGGAGCGCTCGCCCTATGTGCCCGATGGATATGAGCTTGAGCTGTCGGATGAAATGAACGGCCGGGATCTCAACAAGCTCCTTTGGTCCACTCATTTCATGACCTGGAATGTTCGTCATCTCGAGGGCAACCGGGATCTCGGTTTCAAGGTTGCCGATGACGAGGTCTTCGGTCGCAAGAGGCGGACGGTACGGCAGTACCTGCGCGCGGCGACCGGGCTTCCCGGTCCCTTCATGCACGATGTCTCGAACGGCACCTTGAAGATGCGCACCTACAGGTTGCCGAAGAGACTGCGCAAGGTCTTCGACGGTTTCCCCTATCTGGCGTCGATGATCTCCATGGAACACAGCCATGCCCAGCGCTACGGCTATTGGGAAGTAAAGTTGCGCCTCAACCGGTTCGGCAAGGGGCACCACCTGGCATTCTGGATGCTGCCGAGCAACGGTAGCTGGCCCCCCGAGGTCGACATGCTGGAGGTGATTGGCGGTGACAACAACCTCTATACCAATCTCCACATGCCCGAGGGCGTCAATGTTCCACCTTTCAGTTACATTGACGGAAAGGGAACGATCAACGACTGGATGACCATCGGTTTCGAGTGGACTCCGGAAATCATGCGCTGGACCGTCAATGGCAAGGTGATGCGGGAGCATGCGGCGCCCGCAATCGACCAGCCCATGTACTTCCTCGCGAGCTGGGAAGTGGGGAGCAACTGGCCGGGCAGCCCCGACCGGACCACGCCCTGGCCTTGCGAGGTCGAGATCGACCACGTGCGGATCTACGGTCAGAAATCCATCCAGCAAGCTGGCCTTGCTCCGTGATGATCTTGACACGCCCGTTGCCGGGCGCCTAAACACCGGCGCTGCGACTGAAGTCGCCGATCGCCTTTTTCGAGGAATATCCGGGTCTCGGTCCGATTTTTCGCGGTCCGGGACCCTTTCGTCGTGATGTGAGATGTTCGAGAGTCTTACCAACCGTCTGAACGGAGTGCTCGACCGCCTGAAGCGGCGCGGAGCCTTGTCCGAGAGCGATGTCGCCGAGGCGATGCGGGAGATCCGTGTCGCCTTGCTGGAGGCTGATGTCGCGCTGCCGGTGGTCAAGAATTTCGTCACGCGGGTCAAGGAACGGGCGGTTGGCCAGGAGGTCGTCCGCTCGGTCACGCCGGGGCAGATGGTCGTCAAGATCGTCCATGACGAGTTGGTCGCCCTGCTCGGCGGTTCCAGTGAGGAGGTGACACTCGGCGGTCCGCCCGGTGTGATCCTGATGACCGGATTGCAGGGGTCCGGCAAGACGACGACATCCGCGAAGCTGGCCCGGCGCTTCCACGACAAGGAGCGCAAGAAGGTCATCCTGGCATCACTCGATGTGCAGCGTCCCGCGGCGCAGCGGCAGCTGGAGGTGCTTGCCCAGCAGGTGGGCGTTGCCAGCCTGCCGATCATCATGGGCCAGAAGCCCACGCAGATTGCCCAGCGTGCGATGGAGACGGCGCGCCGTGAGGGGTTCGATGTCGTTATCCTCGACACGGCGGGGCGCCTGCATGTCGACGATGAGCTCATGGTCGAGCTCAGGCAGGTGCGTGACATTTCCTGCCCGCATGAGACGCTGCTGGTGGCTGACAGTCTCACCGGTCAGGATGCTGTCAACGTTGCCCGCGAATTCAACGAGAGAATTGGTGTCACGGGCATCGTTCTCACCCGTATGGATGGCGACGCGCGTGGCGGTGCCGCACTGTCGATGCGCGAAGTCACCGGTGCACCCATCAAGCTGTGCGGCACCGGTGAAAAGATGGATGCGCTCGAGGCGTTCCATCCCGAGCGAATGGCCAGCCGCATTCTCGACATGGGTGATGTCCTTTCGCTGGTCGAGCAGGCCGCTGCCGTGGTCGACAAGGATGAGGCCGCCAAGGTCGCCAGGAAGCTGCAGAAGGGCAAGTTCGATCTGGCTGACATGCGCATGCAGTTGAGCCAGGTGACAAAGATGGGCGGGCTTGGCGGGCTGATGGGCATGCTGCCGGGGGTCGGCAAGATCAAGCAACAGATGGCCGAAGCCAAGCTCGACGAGAAGGTCGTCACGCGCCAGTGCGCCATCATCGATTCGATGACGCCACAGGAGCGGCGCAATCCCCAGGTGATTCACGCCTCGAGACGCAAGCGCATCGCCGTGGGGTCGGGCACCTCCGTCCAGGATGTCAACAAGCTTCTCAAGCAGCATCGCCAGATGCAGGACATGATGAAGAAGATGAAAAAAGCGGGCGGCGTGAAGCAGTTCCTCCAGCGGAATATGCCACCGGGCATGATGCCTGGCGGTGGGTTTTAGGTTTCTCAATCGGGTTTGGGAGTAACATGACGGTTCGTATCAGGCTTGCTCGCGGGGGCACGAAGAAGCGCCCCTATTACCGCATTGTCGCCGCGGATTCGCGCAACGCGCGTGATGGTCGTTTCATCGAGAAGGTCGGAAGCTACAATCCGCTGCTGCCCGATGACAACGAGCAGCGCATCGTTCTCGATGAAGAACGTATTCGTCATTATCTGGGCCATGGCGCGCAGGTCAGTGATCGCGTGGCGCGCTTCCTTGACAAGGCCGGCATCCTCCCGGGTGCGACTCGCCAGCGTGGCACGGGCAAGCGGGCTGCGGCCATCGCCGCGGCCAAGGCCAAGGCTGAAGCCGAGGCCGCCCAAGGGTAATCCCCGGGGCTGATTGGGTGCGGGTGACCGGTCATGAAACGTGTTCCAGCCACAGATCTCGTCCGTCTGGCTACCGTGGCCACAGCGCATGGGGTTCGGGGCGCGCTGAAACTGCGTTGCTATACCGATGATCCAAGGAACGTCGCGGATTACGGCCCTGTCTTCGATGAGTCCGGCAAACGCCTGTTCGAACTGCGTGTCGATGGGGTCGTCAAGGGCGGGGTGATTGTTCAGGCTGACGGGATCGCGGATCGCAATGCCGCGGAACTGTTGCGCGGCAAGGATCTGTTCGTGCCGCGTGGCCGGTTGCCCGAAGCCGACGATGACGAATTCTATCCCGATGACCTTGTCGGTCTCGATGTGATCGGACCCGATGGTGTACGGGTGGGGACCGTCACCGCGGTGCATGATTTCGGCGCCGGCGATGTTCTTGCGTTCGAGGATGATGATGGTCGCGAGTACATGCTGCCTTTTATCGAGCAGTATGTCCCGGCCATCGACCTGGATATGCGCCAGGTATCCATTGCCGAGGCTTTCATGGTGGAACCAGCGTGAACGCCCCCTGGTCTGCAACGGTTCTGACCATCTTCCCCGAGATGTTTCCGGGGCCGCTCGGTTCTGCGCTCTCGGGCAAGGCCCTGAACGAGGGGCGATGGTCGCTCGACGCGGTGAGTTTGCGCGATTTCACCCGCGACCGTCACAAGAGCGTGGATGATACCCCGTTCGGCGGCGGTGCAGGAATGATCATGCGGCCCGATGTGATCGGGGCGGCTACCGACTTTGCCCATCCGGCCGGTGATTTGCGCCCGCTGATTTATTTGACCCCGCGCGGTCGCAGGCTCGACCAGTCGATGGTGGAGGAGTTCGCGGTTGCTCCCGGCATCGTGGCCCTTTGCGGACGCTATGAAGGGGTGGACCAGCGAGCAATCGAGGCCAAGGGTTTCCTTGAGGTATCGGTTGGCGATTTTGTCCTGTCAGGGGGCGAAATCGCGGCGATGATCCTGCTCGATGCGATCGTGCGGCTGCTTCCGGGTGTCGTGGGTCGCCGAGAATCTGTCATCGAGGAGAGCTTCAGCTCTGGTCTTCTGGAATATCCCCAGTATACAAGACCCCAGCTCTGGGATGGTCGAGAAGTACCCGAGGTGTTGCTCTCCGGCAATCACGCCAGGATACGGGCGTGGCGCATGGAGATGGCGCTTCAGTCGACGCGTGAGCGGCGGCCGGATCTCCTGAAGAATGCTAGTTGAAACCGAGCCCGGCTGGCGCGGCCCGAATGCCTTGCGTCGTCGGCATCGCTGAAGTGAGGATGCGATGAACATCATTGAAAAGATCGAGCAGCAGCAGATCGACCAGCTGACATCCGAGCGCGCCGTCCCCGAGTTCCGCCCCGGCGATACCCTGCGCGTCAACGTTCGCGTGATCGAGGGTAACCGCGAGCGGGTCCAGGCCTTCGAAGGGGTCTGTATCGCTCGCCGCAACCGCGGCATGAACAGCTCGTTCACGGTACGCAAGATTTCCTATGGCGAGGGCGTGGAGCGCGTGTTCCCCCTGTACAGCCCGCGGATCGACAGCATCGAGGTCGTACGCAAGGGCAAGGTTCGCCGGGCGAAGCTGTATTATCTGCGTGAACTGCGAGGCAAGGCAGCACGCATCACCGAGCGTCGTGACGACCGTGTCGGTCCCAAGGGCGCGGCCAACGATGCTTCTTCGGCCGGCGACAGTGCTTCGCGAGCCTGATGATTTTTGAATTCGATCGGGATTTGCCTCAAGGGAAATGAACAAGATGGCCAAGACCCTTTTCGACAAGATCTGGGAAGCACATCTGGTTGATCGTCAGGATGACGGCACCTGCCTCATCTATATCGATCGCCATCTTGTTCACGAGGTGACCAGTCCGCAGGCTTTCGAAGGCCTGCGTCAGACTGGCCGCAAGGTGCGTCGTCCCGAGGCAACACTGGCTGTGGTCGACCACAACGTCCCGACGGATCCTGACCGTACCAAGGGGATCAAGGACGAAATATCCCGCATTCAGGTCGAGGCGTTGCAGAAGAATGCCGCTGAATTCGGCATCGAATGCTACGATCATTTCGATATTCGTCAGGGAGTGGTTCATATCATCGGCCCGGAGCAGGGGTTCACGCTTCCGGGCATGACCATTGTCTGTGGCGACAGTCACACGGCGACCCATGGGGCCTTTGGAGCGCTGGCCTTTGGAATTGGCACGTCCGAAGTCGAGCATGTGCTCGCCACCCAGACGTTGATCCAGTCGCGGCCCAGGAACATGCTGATAACCGTCGAGGGGCAACTGGGAAGGGGCGTGACGGCCAAGGACGTGATCCTGGCCATCATCGGCAAGATCGGGACTGCCGGCGGAACGGGGTATGTCATCGAATATGCCGGCAATGTGGTGCGGGAAATGTCGATGGAGGGTCGCATGACCATCTGCAACATGTCCATCGAAGCGGGCGCCAGGGCCGGCCTGATTGCACCGGATGATATTACGTTCGAGTACATCAAGGGGCGGCCCAAGGCCCCCAAGGCCGGAGCCTATGAACAGGCTGTGGCCTACTGGAAAACCCTGCCATCGGACGAAGGTGCCACCTATGACAAGGAAGTCCACCTGCGGGCCGAGGATATCGAACCACAGGTGACCTGGGGGACGTCTCCTCAGGATGTCGCCGGCATCTCCGCTGCCGTTCCCGATCCGAAGACCGTGAAGGATGAGGGACGCCGCAAGGCCATGGAGCGTGCTCTGGCTTATATGGGGCTCGACCCCGGAACGCCTTTGGCGGAAGTCGCGATAGATCGTGTGTTTCTCGGTTCCTGCACCAATGGTCGAATTGAGGACCTTCGCGCTGCGGCAAAGGTTCTCGAAGGTAAGCATATTGCACCGAGTGTCCGTGCGATGGTCGTACCGGGTTCCGGACTGGTGAAGGCCCAGGCCGAAGAGGAAGGTCTCGACAAGATCTTCAAAGATGCCGGTTTCGAGTGGCGCGAAGCAGGCTGTTCGATGTGCCTGGGGATGAATCCGGACCAGCTTGCACCCGAGGAGCGCTGTGCGTCGACCTCGAACCGCAATTTTGAAGGTCGTCAGGGGCGTCTTGGTCGAACCCACCTGGTCAGTCCTGAGATGGCTGCGGCAGCGGCGCTTACAGGGAAGCTGACGGACGTTCGCACGCTCTGAAGCCGGTCTGCGCGGGTGAATCGCCCGTATCAGGGGACATGGAAAGCAACAGGCCCGCTCAATCGGTCCAATTTCGGAAATGGATACTGTTTGGGCCGTCGTTGACTGACCCATTGAGGAGGCCGTTCCATGGCTGCGATCATCTTCGATCTGGACGGAACCCTGATCGACAGCGCGCCGGACATCCGTGCTGCTGCCAATGCCACGCTTGAGGAGTCCGGGCGCGACAGATTGACGCTTGAACAGGTGGTCTCCTTCATCGGTCATGGATCGGCCAGGTTCGTTGATCGTTGTCTGGATGCAACAGGCGGGCGAGGCGATACGGCTTTCGAGGACGGGTTTCGCGCCCGCTTCAAGCGCCACTACGCCGCTGGACCAACGGGGTTGACCACGATCTATCCGGGCGCGATCCGCGCCCTGGGGCAGCTGCGTGATGGTGGTCATCTCCTGGGGATCTGTACCAACAAGCCACATGATCTGGCCGTCGACGCTGTTCGAACCTGCGGGCTCGACAGTTTGGTGACGGTTGTCGTCGGCGGTGGACTGGTCGGTGAACTCAAGCCCGACCCCCGCGGCCTGTTTCATTGCCTGGAGCTGCTGAACGGTTCCCGCGACGACGTCGTGTATATCGGCGATAGTGAAACTGATGAGGCAACCGCTCTTGCGGCCGAAGTTCCGTTCGGCTTTTTCACGCGTGGTTACCGGAAAAAACAGGTCGAAGACTTCACGGCCCGTTTCCGTTTCGACCATTTCGATGAGCTTGTCGATCGTGTGGCGGAGCTGGCCTGACCGTCGGTTCAGGCTGTGCAGGTCGTCCGAACGATCGTTTTCATTTGACCGAATTCTGCCGATTGTTAAAGACGAGTCGCCCGTATTCGGGGTTCTTTCTTTATTGGAAACTTCATAGATGAACGCGAATCCTGATCGCCGCTACGATGCCAGTGTCCTGCGTACGGCACGTTGGAGCATCTCCGCGATCTTCCTCATCAATGGAACGGCCTTGGGAAGTTGGGCATCCAACCTGCCGTTGATCAAGGAAAGACTGGGCATTGACGAAGCGCAGCTGGGTTTTTCGTTGCTCACCATGGCGTTGGGCGCGGTGCTGGCGATGTTGCTCGTGGGGCCGCTCAATGACCGGCATGGCAGCCGGGGCCTTTGCCTTGCCAGTGGTTTTCTCGTAGCCGTATTGCTGCCATTTCCGGCAATCGTACCGTCCTATGCAACCCTGCTGATGGCATCCTTCGCGTTGGGTATTGCCAACGGCACCATGGATGTCTCGATGAATGCCCACGGGGTTGCCGTGGAAAAGACGCTCGCCCGGCCGATCATGTCTTCACTTCACGCCTTTTTCAGCATCGGTGGGATCGTTGCGGCCCTGACGGCGAGCGGCGGGCTGGCGCTTGGTCTGGGGCTGTTCAACAACCTGTTCTTCGCGGCCGTGCTGTTGTTTGTCGCGATGATTTTCTGCGGGCGGGGACTGTTGCCAAGCGAGGCGGATGCGGTATCGACCGGCGTGGGCGGAACAAAGCTCGCACTACCGGTCGGGCCGTTGGCACCGGTTGGCATGATGGCGTTGATCGCCTTCCTTGCCGAAGGCTCGATGATCGACTGGGCAGCTGTCTATCTGCGCGAAGGGCTCGCCACCAGCAGCTCAGTGGCCGCGCTCGGTTTTGGCGTGTTCGCCGGCGCAATGGCGTTGGGGCGCCTCACCGGTGATGCGATCATCAGCAGGTTCGGCCGCCTCGACGTGCTCCGGGTGAGTGCCGTCATGGCGATCGCCGGTTTCGCGCTGGCACTGATACCGCAGGAGGTAACGCTTACTCTGGCGGGATATGCCCTGATCGGGTTGGGTGTTGCCAATGTCGTGCCGATCATGTTCTCGGTCGGTGGATCCATGCCGGGGGTGGGGAGTGGCACCGGCATTGCCGCCATTGCCACCGCAGGTTATGGGGGTGCGCTGATCGGCCCTGCACTGATCGGCTTTATCGCCCATGCGACGAGCCTGCGCATGGCACTGGGGCTTGGTGCGGTCCTGCTCGTCGTCATTCCGCTGTTCAGCGGGCGGATACTCCATGCACAACGTCGCGGGGTGGCATCGGTCGCGCCCTGACATCCGGCCCGTTGCGGGGTCGGTCGGGTGTCTGACAGCGATCATCGAACTGTAACCTTTCGCTGCCAGCCTTGCCTTGCAAGACGGATATGGCAATCATCGGCTCATGAGATCGGGACGTACTGCGGGGCCCACGGAAGGCGGACGGATCGTCGCTGTCCTGGGGCCGACGAATACGGGCAAGACCCACCTCGCGGTGGAGCGGATGCTGGCGCATGAGAGCGGCATGATGGGCTTTCCGCTGCGTCTTCTGGCTCGCGAGATCTATGACCGGATTGTGGCGATCAAGGGCGAGGGAGCGGTAGCACTGCGGACCGGCGAGGAGAAGATCGGTTCCGACATGGCTCGCTATGTAATTGCCACGGTCGAGGCGATGCCCATGAGCCGTCAGGTGGCCTTTCTCGCGGTCGACGAGATCCAGCTTTGTGCGGATTACGAACGTGGCCATGTCTTTACGGATCGATTGATGCATGCACGTGGTTATGCCGAGACAATGTTTCTCGGTTCGGACACCATACGCCGCGTACTGAAGACGCTGGTACCATCTGCTGAACTCGTCACCCGTCCGCGCTTTTCGATTCTCAGCCATGCGGGACAGTTCAAGCTGAACAGGCTGCCGAGACGCAGTGCCGTGGTCGCGTTCACGGCTGGCGACGTCTACAGCCTGGCCGAAGTGCTGCGTCGTCAAAAAGGAGGTGCAGCGGTCGTACTGGGCGCACTGAGTCCGCGAACGCGCAATGCACAGGTGGCTCTCTATCAGTCGGGTGAAGTCGACCACCTGGTCGCGACCGATGCCATTGGCATGGGGCTGAACATGGATCTCGCGCATGTGACATTCGCCCAGCTGCACAAGTTCGATGGCCGCGAGCAGCGTCGCCTGCATGCGCACGAGATTGCGCAGATCGCCGGCCGGGCAGGGCGCCATATGGCTGATGGCACCTTCGGTACGCTGACCCGTGCCGGCGCGATGGACGAGCGGATGGTGGAGGCGGTCGAGACCCACAGTTTTGCGCCGATCAAGGCCTTGCGCTGGCGGGCTTCGGATCTCGATTTCCGCAGCATCGAACGGTTGCTGGCAAGCCTTGACCGGCCGCCTCCGGCAAAAGGCATGATCAAGGTGCGCGACGCTCTCGACGACCGGAGCCTCGCCATCCTCGCCCGGAGCCCGGAAGTACGGGAACGGGCGATCGGTACCGAGCGGGTCCGGCTGCTTTGGCAGGTATGTCAGATCCCCGACTTTCGCAAGACGTTGACCGATGCCCACATCCAGATGCTGGCGCATGTCTATGATTATCTGACCGGGCCGGACGGGGTTTTGCCCAGTGACTGGGTAGGCCGGATGATTGCGCGTCTGGACAGGACGGACGGCGACATCGACACGCTGGTCAACCGGATTGCCCATATCCGCACATGGACTTATCTCTCTCATCGGGATGACTGGCTGCGCGATCCCCTGCATTGGCAGGCTTGTGCCCGTGAGGTCGAGGATCGACTGTCCGATGCGTTGCACGAGCGCCTCACGCAGAAATTCGTCGATCGACGGACAGCCGCTCTCATGCGTTCGCTGAGGGAGCGGGGCGACCTGACCGGAACAGTCGGCGATGATGGGGAAATCAGTGTCGACGGTCACCGTGTCGGACGTATCGACGGTTTCCGTTTCTCCCTGGCGGAAGTGGGCGAGGATGCCGAGCGGCGGGTGCTGATGGCAGCGGCCCGCAAGGCCATGGTCCGTGAGCTGGGGCGGCGGGCGCGGGCTCTTGTCGAAGCCGAAGATGGAGCGTTCAGTCTAAGCGGCCATGATTTGCAGTGGTCGGGAGAGGTCGTGGCGCAGTTGCGGCCGAGTGGCAAGTCGCTTGACCTCGACTTCGATTTTTGGGGCAGTGACGCGTTGTCGGGGCAGGAGATTGAAGCCGTTCGCGGGCGATTGCGCCGATGGCTCGACAACTGGCTCGAAGAGCGTATAGGCCCGTTGCAGGCGCTCGAACGGGCATCGCGTGGCGATGAACTCAGCGGGTCCGCACGGGGGCTTGCCTTTCGCCTCGTCGAAGTGCTTGGCGTGATGCCTGTCGAAGAGGCCAGCGAACAGGTATCATCCCTGAACGCTGTCGACCGCAAGATTCTGGCAAGGCTGGGTTTGCGCTTTGGCGTGCTCAATGTCTATCTGCCGGCGCTTATCCGGCCTTCTTCGGTCGAGGCGCTCGCACGGTTGCAGGGGCTGGCTCGCGGCGAGGTCCTGATGCCGCCGCCGGCTGGCCGGGTCAATCTCAGGGGAGGGGAGATCCCGCAATCGCCACTAAGTTTCGGCTACATGCAGGTCGGCGACATCGCCCTGCGGGTCGATATGGCGGAAAGGCTGGCAGCCAGGCTGCGCGCGGCAGCGCGTCATGCCGAGCGGTTTGTCATCGATGCGGAGATGATGTCGATCAGCGGTCTGTCATGCCCGGAATTGGCACAAGTGCTGCCGGCGCTCGGATTTCGCGTCGTCATGGTCGATGACCAGCCCATGGTTGCTCGCCGGCGACGTCGCAGCCAACCCCGTTCACAACGGCCCGAACGCAAGCACAAGGCGATGCGCGGCCCGTCCGATTCCCCGTTTGCCGCACTGGCTCAACTGAAAGCCATGCAGACGTGAGTAGCGATACCGGCACCGGTGGCGACAATCCGTCAGGCGGGATCGGTCTGCGTCTCGACAAGTGGCTGTTTCATGCCCGTTTCATCAAGCATCGCCAACTCGCCGGCGATCTGGTCAGGAAAAGACGCATTCGGCTAAACAGCCAGATCGTTACCAAATCGCATCAGTTGGTGCGTGTGGGCGATGTCGCCACACTGATACATGGCAACGCGATCCTGGTCGTCCGGGTTCGGGCGCTCGGAACGCGCCGAGGACCTGCGAGCGAGGCGCAGGCCCTCTACGACGTTATCGACCGGGCGTGACCGGCGACCATGGTGGCCCCTGTCGCAAGGGTCGATGTCGACCTATTGCATCGACTGGAGGTAGGCGATGACGTCGGCGCGGTCCTGTTCCTTCTTCAGACCCGGAAAGGCCATGCGGTTGCCCGGAATGAAACCCTTGGTATCGGCAAGGTACTTGTCGATGGTCTCGGGGTCCCAGGTCAGGTCGGCATTGGCCATGGCGTCGGAATACTTGAAACCTTCGACCGTTCCCGAGGGGCGTCCAATCACGCCCTTGAGATAGGGGCCGACCTTGTTCTTCTGTTCCTCCACATCGTGACAGGCCTTGCACTTGCGAAAGACCTTCTCACCCTTGGCGGCATCTCCTTCAGCTTGTGCAACCCCGAAGGAGATCGACAGTACTGCGATTGACATCGCGACTTTCTTGAACATTTTTTTCTCCAACAACCCTCAAGCAACGAAAACGGGCCACCAATACGGTATTGCGTCGCACCGACCAAGGGGCATGACCGCGACCTGTTCGCGCAAGCAGCATGATTTTGCAACTGCCATGCGATTTAGATGACCGGGCGGAGCAACCCGACGCACTCATCGCAAGGGTGGCGCACCAAGCTGTCAGTTCCTGGGCGGGCGGGCTCCGAAAATGGCGCTCCCGACCCGCACCATGGTCGAACCGAAGCGGATCGCCGTTTCGAAATCGTCGCTCATGCCGATACTGCGCACTTTCAGACCATTGCGCTCCGCTATCTTGCAGAGAAATGCCGCGTGCAGGGCCATGTCTTCGTCAACGGGCGGGATGGCCATGACCCCGTCAACGGGCAGGTCGAATTCTACACGACACTGGCGTATGAAGGCATCCGCCTGCATGGGCAAGACGCCTGCCTTCTGGGGCTCCTCGCCGGTATTGACCTGGACCAGCAGGCGCGGTCGGCGTCCCGTCCTGCTCATCGTTCTGGCCAGCGCCGTTGCGAGTTTCGGGCGGTCGAGCGTCTGGATGACATCGAACAGGGCCACCGCCTGCTCGACCTTGTTGGATTGCAACGGTCCGATCATGTGGAGTTCGACATCGTCGAAGCGCTCGCGCAGAGCCGGCCATGCAGCTTGCGCAGCCTGCACGTAGTTCTCTCCGAAACGGCGATGGCCAGCCATGAGTGCGGTTTCGACCCGCTCGACCGGTTGCTGCTTGCTCACTGCCACGAGGTCGACAGATCGGGGATCACGGCGGGCAGACTGTGCCGCTTGCGTCACCCGTGAATGGATATCAGCCAGATTGTCCGTGATGCTGACAGCTTCGGCTGCGACATTTTCATCCTGTTCGCTCAAATCCGGCTCCTGCCATGGTCCGAAAACATCCCGGATGCTAGATCAAGGGGTGGGAGCGAGACAAGTCAAGCGGGATGGATCGGACAATGACATTTGACGACATCATGGCGCCTCTGGGTGGTGTCGCCTTCATGAAGGAATATTTGCACAAAAAACCCATTCATCTCGAAGGCGGTGCCGACAAGTTCGCCAATGTCATGAACTGGAATATTCTCGACCGGTTGCTCGGTGCGAACACGATATGGTCAACGGCTTCGCTGTTGTTGATGCTCGATAAGGAGCCTGTTCCGGCCCAGGCCTATTCCGAAGTCGCTTTCGGACGCGACGGAGGCCAGGTGCTCAGGCCGGACCCCGCCAAGGTGAAAGGTTATCTTCGCCAGGGCGCCACACTGGTCGCCAACGACATCGACCAGTTGACCCCGGAGCTCAGCAGTTTCTGCGCCGAGCTCGAACGCATGCTCGGTGGCAAGGTGCAGGCCAATCTCTACCTGTCGTCCAGGCGGCGACAGGGCTTCAAGGTCCACTACGATACCCATGACGTCTTTGCAGTGCATGTCGAGGGTGAGAAGGTCTGGAACGTTTTCGAAGGGCGGGAAGATGCGCCCATCGCCCATGAAATGTTCAAGAGCCAGCCACAATCGTATCATGAGGAAAAGAAGGGCGATCTGTGGCGCGAGGTGCGGTTGAAGCCCGGTCATCTGCTCTATCTGCCGCGCGGGCAGTACCACTACGCTTTGGCGGATGATGGCGGCTGCATCCATATCGCCTTCGGGGTGACCTATCCCATCGGGCTCGACGTGGTGAGCGCGATGTATCAGCAGATGATTGCCGAGGTCCTGTCGCGGCGAAATCTGCCGCAGGGTGATGATGAGGCCCTGCGTGCGCATCTTGCCGGACTGGGTGACCGTGCGAAGGCGGTGCTGACTTCTGACGCAATGCTGGAGATGGTCCGGCGATTCCAGCGTGATTTCCACTACCAGCGCGAAGTCTACAATCTGCGGGGATTGCTCGACAGCGGTAATTTCTCCTACGAGGTCAGAGCTGCCAATGTCCGGCTGGTGGAGCAGGCGGGGCGATACGGACTGGTCAGGACGGGCGACAACAGGGCCGTGGAGGTGCCGGCGGATGTTGCCGATCTGGTCGCATGGGTCCTTGAGCGGCGGAACTTTGGTCGCTGTGACATCGACGAGGCATTCTCCGCCAGGGAGAAACCACAGATTGATCGCTTCCTTGAGGACATGCAACGTATGGCACTCGTGTGCCCCTCATAAATCTTCATTACAGATTTATTACAAAGATCATGGGGTTAAACGGATTTTTTCGTGTAGCATGTGACATTTGCTTGCTGTTCTTTGTGTCTTGCCAGACACAGTGGCATCTCAATGACTTCGCTCGCATTTCGTCATGCTTGCTTCGCCTCGATCAAATCCGGATAACCCTGAGCGGTCGATGGGGCGTCTCGATCCGGTGATCGTGCTCCGGCCAGGAGCGGAAGTTCTGTTCCCGCTCCCAGTGAACCCTGAAAGGCGCCCCAAAAAAAACGGGTGTTGAGGAGAGAAAGAGGATGAACTTTAGAAAGGTCCTGTTGGGTACCAGCGCCATCGTCGGTGCAACTGCCCTGGTTTCGCCGGCCAATGCCGGAGACCTTGATGTCGGCATCTCGGGCTTCATCAAGACGCTGGCTGCTTTCGGCGAGCTCGACAACGAGTCCGGTGTTGACAAGTCGCACAGTCACTACTTCCGGAATGACACCGAGGTTCACGTCAAGGCGAATTCGACCGATGACGAGACCGGCCTGAAATACGGCATGACGGTGGAATTCGAGGCTGACACCAGCAGCTCCCTCAACTCCGACGAAACCTGGATGTACATTTCGGGTGGCTTCGGCGAGCTTCGTTTCGGCGACGAGGACGGTGCTTCGGACAACATGAAGATCACCGCGGGATCGATCGCCGCCGGTACGGGCGGTATCGACGGTGCGGGCGAAGTGGCCTCCACCCGTCTGGCGCTGTCGAATTCCAGCGACGCCACCAAGGTCATCTACTACAGCCCGGTTGTCAGCGGTTTCCAGGTCGGCGTGTCCTACACCCCGGATGCCGGTCATAACGGTGCCACGGAAAATCCCACCACCGATGGTGCCAACGACTATCAGGACATGGTCGAGGCCGGTGCGACCTACATGGGCAGCTTCGGCGGGCTTGACCTCAAGGGGTCGGTTGTCGGCTTCCACGCCAAGAACGAGAGCGGCGGAAACAACGATTCCGGCCTTGGCGGTGGCGCATCGGTCGGCTTCTCCGGGTTCACGGTCGCCGGTGGCTATTTCCATCAGGATGATGCCGACGTCTGGAATGCCGGTGTCCGTGCCGCGCTTGGCCCGGCCAATGTTTCGTTCAACTATGGCTCGCAGGATGTGGACGGTACCAACGCCGATCCCACGAACTACGTGATCAGTGCCGATATCGGCATTCTTCCCGGCCTTGCGCTCGAAGGCGACGTTTCGTTCTTTGATCGCGATACCGGCAACGGGAACGATGACGGTGTGACGGGCGTGACGCGACTTTCACTGGCGTTCTGATCCGACCCCTGTCGGCTTGATCTGATATGTGCGGGCGGCAGGATGTTTCCTTGTCGCCCGCATCTGTCTCGGATCCGGCCGGTGTTCTTGGTGTGTTTGCATGTCTTTGGAACTTCGGTCATGTTCGATTAACCTGAAGGTTCCATAATGATGAGAATACACCGCTTGTCGGTGCTCATTGTGGTCTTGAATTGACTCGCGCGGTGCGCGATAAGTATGGCGTTGGGTATCGGGATTTCTGCATGTTGAGAAGACTGGCCATCGTAGCCTGCGTGGTTCTCGGAGTTGCGGCTTCGGGGCCGGCTTCGGTTCGTGCCATGGAAATGGTGGCCGGTGGTTTCGGCAGCGATCCCTCCGAATTCTTCGTGCCGCCTAGTGCCGGTCTGCATAGCCGGTTCGTCGAAGGTGCCTCTCGCTCGGCTATCGGGGTCGGGGAGTTCACCCCGCGCGGTTCCATCCTCGGGACCGGTGGCGGGGCATCCCGGGGGAATGATTTCGGTTTGTCCCTGGGGATTGACACGAGTTGGCTCGATCGCCTTCAGAGGCCTCTGGCATCAGCGCCCACGACGGGGCTCTATGGCGTCGGAAGCATGCTCGTCGGAGGCGGGCTCAAGGTCTCCGACATCGGGGTCATGGGCGGCTTCGGCCGTACCAGACTGTTCGGCGCAACGACTGATATGGTGGCTGCCGGCCTGAGTTACGGGCGGGTCAATGCTCGCGTGGCGTTCGGCCAGCCGGGTGCGGCCTCCGCCGGCGATGGCAGCGTCCGGGACGTCATGATGTTCAGCACCGATCTCGCGGCGTGGTCCTGGTTGACGCTCGAAGGCGATGTCGCTGTTGGAACGGTCGCTGAAGATGGCGATCAGGCGGTTGGCCGTGTCGGGGTCCGCTTGCAGTTCTGATCGCATGGGGTTCGTCACCGGGTCGTGAATTTCGCCTTGCAGTCATGGGGCGGTCCATCGTTCTTTCTCACCTTGGCGCCGACTTCAACGACGACTGGAAATTGGTGACAACCGTGCTATCCTGCGCACGCGTTGGTGGTTCGCATCGGCACCAATCCCGGGCCGTTGCTGCCTGACGGGCCTTCCGGATGATTTGATCCGGCTGGCCCGGGATGTCGGGCGGAGCGTACCTGTCCTTTTTTTCAGCCGTGAGTGGAAGAGGCGTCGTGGGTCGATCGTCCGTGAAATTTGCCGTGGCGGCCATTATGGTGATGCTGCTGGCGGCTTGTGAGGGGGCCGACATCCAGCCGGCGCCGCACAGCATCTATGATCCCAAGGACCAGGCAAGGCGGGACCGGTATGGCACCGTTCTCGGGTCTGACGGTATTACCCTTTCGACAGGCGACAATGCGGACGAGCAGTCCGGAGCGGGCGGCGGGGGCATCGGTGTCAACGCCTATCTCTGGCGCGGTACGCTCGATACCATCGACTTCATACCGCTGGCTTCTGCCGATCCGTTCGGTGGTCTCATCATTACCGACTGGTACCAGCCGGCGGGGACTCCCGGAGAGCGGTTCAAGCTGAACATCCTCATCAAGGATGCCGTTCTGCGCGCGGACGGTCTCAAGGTTTCGCTGTTTCGGCAGGTGTCGGACGGGCAGGGGGGCTGGCTGGACACGCCGGTGGACAAGGCCACCGAGCGCGCGCTCGAAGACAAGATTCTCACCAAGGCTCGCGAATTGCGCATCGCCGAGATCGGTG
The DNA here is from genome assembly GCA_020638465.1 of Geminicoccaceae bacterium. Taxonomy (NCBI): domain Bacteria; kingdom Pseudomonadati; phylum Pseudomonadota; class Alphaproteobacteria; order Geminicoccales; family Geminicoccaceae; species Geminicoccaceae bacterium. The sequence continues at coordinate 1,804,240 of JACKIM010000001.1, forward strand.
AAACGGGCTGAAAACGCATTGATGCGACAAGCGGCGGCGTTGTCCGCCATGACGCCGACCTGACGAAAAAGAGAGATTTCGATGTCGCGATACCCCTTTCGCGCCAATGAGGCCAAGTGGCAGAAAATCTGGGAAGAAAAGGCCTGTTTCCGTGCCGTGGCCGACCCCTCCAGACCAAAATATTATGTGCTTGAAATGTTTCCCTATCCGTCGGGGCGGATTCATATGGGACATGTGCGCAACTACACCATGGGCGATGTGGTGGCGCGCTGGCGGCGGGCACAGGGCTACAACGTCATGCACCCGATGGGGTGGGATGCCTTCGGTCTGCCGGCGGAGAATGCCGCCATGCAAAAGAAGGTGCATCCGGCGAAGTGGACCTATGCCAACATCGCCGAAATGCGCGAGCAGTTCAGGACGATTGGCCTGTCGCTCGACTGGGAGCGCGAGATCGCGACATGCGATCCGGAATATTACCAGCATGAACAGGCGATGTTCCTCGACATGCTCGAACGGGACCTGGTCTATCGCAAGGAGAGCTGGGTCAACTGGGATCCTGTCGACCACACGGTGCTGGCCAACGAGCAGGTGATCGACGGTTGCGGCTGGCGTTCCGGCGCACCCGTCGAACGGCGCAAGTTGTCACAGTGGTTCTTCCGGATCACCGCCTACGCCGAGGAACTTCTCGATGCCATAGGTCAGCTGGATCGCTGGCCCGACAAGGTTCGGCTGATGCAGGCCAACTGGATCGGCCGCAGCGAAGGGGCGAAGGTCAGGTTCCCGCTGACGGGGCGTGACGACGATCTCGTGGTGTTCACCACACGGCCGGATACGCTGTGGGGTGCATCCTTCATGGCGATTGCAGCGGATCATCCGCTGGCCCGTGAAGTTGCGCAAACCAACCCGGAACTGGCCGCGTTCATCCAGGAATGTCTCAAGAGCGGCACCAGCGAGGAAGCTCTCGAAAAGGCGGAGAAGAAGGGCTTCGATACCGGTCTGCGCTGTCGGCATCCCCTCGGTGTCACCGATGATCTGCCGGTATTCGTCGCCAATTTCGTACTCATGGACTATGGGACGGGGGCCATTTTCGGCTGTCCGGGGCACGATCAGCGCGATCTCGACTTCGCCCGAAAATATGACTGTCCGGTCACTCCGGTCGTGTTGCCGCCAAATGCCGATCCGGCAACCTTCACCATCGGGAACGAGGCCTATGTCGGTGATGGCACGCTGTTCAATTCCGGCTTCCTCGACGGGCTGGAGGTGGCCGAAGCCAAGGTGCGGATCATTGACCATCTTGAGGAGAAGGGTGTCGGCGAGCGACAGGTGACATGGCGGTTGCGGGACTGGGGCGTGTCTCGCCAGCGTTACTGGGGCTGCCCGATTCCTGTGATTCATTGCGGCGATTGTGGTGTCGTGCCGGTGCCACGCAAAGATCTCCCCGTACGACTCCCCGAAGATGTCGATTTCGACAAACCCGGCAATCCTCTCGACCGTCATGAGGGATTTCGTTCTTGTAGTTGTCCGAAGTGCGGCAGACCCGCACGTCGCGAGACCGACACCTTCGACACATTTACCGAAAGCAGTTGGTATTTCGCGCGATTCTGTTCTCCGAACTATGAGGAGGGGCCCTACAGGCGTGACGAGGTCGATTACTGGTTGCCGGTCGACCAGTATATCGGCGGCGTCGAACATGCCGTGCTGCACCTGCTGTATTCGCGCTTCTTCATGCGGGCGATGAGTGATTGCGGTTATGCCGATCTCGCGGAGCCATTTGCCGGTCTGTTCACGCAAGGCATGGTCACGCATCTGACGTTCCGTGGCGGGGATGGAAGCTGGCTGCAACCGGACGAGGTCCGGCGTGCCGACGGTGATCGCTGGGTAACCGTCGAGGGTGACAGGCCAGTCGTTACCGGCCGTGTCGAGAAGATGAGCAAGTCCAAGCGCAATACGGTGGATCCGACGGCCATTATCGAAGCCTACGGTGCCGATACGGCGCGCCTGTTCATGCTCTCCGACAGTCCGCCGGAACGTGACTTGGAATGGACGGACCAGGGCATTGACGGTGCGTGGCGCTACCTGAATCGCCTCTGGCGCCTTGTCGACGAGCGGCTCGCCCGTCTGGATGATGATGCGGGTGAGGAGGACAAGGCGGATACAAATCTCAGGCGCCTGGTGCACAGGACCATTGATGGCGTCACCGGCGAACTGGAACGGTTGCACTTCAACAAGGCGGTTGCGCTGGTTCGCGAACTTTCCAATGCCATCGAGAACCATTCCGGCAACGGGCCGGTGGTGCGCGAAGCGCTGGAGGCGCTGGTGTTGCTGGTCAATCCGATGATGCCGCATCTGGCCGAGGAGTTGTGGTCGAAGCTCGGGCATGCGACCATCTTGGCCGAAAGCCCGTGGCCGGTTGCCGATGAACGCTGGCTGGTGGCCGATACGGTGACAGTGGCGGTGCAGGTCAATGGCAAGCGTCGTGGCGAGATCGAACTCGGGCGCGGCGCCGATAACGGCGAAGCCGAAGCGGCCGCGCTCGAACTCGATGCGGTGAAGAGGGTTCTCGACGGTAGGGCACCCCGACGGGTTATCGTCGTACCGGACCGGATCGTGAATGTCGTGGCGTAATGCGGCCATTCTGCTGCTGGCGTTGCTGGTGGCCGGTTGCGGTTTGCGGCCGCTGCACATGGCACCGCGTGGCGATGCCATTCATGCCGAGCTCGCGGCAATCGAGATCGATGCACCGCGTTCGCGGCTCGGCTCGGAGCTGGCCGACCAGCTGCGTTCCGATCTCAACCCGGCCGGACTGACCGTCGATAGCCGTTACCGGCTCGACATCACCCTGCAGCTGACCCGAACATCGCTGGCCATTCAGCTTGACGACCGGGTGACGCGCTACGATCTGTCTCTGGCGGCATTCTTCAGCCTCAGCGACCGGTCGAACGACAGGACGATCTACCGCTCGGCCGTGCGCCGGGTGGCCTCCTACAACGTCCAGCGTGATCCTTTTGCCACGCTGGCAGCCGAGCAGGATGCCGAGCGCAGGGCCGCCGTCGAGGTCAGTCATCAGATTCGCACCCTTCTCGCCCTGAAGATGGCTGACAATTCACCATGAAGATCAAGGCGAATGAAGCCGACCGGTTTCTCGCCAGACTCGACCCGGGCGTCCCGTCAATGCTGCTCTACGGTCCCGATCAGGGGCAGGTGAGCGAACTGGCGCTCAAGGCCGTTCGCCAGGTGGTCGACGATCCCGCCGATCCGTTCAATGTCGCCAGTATCGGCGGCGACGAGTTGCGGGGCAATCCGGGCTGGCTGATCGAGGAAGCCCAGGCCTTTTCGCTGATGGGCGGGCGCCGGGTGGTCCGGGTGAGGCTGGCCAGCGACGGTATCACCGAGATCGTCAAGCGACTGCTCAAGCTCGAACGACAGGAGGCGCTCGTCATCATCGAGGCCGGCGATCTGGCTGCCCGTTCATCATTGCGCAAGCTGTTCGAGACCGCGAAGAATGCAGCGGCCTTGCCCTGCTATCTCGATGAGGCCCGTGACATCGGGACACTGGTCCGCCAAATGCTGGGCGAGGCGGGATTCGACATCGACCGGGATGCGCTGGCCTATCTGACGGGTCGTCTCGGTGCCAATCGTGAAGTCACCCGCCGCGAGATTGAAAAGCTGGCGCTCTACATGGAATCCGCTTCCGACCGCACGGTGCGGCTGGGGGATGCCGAAGCATCGGTGGGCGACAGTTCGGCTATCGGTGTGGACGATCTTGTTCATGCGGCACTGCTTGGCCATTCGGGGCGGGCGGCACGCCTGCTCGAACGCCTTCTGGCCGAAAACGAGGCTCCCGTACGGCTCACGCGGGTCATCGGTTCCACGCTGATGCGGTTGATCGGCATGAGGGTGGAGATGCATCGCGGCCGATCGGCCGCCCAGGCCATTGAGAGTGCCCGCCCGCCGATCTTCTTCAGGGTCAAGCCAGCGATGGAGCAGATCCTCCAGCAATGGCCGCTTGTTGCCTTGCAGGGGGCGCTGGCGGCAACGGTCGCCGCCGAGACGGCCGGCAAGACCACCGGAATGCCCGACCGGCTGCTGCTGGCGAGACTTGTGCAGGATCTGGCACGCAAGGCTGCGGCCGGTCGTGAGCAAAGGGGTGGCGCTGCCCGCATCAACCGGTAGGATGGCGTCGGGAGCCATTGGACGATCCTGGTCATGGACAAGGCGTCCCGGAACGAGAGGGGGCTGATCCATGCTGCGATATGTCGTGCACCGCTTGCTGGTCATGGTGCCGACGCTTATCGCCATCAGCCTGTTTACCTTCATCATCATACAGTTGCCGCCGGGTGACTATCTCAGCAACCAGATCGCTGAACTTCAGTCTCAGGGAGAAGGTATCGCACGGGCGAAGATCGAGTTCCTGCGACATCAATACGGTCTCGACCTCCCATGGTGGCAGCAATACCTGAACTGGGTATGGGGTGTGGTGCATGGCGATTTCGGCTGGTCATTCGAATATGAACGGCCGGTTACGGAGGTCATCGGCGACCGATTCTTCATGACGCTCGTGCTCGCTGTGGCCACGACCCTGTTCACGTGGATCGTCGCCTTTCCGATCGGAATATACGGAGCGACCCATAAATACAGCTGGGGCGACCACGGGCTGACACTACTGGGTTACCTCGGGCTGGCGACGCCCAATTTCCTGCTGGCGTTGGTCACAGTCTATTATGCCAAGCTCTGGTTCGGCATCTCCATTGGCGGGCTGGTCGATCCGCAATATCTCGACCAGCCGATGAGTTGGGCGAAGTTCGTCTCGGTATTGCAGCACATATGGATTCCCGTGGTCATCATCGGTACCTCGGGCACGGCCGGCATGATCCGCCGGCTGCGAGCCAATCTCATGGACGAACTGCAGAAACCCTATGTCGTCACCGCCCGGGCCAAGGGCCTGCCGCCGAGGCGCGCCCTGGTCAAGTACCCGCTGCGCATGGCGCTCAATCCGTTCATCTCCGATATCGGCAACCTGTTGCCCGAGTTGATCTCGGGCTCCGTGCTGGTATCGGTGGTCCTGTCGCTGCCGACCAATGGTCCGGTCCTGGTCCATGCCCTGCAAAGCCAGGACATGTACCTGGCTGGAGCTTTCCTGATGCTGGAGGCCATTCTCGTGGTCGTCGGGGTGCTGGTCTCGGATCTGGCGCTGGCATGGCTCGACCCGCGGATACGCTTCGGTGGAGGGCAGGGACGATGAGCCGTCACTGGATCGATGACGAGCCTTTCGATGTCGCGGAGACGGCGGCACTCACTCCCGAACAGGAGAAGTTCTACACAGCCTCGCAATGGCAGCTCATGTGGTGGCGCTTCCGCCGGCACAGGCTGGCGATGTGGTCCTTGTGGATTCTCGGGATTCTCTACGCCTCAACACTGGTGACCGAAGTCATCGCTCCCTACAGCCAGCATACCCGCAATCCGCAGGAGATCTATATCGCCCCGCAAGGCATTCACATCTTCAGGGATGGTGCCCTGCAATGGCCATTCACCTATGGCAGCAAGATGACGCTCGACATGAAGACACTCCAGCGGGTCTATGTCGTCGACGAGAGCAAGGTTCACCCGTTGCGCTTCTTCTGCCGCGGCGACCGCTACCGGTTCTGGAGCCTCGTCAAGGGCGACTTCCATCTTGTCTGTCCTGGCGAGGGCGGTTCTCTGCACCTGCTGGGCACGGACAGGCTGGGGCGAGACCTGCTGTCGCGTATCCTCTATGGTGCGAGAGTATCGCTCACCGTAGGCATTCTGGGTGTGGCGGTGAGCTTCGTGCTCGGAATAGCACTGGGCGGCATCTCCGGCTACTATGGGGGATGGGTGGATGGTGTCATCCAGCGTGTCATCGAGGTCATCCGCAGCTTTCCGATGATCCCCTTGTGGCTGTCATTGTCGGCTGCCATGCCGCCGACATGGGACCCGCTATGGGTCTATTTCGGCATCACCCTGATCATGGGGCTGATCGACTGGACCGGGCTTGCCCGTGCGGTGCGCTCGAAGGTGCTGGCCCTGCGCGAGGAGGAATTCGCCCAGGCGGCGCGAATGATGGGGGCTTCACCTGCGCGGATCATCGGTCGCCACATGATCCCCTCCTTCATGAGCCACCTGATCGCTTCCGCCACCCTTTCCATACCGAGCATGATTCTCGGGGAGACGGCGCTCTCCTATCTGGGACTGGGCGTGCGCGCGCCGATGACCAGCTGGGGGGTGCTGCTCAACGATGCGCAAAATATCAATGTCGTCACCCTCTATCCCTGGTTGATGTTGCCGGTCCTGCCGGTCGTGATCGTCGTACTTGCCTACAACTTTCTCGGCGACGGCCTGCGCGATGCCGCCGACCCCTACGGCTGACGCTTGCGCTGTTTGACGAGGAGGTCGTCGGCGCGAATATCGCAGCCCAGGAAATGCCGGCCGGCGCGCCTGGCCGACTCCAGTACGGTATAATCGCCCGCGGCCGGATCGAGCACGGTGTCGCCCTCATGTGTGACCGCCTCGATCAGGGTGCGTTGCAGTTCGTAGGGCTTGGTGTGTCCCGACATGCTGGGGGCCTTTTCGCTCCAGACATCGGGGATGTCGTGCCTCAGCCATACCCCCTTGGCCCGTAGCGGTGTCTTTTGCAGCACCATGCAATATTCCGATGCGCGGCGGGTGCGATAGCCCATGCCAATGCGCATCTTGTGCCAGGTCACCAGATCGACGACCTGAAGCGAAGTGCCTGAAAACCAAAGCGTTTCCACACCTGTGCACAGGTGGTACTTGTCGATCCACAAGAACAGGTGGCCTGACGGCATCAGGACACGGTCGATGGCCTCGATGAAGGCGCGAATCGTGTCTTCGTCCATCTGCGGCAGGACAGCCCGGTCCTTTTGCCGGGATCCCTCATTGCCGTATTTCTGCCGGTCCATCACGCCGCGATATTGCGGATCGAAGAAACAGGCCGGATAGCCTGCCGGTTCCAGAGCACTCAGGAATTCAACGCCGTCGGCACGATTGCGGCCGTCGAGAACATAGCCATCGGGGAGCGTGACCTCGGGCTGGACCAGCAGCCTCTCCTTGCCGAACACCGACGAGCGGGGCTTCTTGTCCGGCTTCAGCGGGGGCATGCTGTCGTTCATGACCATCCTGACATTGGGCGGGGGGCGCTCCTCCCCGCCTTCTAACAGCTCCTGAATGGCCTGACGACCGGCCTGATGAAGCGTGTCGGAATTTCCGGATGATGGGAAGGCTTGAAGAGCGCCATTGAATGCCCGTCGGCCGTTGCCCATCTCCGGGTTAACCAATGACTGAAGGATGAGGAAATCCATGGCCACGACCGAAACCCAACTGTACATTGACGGCAAGTGGACGCCGGCTGTCGCTGGCGGGATGATCGATATCATCGACCCGGCGACCGAGGAGTTGGTGACCCGTGCGGCGCAAGCCGAACGTGACGATGTCAACGCCGCCATCGATGCCGCGCACAAGGCATTCCTGAGCTGGCGCAAGGTGGCTCCGTGGGAACGTTCGAAGGTCCTGCGCAAGGCAGCCCAACTCGTGGCCGAACGCTCCGATGCGATTGCCCGCCAGCTGACGCTGGAGACCGGCAAGCCGCTCGGCCAGGCCAAGGGCGAGCTGGCGTCCACGGTCGAGCTGATCGACTGGTTTGCCGACGAGGCGCGCCGCATCTTCGGCCAGACGCTTTCCGGCCGCAGCAGCAACAACCGCTTCATGACGGTCTATGAGCCGGTCGGCGTCGTCGCCGGCTTCACCGCGTGGAATTTCCCGGTCGTCCTGCAGGCGCGCAAGATCGCTCCGGCCCTCGCGGCCGGCTGCACCATCGTCACGCGCCCCGCCGAGGAGGGGACCGGTGCGGTGGTCGAGCTGATCAAGTGCTTCATCGATGCCGGTGCACCGGCGGGCACGATCAATCTCGTTACCGGCACGCCGCAGGTGATCTCCGAGACCTGCATGGACAGCGACCTGGTCCGCAAGGTCTCGTTCACCGGCTCCATTCCGGTCGGACAGCATCTCATGCGTCGCGCCGCCGATACGGTCAAGCGCATGTCGATGGAGCTTGGCGGCCACGGTCCGGTGATCATCCACGAGGATGTCGACCCGGTGAAGGTGGCAAGGACGGCTGCCATGGGCAAGTCGCGCAACAACGGCCAGGTCTGCGTATCGCCGACGCGCTTTTATGTACACAAGAAGCACGAGAAGGTGTTCACCGAGGAATTCGCGGGTGCGCTCGCGAAGATGAAGATCGGCCATGGCCTCGAACCCGATACCGAGATCGGCCCGTTGATCAACAGGAAGCGTCTCGACTTCATCGAGCAGTTCGTCGAACAGACCCGCGAGGAGGGTGCCAACGTCGTCACCGGCGGCAAGCGTCCGGCGGACAGGAACAAGGGCTTTTTCTACGAGCCCACCGTGTTCAACGGCGTTACCGACGATATGCGGGTCATGAATGACGAGCCGTTCGGCCCGATCGCGCCTGTGACCACGTTCGAGAGCTTCGACGAGGTGATCACGCGGGCCAACAGCCTCTCCTACGGTCTCGCCGGCTATGTGTTCACCAACAGCCAGGATCTGGCGATGAGGACCATGGAGGAGCTGCGCACCGGTATCGTCGGCGTCAACAATTTCGTTGCGGCGACAGCCGAGATGCCGTTCGGCGGCGTGAACCATTCGGGCTTCGGACGTGAGAACGGCCCGAACGGCCTGCACGATTACATGGACGTCAAGTTCGCCAACATCATGATGGGCTGACCTCCACATCTGATGAGGGGCGGGAGTCGGTGCAGCCGGTTTCCGCCCCTTTTTCATGTCCGGTTCAGATCGATGCCAGATAGCCACCATCGACATAGATCACCTGTCCGGTAATGTAGGCGGCTGCGGGGGAGGCGAGAAATACGCATGAACCGACAAGGTCCTCCAGCTGGCCGAACCGCCGCATGGGGATCTTTGCCAGCATGGCATCCTGCCAGCTCCGATCGGCGTAGAACGCCTCGGTGAGTTCGGTGCGAAAATAGCCCGGGCCTATGCCGTTGACGCGGATTCCGGCTTGTGCCCACTCTGCCGCCAGTGCGCGGGTCATGCCGAGCAGGCCGCTCTTGGATGCCGTATAGGGCGTCGCGGTGGGGACGCCGATCTCGCTGGTGAGCGAGCAGAGATTGATGATTGCACCGGTTCTGCCTTCTGCCAGCAGCGGTCGGGCGAAGTTGCGGGCGACGAGGAAGGCGCCGCGCAGATTGGTCCCGAGGATGCGGTCGAACAGGTCCGAACTGACATCGACCGATGGGCAGACCTTCTCCATTCCCGCATTGTTGACGAGGATATCGGGTCTCATCCCGGCATCATTCATGGCGGAAAACGCCGTGTCGATGGCGGCTTCGTCCAGCACATCCATGGCCAGCGGCAGCGCCTTGCGACCGTGGCCGCGAACGACCTCGCACAGCGCGTCGAGGCCCGCCCGCGAGCGCGCGGTCACCACCACGTCCGCTCCGGCCCGTGCCAATCCTGCCGCCAGCGCCTCGCCGATGCCTCGTGACGCCCCGCTCACCAGCGCCGTCCGGTCAGTCAGATCAAACATTTTCGCTCCCGCCTCCTGCATTCTCCTGCCATTCGGCCCGTATTCCCTGTGCGAGTTTGCCGGACGGGACGGACATGGGGCAATGTCCCATTTTCCCTCTCCTTCCACGTGCAATGATCATTGACCTTTCCCGCCTGCGCGGGTTGAACTGTTCGCGGTTGCAGCATTCGGGGGAGGGATGGCGGCTTGGACTCGTCGATGGTCGATGTGCGGGCGGTGACATGCCGATTCAACGGCATGACGGCCGTGGATCGCGCCAGCCTGTCGCTGGAGCGCGGCGGTTTCCTGACCATCCTGGGTCCTTCGGGTTGCGGCAAGACCACGCTTCTGCGGATGATCGCGGGCTTCCTCCGGCCCGACGAGGGTGAAATCTTCGTCCACGGGCAGGCGGTGTCGCGCGTACCGGCGTGGCGGCGTTCGATCGGGATGGTATTCCAGAAACTGGCACTGTTCCCGCATATGACAGCAGCCGGAAACGTCGCCTATCCGTTGAAGATGCGCGGATTCGACAGGGCGGAAATTTCCGACCGTGTGCAGCGTTACCTGTCGATCGTGAGGCTCGACGGACTGGACTCCAGACGCCCGCATGAACTGTCGGGCGGGCAGCAGCAGCGAGTTGCGATAGCACGCGCTCTCGTGTTCGAACCGGATCTGCTGCTGCTCGATGAGCCGCTGTCGGCCCTGGACCGCAAGCTGCGCGAGGAAATGCAGCTGGAGTTCCGTCGTATCCAGCGCGAGCTCGGGGTGACCACGATCAACGTCACTCATGACCAGCGCGAGGCACTGGTCATGAGTGACCGTGTGGTGGTCATGAACGACGGCGTGATCCAGCAGAGCGGGGATCCGGTGACGCTGTACCGCCAGCCGTCGAACCGCTTCGTCGCCGGCTTCATCGGTCTCACCTCGTTCCTGCGCGGACGGGCGGTGGCAGGAGGGATTGAAGTGGCGGGAGTGATGCTGCGGGCGAAGGTCGCCGATGGTGTTTCAAGCGGCATGCCCGCCGAAGGAGCGCTGCGCGCGGAGCGGGTGCGGATCGGTACGGGCGGCGAAGCCATGGCGAACAGGCTCGACGCGGTGGTGCGACAGTGCATCTTCGAGGGGGATCGCTTCGTCTATGAGCTTGCGGTTCCAGCTCTCGGCGATGCCATCGTCTATGCTTTCGATACCGATCCCACCCGTGCGGTGCGCCACGAGGCCGGTTCGACGCTGGCGATCGGCTGGAACGAATCCGACATGCCGGTGTTTGCGGCATGACGCCTGCAAGAATTGCAACAGGAGGAATATCGACCATGAGCAGGTTTCTCACCACGCGTCGAACGTTGCTGGCCTCGTCGGCTGCAACGGCAGCCGTCGTTGCGGCGCCGGGCGTGCTGCGTGCTGCCGAGCCGGACAAGCCCGCGGAACTGATCGTGCGTGCCTGGGGTGGTGCCTGGGGCGATGCGTTGCAGGCGGGGGTAGCCGATGGCTTCACGGCTGCGACCGGCATTCCGGTACGCCTCGACTTCACCGAGGACAACGAGATCAAGCCGAAGATCTGGGCGGCGGTGGATCAAGGGCGGGTACCGCCGATCCATGTCAACTGGGATACCACCACCAATGCCTCGATCTCCGCCCTGCGCGGCGTGACGGTCGATCTCTCCGACCTGTCCAATCTGGAAGGCTTGTTGCCGCTGGCGAAACCCATCGGCCTGGATGGCTACCCGCTGGTCAACACCTATGCCTATGTCTATGTCTGCGCCTACCGGCCACAGGCGTTCCCCGATGGACCGCCGGCGAGCTGGAAGGTCCTGCTCGATCCGAAGTTCAAGCGGCGCATCGCCCTTTATGACGATGGTATCGGATTTCACCCGGTGGCAGTCATCGCCGGTGGCGGAACGCTTGCCGACATTCCGGACAACATGGAGCCAGGCTGGGAATTCTGCCGCAAGCTGAAGGTCAACGAACCGCTGCTGGGGGAGGATCCGGACTTCACGACATGGTTCCAGAATGGTGAGATCGATATCGCCTGCACTATCTCGGTCAATGCGAGGGCGGCCAAGGAGACCGGTATCGACGTCGCCTGGACCGTTCCCGAGGAGGGGTGCAAGATCGACACCGATGGCCTCTGGGTACCAAAGGGCCTGCCCGAGAACGAGGAATACTGGGCAAAGCAGTTCGTCAACCACGCCCTGTCGAAGGATGCACAGGAGAAATGGTGCGGCGCGCTCGGTCTGCCTCCGGTCTATCCCGGCATCACGCCGCCGGCGGATCTGGTGGGAGATCCGTCGTATCCGACCAAACCCGAGGATTTCGACAAGCTGATACGCGTGCCCAGCAACGTGCTGGTCGAGCACGAACCGCAGTGGTTCCAGACCTTCAACGAGATCATGCAGGGATGACCGCAAGGCCGGCGGGAGCGATGGTATCGCGGTTGCTGCTGCTGCCGGCCCTCCTGCTCGTTGGCCTGCTGGTCTGGGCGCTTGTTCTCATCGGCGAGGACAGCCTGCACAAGCTGAACATCGCCACCTACCGTCTCGACGAGGCCTACAGCGCTCACAACTATCTGCTGGTCTTGGCGAGGCCGGTCTACCAGACCGTGTTGTTGCGCAGTCTGGGCGCATCGGTGCTGGTGACCGTGTCGACCCTCGTCCTCGCCTTTCCCTATGCCTACGTGATGGTGCGGACACCTTCGAAGCTGTTGCGCAAGCTGCTTTTGGTGAGTCTCTTCCTGCCGTTCTTCATCGGCCAGGTTGTGCGCGCCTATGGTTGGCTGATCATCCTGGGCCAGCAGGGGATCATCAATCAGGCGCTGGCCGTGGCGGGGCTGGCTCCGGTGGAGCTGATCTACAACTATCCCGCCGTATTGTTCGGACTGGTGCAGTACATGCTGCCCTTTGCCGTGCTGATGCTGGCGCCCGCCATCACAGCCATTCCCGAAGAGGTGGAACTGGCATCGGAGAGCCTCGGCGCGCGCTGGATCTCGACATTCCGGCATGTGGTGCTGCCCATGGCACGGCCGGGCCTGATCGGTGCGTCGGTGGTGGTCTTCACCCTCACGCTGACCGACTTCGCCACGCCCGAGATTCTCGGCGGAGGCGGTAACGATTTCATCGCCAATGCGATCTACGACAGCTTCTTCCAGCTCAACGATCCGGGATTGGGGGCAGCCCTGGCGATGTTGCTTGTGTCTATTGGCAGCATTCTCGTTGCGGTGATCTTCCGCATGTTTGGTGCAGGCACGCTCGGCTTCGAGCGGCAGACCACATGAGCAAGCGTGCGGCGCTGGCCGCCTTCGTCCTCTTCGACCTGGTCATTCTTGGTCTGCCGACCCTCATCATTCTGGGAGCGTCCTTCACCTCGGGCGACATCGTCACCTTCCCACCCGAAGGTCTCTCGCTGCGCTGGTATGCCGAACTGTGGCGACATGCGGATTTCACTCATGCCTTCTGGCGTTCGGCCTGGATCTCTCTGGTCTGTACCGTTGTCAGTCTGCCTGCGGGAACGCTGGCCGCACTGGCCCTGGTGCGCTACGGCGCCGGCCGGAACACCGCGTTGCAGGTCTATCTGCTCCTGCCTTTCACCATACCACTGGTCGTATCCGGTATCGGATTGATGCTGGTGTTCGGCTGGCTGCGCATCCTGGGCTCGCTGTGGCCCATCGGTATCGCGCTTGCGGTCATCAACCTGCCTTTCATGATCTGGGCCGTGGCAGCCTCGGCCAACCAGCTGTCGGGGGATCTTGAAGACGCGGCGGCCAATTGCGGCGCATCGCCGTTGCGCTGCTTCTTCACCATCACCCTGCCGGCTGTGATGCCCGGCATCATCACCGGGTCGCTTTTGATGTTCATCCTCGCCTTCAATGAGTTCCTCGTGAGCCTCTTTCTTGTCGATGCGCGTATCGTCACCCTGCCGGTTTCGATCTACAATTCGATCCGGAGCCTGATCACGCCGGATCTGGCAGCGGTGAGCGTGGTCTATATTCTCGTGGCCGGTATTGCCATCGCCGCGCTCGACCGACTGGTCGGTCTCGACCTGTTCCTCAAGTCCCGCTGAAACCGGCTACCCCGAACCAACCTTATGAGTCCTGCCATGTCCCGATCTGTCGCCCTTCACGAACTCGCCAGACTTGATGCCGATGCCCGTGTCCGCCTCCTGCAGCGTGTCGAGGACGATCTGGCACCGTTCATGGAAAAGGTCGCGCCGATCATCGAGGCCGTACGGGTCGAGGGTGACGAGGCCATCGCCCGGTTCATCCGCCAGTTCGACAAGGTCGAAGTGGATCCCGGTGACTTGCGCGCGAGCGAGGCGGATTTCGACGAGGCGTTCGACCGTCTCGACCCGGAGTTCATCGCCACGCTGGAATATTCGGCTGACAACATCCGCCGCTACCACCAGGACCAGATGCCCGGCGACCTGTGGATGAAGGAAATCCGCCCGGGCGTACTGGTGGGCGAACGTTTCACACCCGTGGACAGTGCGGCCCTCTATTCACCGCGTGGCAAGGGGAGCTTCCCGTCGGTCACGCTGATGACCGCCATTCCCGCGGTTGTTGCGGGCGTGCCGCTGCCCATCATCCTCACGCCACCGGCACCGGATGGCAAGGTCGACCCCGCCACGCTGGTGGCGGCACGGATCGCCGGTGTAGGCCATGTCTACAAGGCAGGCGGGCCGCTGGCCGTGGCGGCTGCCGCATTCGGTACGGCCACGATTCCCCGCTGCGACAAGCTGGAAGGTCCGGGTAGCCCGTGGTTCGTCGCGGCCAAGCGGCTGCTGGCCGACCGGATTGCCTCGCGGCTGCCTGCCGGTCCATCGGAGAGCATCATTCTTGCCGACGAGACCGCCGATCCGGCCATTGCAGGCCTCGATCTGATCATCGAGAGCGAGCATGGGCCGGACAGTTCATCCTTTCTCGTCACTTGGTCGCGGGATGTCGCCGAAGGGGCGATGGCGGCCATTCCGGGATATTGGGCCAGGATGGGCGAACAGCGGGTGGAGTATTCCTCCACGGTGCTTTCCGGTGCGCGTGGAGGCGTGATTCTGGCCTCCTCGGCGCAGGAAGCCTACGATTTCGTCAACGCCTATGCGCCGGAGCACTGCCAGATCGTCTCGAAGAAGCCGTTCGAGCACCTGCATGCCATCCGCCATGCCTCGGAGATCCTGCTGGGTGAACATGCGGCAGGTTCAATTGCCAACTACATGATGGGCCCCAATTGCGTGCTGCCGACATCGGGTGCTGCCCGCACGCATTCGCCTCTGGGCGTGCACGACTTCCTCAAGAGCTGTTCGGTGGGGCACATGACCGCGCGCGGCTTTGCCGAAATGGCACCACACACCCACCGCTTTGCCACGTACGAGGGCTTCGACGCGCATGCCAATGCCGTCTCGGATCTGCGCAGGGTCAAGGAATAGACCAGGCAATCCGCATGAGTTGGGGAGGGCGGTCGGTGCACATCGACCGCCCCTGCTGCAGCAACTCTCCCTTCCCGTCCGGGGCATTCCCATCCTCTTGTTCTCTCAATGAATTCTGCGGGCATCCGGAGTGAGGTCGTTCGGTGTCCATCCACTTGTCGGCAACAGGGTTGTCGGCCAAAAAGGGCCGGCCCTTTGCCTGATCGGCAATCTTCTTTTGAAACCTCGCCCGGCTGCCCGCGCAGACAGATGTCCGTTTGTCATGACAAGGTCATTATAGGAATAAATTCTAAATTTGCAAGCCAAAATCAGGCCGCGTGGGTGAGCGGCGGGCAGGTCTGGCAACTTGCGAGGACGTGTTCCTCCAACCGGTCGACGAGACAGCCTGCGGCGTGGGGGGAGCGTAGCAGGGTGATGCCGACCTCCGGCAGGGACGGGAAGCCATCGGCTTCGGTGAGGATGCGCAGACCTGTCTTGATGTTGGTGCGCATGACCGTGCCGACTGCCAGACCGGTTTCAACGGCTGCCAGAATACCCGAAAGGCTCACCGAACTGTAGGCGATCCGGAACGGCCGCCCGGCACGGATCAGTGTTTCGGTGGCATAGCGACGAAAGCAACAACCGGTCTCGAATGCGGCCAGCGGCACGGGATCCTCGTCGTGAACGCAATGCAGGGCCGAAGTGACCCAGACCAGCTGCTGCCGGCTGATCACCACACCGCCGGTTTCTCCGCTGCCCTCGCTGACCAGTCCCATGTCGACATCCCCTGCCGCCAGCATCTCCACGAGGCGGGTCGAGCGGTCGACGACCATTTCGACATGCACATGCGGATGGGTGCGGGCGAAACGGGCGAGGATCCCCGGCAGGAAGGTGCTGGCGTAGTCGTCGGGAGAGCCGAAACGGACATGGCCGCTCACGGCCTGACTGTCGAAGGCGGCGATGGCTTCAAGATGGGCACGAAGTATGCGCCGCGCATGGTCGAGCAGCATCTCGCCCTGCGGGGTCAGCGTGATGCTGCGCCCGTCACGCTCGAACAACGGCTGCCCCAGCGTTTCCTCCAGCCGCTTGATCTGCATGCTCACCGCCGATTGGGTGCGGTGAACCCGCTCGGCTGCACGTGTGAAACCGCCGGTCTCGGCTATCGCGACAAAGCTGCGCAGCAGTTCGGGGTCGAGGGTGAGCGGCATGGGCAACCTCCGGTAACACTACCATTCATCAAAAATAGTGATCGATAACATAAAATCAATTCGTTGGATTGATCAACCCTGAAAGGGCACCATCCTGTCATCGAGGCCGTGGGCCGCATTTCCGGTCATCCCGGCGAATAACCCATCGAGGAGATGACGTCATGACCCGTTCATGTGATATGGCCGACATCACGTCGGCATACGGGGATGTCGAAGGTTTCATCCGGTTGCCTGTCCGGCTTCGGGGAATTGCGACATCGATTGTCCGGCGGATGGCGATGTTGCGGACCCGGCGGGCGTTGCTCGGGCTGAATGACCTGCAACTCCGCGATATCGGACTGGAACGGGAAGATCTTCAGGCTGGCGGCGTCTCCTCCGGGCAATCATTCGATCCCGGACGTCTGGAAAACCTGCGCCACAGGGCGCTCAACCACCCCCTCAGCAGGGAGGCCCTGTAATGGCGCCGGGTATCATCATGGCGCGCAGCGTGAATGCCGCCACGAGAATGGCCGACTCGTTCGACGTGAGCCGCTGGGCCTATCGCTTCATCTGCTGGATCGAGAGCCTGCTCCAGCGCAAATAGTGCCGGTCGGGAAAGGATGCCACCGCAATCGGCAGATCATTCCGCTTCCCGCATGAGGGCATCCCTCAGGGGCTGCGGCAAGAGAAGGGCTCGAATGTGCTGAGGATGGTCCGGGTCGTGACCCGACCAGACCCGGGTCTCCATCGCCTCGATGGCCAGATGGCCGCCCTTGGTCACCTTGTGCCCGATGTCGAAGCTCGAATGGCGAATGTCGACCACGCGTGTCTCTATGGTGATGCGGTCATCGTAGCGGGAAGGAATGAAGAACCGGGCGCGGGTATCGACCATGGGCCAGCCGATGGTCCCGTAGCTGCGAAGGATGTCGAAGGTGGTCATGCCTGTGGCCGCCTCGAACATCAGGCCGGTGGACTGGTTGAAAATGGCGAAATATCTCGGATAGAAGACGATTCCGGCGGGATCGCAATCCCCCCACTCGATCACCACCTCGCGTCGATTGACAAACATGCCTACGCGGCGTCCCTGTGCTCGAAATAGACGATAATCGAGTCTGCTACCTTGCCGATATCGGCATCGCCAATGTCGAGATGGACGACGAGGCGGGAGCGCGGGGCACGGATTGAGGCAAGGATGCCGTTGCGGAAGAGTGCCCGGTGCAGCGGTTCGGCATCGGCCGGTTCGATGTCGAGAAAGACCATGTTGGTCTGCACCAGTGCCAGTGGCACCTTCAGGCCACCGATGCCCTGCAGCCGGTCGGCAAGAAGCCGGGCACGACGATGGTCTTCTGCCAGACGGGCGATATGATGCTCCAGCGCGTGGATGCCGCATGCGGCGAGCACGCCTGCCTGGCGCATGGCTCCTCCCAGCATCTTGCGCATCCTGTGTGCCCGCGCGATCAGTTCCTTGGGGCCGCACAGGACCGTACCGGCCGGTGCGCCGAGTCCCTTCGACAGACAGACCGAAACCGTATCCGCATAGGCTGCTGCCCGTGCCGGGGTGATGTTCTGCGCCACGGTGGCATTGAGGATGCGGGCACCGTCGAGATGCACGTGCAGGCCGAACTCGCGCGCCGCGCTGGCCGCGGCCACCATCCGGCTCAACGGGATGGACAGCCCGGAAACCGTGTTCTCAAGGCAGAGGAGGCGCGTTCGGGCGAAATGCGGGTCATCGGTCTTGACCGCTTCCCTGATGTCGTCGGGTGACACGGCTCCGTCCGCGGCAGTCGGAAGCGGGCAGGGCAGGACGCTGCCGAGTACAGCCGTTCCGCCAGCCTCGTGGCACAGGATGTGATATCGATCACCGATGAGATACTCGTCACCCCGGTCGCAATGTGCCATGACGGCGGCAAGATTGCTTTGGGTGCCGGTTGGCAGGAACAGTGCGGTTTCCTTGTTGAACAGCGCAGCCGCGCGTTCCTGCAACTCGATGACGGTCGGATCGTCGCCATAGACATCGTCGCCTACCTCCGCACGAGCCATGACCTCGCGCATCGCCGGGGTCGGGCGGGTGACGGTATCGCTGCGAAGGTCGATCATGGGGAACTTTCGGCATGTGTGGGGTGGTCGGGGTGTGAGCACCGCCACCATTGGCGTGGCGGGGCCCGCGCGAACGGGATGATAGCGGCTCTCCGTGGCCGTGGTCGAGAGCCTGCGTCGGGATATCGCGCCCGCGCGAGGTTTGCCTGGCGCTCCGGCTGCGCATCGGCAGATTTCAGCATGGAACCATCTACGCGATGCGTTGTTGTGGCAGAAAACGAAACGGGAAGGATGCCCCGATCATGTTTGGGAAATGGCTGTGGATGACCGCTGCGGCGATGACGATCACTTCGTGTTCAGCTCTGAGTGGCGACGATTCGTTTTGGGTGGACAGCTTCAAGGTGCCGTGCGCCGGTGTCGGCAAGATGCAGTGCCTGCAGGTCCAGGAGAACGAGATCATCGATCCGGAGGCCTGGCAGTTGTTCTACGACCCGATTGACGGCTTCGAGTTCGAGACCGGAACCTTCCAGAGAATTCGCGTGGAGAAGGAGGTTCTCGATCCGGCAACCGTTCCCGCTGACGCATCCTCGATCCGCTACAAGCTGGTCGAGGTGCTGGATCGTCAGCACGATCCGCGCATCGCGATCAATGACATCTGGGTATTGAGGTCGCTCGATGGCGCTGAAGCCACTGCTGATGACTTCAGCGAGGCGCCGGTGCTTGAATTCAGCCTGACCGAGATGACCGTGCGTGGTCACGACGGCTGCAACCAGCTCCATGGCAGGATCGAGGAACTGACCGCTGTGGAGATCCGGTTGGGGCCGGTGGCCGCCACGCGTCGTGCCTGCATCAAGGGCGAGGGGCCGGCCCGCTTCGATCAGGCATTGTCAAAGGTCCGCGCCTATACGCTCAAGGAGAGGACACTCACCCTGAGCGATGAGGATGGTGGTCATCAATTGGTGCTCACCAAGGTCGATTGACGGGTCGCCACAGCTGTCGTCATGCTGTCGCGGCCCTGCTAGAAATGATCCCCATCTGGCGAAATGAGGGAAGGCGGGGCAAGCGTGCGTTCTTCGGCGGATGTAATCGTCATCGGTGGCGGGCTCGTGGGCATGGCCATCGCCTGGGGCCTGCAGAAACGCGGGCTTGTGGTTCTGGTGCTCGACGAGGGCGATGTTGCACACCGTGCCAGCCGTGGAAATTTCGGGCTCGTCTGGGTCCAGGGCAAGGGGGCGGGCATGCCTGCCTACGCTGCGTGGACCCGACGGTCGGCGGATCGCTGGCAGGGGCTCGCCGACAGGCTCAGGCAGGAAACCGGCCTGGATGTCGGTTATCGCAAGGTGGGCGGACTCGATATCGCGTTGAGTGAGGACGAGCTGTCGGAGCGTCGCGCAAAGCTCGAAGCCATCCGGGATGCCGCCGATGCCGATACGCGTGTCGATTTCGAGATGCTCGACCGCCGGCAGGTTGCCGAGCTGTTCCCCGACATCGGCCCGGATGTAGCGGGTGGCTCGTGGACCGCACATGATGGCCACGCCAGCCCGCTGCTGCTGCTGCGGGCCCTGTTGGCAGCCTTCCGGTCTGCGGGAGGTATCTACCGGCCGGAGACCGCGGTTCATCGGATTGAACCGGGCTTTGTCGTTCACGGCGGCCGGGAACAATACAGCTCTGGCCGTGTGGTTATAGCCGCCGGTCTCGGCTCCGCCCGGCTCGCGCCGATGGTCGGGCTCGACGTGGCGGTGCGACCGCAGCGCGGTCAGGTACTCGTCACCGAACGCCTGTCGCCCCGACTGGGCTATCCGACAGTCTGCGTCAGGCAGACGGTGGAAGGCACGATACAGATCGGTGACAGCCACGAGGAGGTTGGTTCCGATGACCGCACGACACCTTTCGTGCTGCGCGATATAGCCCGCCGTGCTGTCCGGACCTTTCCGTTTCTCGGACAGGCCCGTATCGTGCGCAGCTGGGGAGCGCTGCGGGTGATGAGCCCCGACGGATTCCCGATCTACCAGCAATCCCCTGACCTGCCCGGGGCCTTCAGTGCCAGTTGTCACAGTGGTGTCACGCTGGCTGCAGCCCATGCCGACCTCATCGCCCCGATGATCGAGGCTGGTCGCCTTGAAGCCGATGTGGCGCCGTTCAGTGGCCAGCGATTTGCCCGGCGGAATCCGGATTTCGCCTGATCATGTCGCGACAGTCGCCACGACGGCGAGGCAGTCGCCGGACTTGACCAGGCCGGGGTAGTGGCGCGAGGCGAGGATTCCGCTTCGGCGGGCCATACATGGGACCGGCGGCAGGCCCGTGCGGTCGACGGGCCATATGCGGGCGACCGGCTGTCCGCTGGCCACGGGTTCACCCAGATCGATCATGGGCTCGATCAGCCCGTCATGTTCGCTGAAGAGGAAACAGTCATCGTCCTCCATGGCAAGCTCGACGGAAGGCTTGCGTTCGACCGCCCCCTGCATGATCCCGACATGGCGCAACACGTTGGTGATACCCTTGCGGGCGATGCGGATCGAACGCGCCGTTGCCGTACCGCCGCCGCCGAGTTCGGTGGTGACGAAGACCTTGCCCATGTCCTCGATTGCCCTGTCGAACATTCCGGCACTGTCGATTTCGCGCATCATCATGGAATACGGGGCGTTGAAGGCACGCATGGCAGCCTCGCATGCCGCCTGCTGGTCCTGATCGTCGAGGATGTGAGCCGACGCAAAGGGAACGAAGTCCAGCGTACGACCACCCGAATGGAAGTCGAGAACAATGTCGGCAAGGGGGACGAGAGCTGTCAGGACGTAATCGGCAATCTTCTCGGTGACGGTACCGTCAGGTTTTCCGGGAAATGTGCGGTTGAGGTTGCGCTGGTCGATGGGCGAGCAGCGCAGGCCTGCCCGAAAGGCCGGATAGTTGAAGAATGGCAGGATGATGACCCGGCCGTTGATGGCAGTTGGATCGAGCTCGTGAGTGAGGCTCTGCAGGGCCACTGGCCCCTCATATTCGTCGCCGTGATTGGCGCCGGTGAGCAGGGCCGTGGGGCCATCGCCATGGTTGATCACGCTGATCGGGATCATCACCGAACCCCATGCCGAATCGTCGCGGCTGTAGGGCAGGCGCAGGAAGCCGTGGCTGGCACCCTGCGCATCGAGTGGAATGGTCGGGGAAATGGGGTTCCGTGCCATTGTCGTCAGTCGATCACGATGAGTTGTCGTGGTACATTCGCGAGCAATTCCGGGCCCTTCTCACCGATGACGATGCTTTCGGTGATCTCCAGTCCCCAATTGTCCATCCACAGGCCGGTCATGAAGTGAAATGTCATGCCCGCCTCCAGCACGGTCTTGTCGCCCGGGCGTAGCGAGCAGGTGCGCTCGCCCCAGTCGGGTGGATAGGAAAGCCCTATAGGATAACCGGTACGGTTGTCCTTGACGATCCCGTACTTGTTGAGAACGGCGAAAAAGGCGTTGGCGATGTCCTCGGTCAGATTGCCGGTCCGGGCTTTTTCCAGACCCGCTTCCATGCCTTCCAGAACGGCCTTTTCGGCATCGAGAATATCCTCCGCCGGCCTCCCAAGGAAAATGGTCCGTGACAATGGGCAGTGATAACGGCGATAGGCCCCTGCGATCTCGAAGAAAGTACCCTCGCCGAGACTCATGGGCTGGTCATCCCAGGTTAGGTGAGGTGCGGAGGCATCCCTGCCGGACGGCAACAACGGCACGATCGCCGGATAATCGCCGCCGAAGCCGCGTTCATCGTCAAAACGCAGACCGGCGTCGTAGATTTCGGCCACCAGATCGCATTTGCGCATGCCGGGCCGAATGGTCTCGGCGATCCGCGCGTGCATACGCTCGACGATGCGCGCGGCATTGCGCATATAGTCGAGTTCCAGCGGTGACTTCACTCCGCGCTGCCAGTTGACCAGACCGGTAGCATCGATGAAGCGCGCGTTGGGCAGGTGCTGTTGCAATGAGGCATAGGCCTTGGCCGAAAACCAGTAGTTGTCCATCTCGACGCCGATGGTCAATCCATCCCATCCTCGATCCCTGATCTGGTCCGAGACATAATCCATTGGATGGCAAACTTCGGATTGCACATAGTGATCGGGGTACCCGATCAGGCAATTCTCATCGCCCATGTAACAGGTGCGCCGCGCTCCATTGGCATCCTGCCCGCGACCGAACCATACGGGCATGCCATCCAGTGCCACAAGTACACCCTGATGGACGTAGAACGACCAGCCATCATAGCCGGTCAGCCACGCCATGTTGGACGGATCGGATACCAGCAGCAGCTCGATGCCCTTCCGGGCCATTGCCTTGCGTGTCTTCGCAAGGCGATCCTCGTATTCGGCCGTCTCGAAACTGGGTTGGGCAGGGTAGGGAGCGGTTGCCGCCGTTGCGAGCATGGCCGTGATCTTTCCTTGCGTTAGTTGCGGAAGTCGATGCCGGCGTCGAGCATCGCGGCTCGCCTGCGGGCAAAGGTCGCTATGGCCGTGTCCTGAATACCGGTACCGGTGAGGTCGGCAATGGTAATCGCCCCGGCATTGTCCCGGCCACGTGCCCTGCCGACGATCACGGCTCCCAGTTCAATGCGGTCTGCGGTTTTCGGAGCGGTACCGGAGGCAAGTGCCGAACGGAGTTCGCCGAGCCTTTCCGTCTGGTTCAGACAGTCAGCCACGTAGAGCGAGGCAAGGGTGAAGCAGTCCGGGTCGAGTTCGTTCTTGTTGTCCTGGTCCGAGCCCATGGCGGTGATGTGCTGGCCGGGCTTGAGCCATGTCGCGCGCACTACCGGCTCAGTGGCGGGCGTGGTGGTCACGATGACATCGGCTGCACCGACAGCCTCGGCCGGATCCTCCACTGCCTTCACGTCGATGTTCAACTCCTGACTGAGATCAGTAGCCATTGTGTGGGCTTTCCCGGCGTCACGCGCCCAGACCAGAGCACGAGTGATCGGGCGGACGAGGCACAGGGCTTCGAGCTGGAGACGGGCCTGCGTCCCCGCACCGATGATGCAGGCCGTGGACGCGTCGTCGCGGGCCAGGTGGCGGGCGGCAACGGCACCGGCCGCAGCCGTGCGCACATCGGTGAGATAGCCGTTATCCAGCAGGACGGCCTCCACCATACCCGTCTTCGCGGAGAACAGGACCATGAGGCCGGAGGTGCTGGGCAGGCCCAGCGTCGGGTTGTCGAAGAAACCCGGCGAGATCTTGATGGCGAAACTCTCGATACCCGGGACGTAGGCGGTCTTGACATCGACTTCGCCGTGTGCCTCCAGGATCGCCATCGACAGGATCGGCGGCATGATGACGCCACCGTGAGCCAGCGCACGGAATGCCTGCTCGACGCAATCGATGGCGTCAAGATCGAGGTGGACCGCCTTGCGCAGGTCGCGTTCGGCCAGAATACGGATGTCAGGCATGACCTGCCGGCCCCCTCGTCACCCGGTCGCTCTCGCAGGTGATGATGCGAAGATGATCGTTCATGTCGATATTTCCACCGCTGAGAATAACGACAAGTGGCCCATCGCTACGGATTTTTCCGGCCAGAAGGGCAGCGATGCCGACGGCTCCGGAGCCCTCGACAATTTGCCTTTCCTTCCAGTAGGCATGCGAGATGGCCAAGGCGATTTCGGTTTCACTCACCAGGATGATGTCGTCGACCAGATCGCGGACCATGGTGAAGGTGTAGCGATTGTCGAGGCCGATGCCACCGCCGAGCGAATCGGCCAGCGTCGGAAGTTCCTCGACCATCACGGGCCTGCCGGCCTGCTGGGATGCGTACATCGCCGCGCCGCGCTCCATGGTAACGCCGATGATCCGGACATGGGGGCGTTTTGCCTTGATCGCGGCGGCCACCCCCGAAATCAGGCCGCCGCCCGAAAGAGGCACGAGCACGGTGCGCAGCTCCGGAACCTGTTCGATCAGTTCGAGCCCCAGCGTACCCTGCCCGGCAATGACCTTGGGGTGATCGAAAGGCGGGATCAGGGTCATGCCCTCCTCTTCGACCAGCTTGCGGACCTCCTCTTCGGCGTCGTCCTGCGAACGGCCGGCAATACGCACCTCGGCACCATGTGCGCGGATTCCGTCGATCTTCACCTGTGGAACGAGTTCGGACATGCAAACGATGCAGCGTACACCTGCCTCGCGAGCTGCCAACGCCAGACCGCGCCCGTGATTGCCGGTGGAAACACCTACCACGCCTTTGGCCTTCTCCTCGTCGGAGAGCGAGAGTACGGCATGGGTCGCACCGCGATATTTGAAGCTGCCGGTGATCTGGTGATGTTCAAGCTTGAGCCAAACCGGCAGCCCTGCAAGTTCGCTCAGGATCGGTGACACCTGTATCGGTGTAGGGCGCAGCCGGTCGGCAATGGCCGCGCGGGCCCGTTCGATCTCGTCGAGTCCGACTGCCGTATCGTTGCGCATCAGACCTCGCTTTCCCATTGTTCGGTCGTCAGTTCCACATCGAGAAGGCTTCCATAGCCGCGAGGACGATCGCTTTCCAGCCCGCCCAGACGTGCCATGGCCCAGCCGCTGGCCTGATTCGAGGTGATCACTGGCTTTCCGGCCTGCCGTTCGATCTCGGCAATGACCGGCAGGGCAGGCAGGGCCGTGCAGGAGAAGAACAGGGCTTCGGCATCAGGGCTGTCGGCGGCGAGAGCCGCCTCGATGATCGTCTGGCCGGCGATCCGTGCCATTTGGCGATCATCGTCCAGACCCAGATATTGCAGTCCGACGATCTCGATGCCATGGCGGATGAAATAGCCGGCCATCGTGGTGCTGGTGGCAAGATTGTAGGGCGTGACCACGGCGATGCGCTTCACGCGCAAGGCCCTGCACGCCACCCGTACGGCTTTTGCCGGTGTTACCACCGGTATTCCCGGACGTATGGAGCGGACCGTATGTTCGACGACGGCATCGCCGATCACCACCGAAGCCGCCGTGCAACTGTAGGCGATCGCCGCCAGCCGAACACCTGGCACCAGCAACGCCGTCGCCGCTGCCAGATGGGGCAGCATGGCGGCGAGACTGTCCGGCGTGGTCGGGTTGGCAAATGGTACCCGGGAGACATGAATGGCTGTGCGGGATGAACCCAGCAACATGCCGAGGTCGCCCTCGCTGGTCAGGTCGGTGGAAAGAGCGAGCAGCCCGAAGCGGATGATCGATTGCGGATCGAGCAGGCGGGGACGGACCGCCGAGCGCTCGATCGGTAATGCCCCCGGCGGTAGGGTGGTCATGGTTTCAGACCACCATGACGGGGCATCCGGCGAGGCTCGTCACCTTGTGCGAGACACTGCCGAGCAGATAGCCTTCGAGATCGCCCAGGCCGCGGCTGCCGACCACGATCAGGTCGCAATCGTGCTCCTTGGCGAAGGCGACAACGGTACGCGCCGGCTGGCCTCCCTTGACGAATGCGCGAAACCTGTCGCTACCGGCGTCGGTGGCGATCGACTTTCCCTGCTCGGCCACCTCGCGCGCATGGTCGCGCATCGCATCGTCGATCGTGCCTGGATCCTCCGGACGAACCATCGACATCGAGGCTTCGAGCAGGCTGTGATGCCGGTAGACGGTGAGCACGAGCAGTTCCGCACCGCTCAGCTTCTGAAGGCATGCTGCGTGGCGCAGGGCCCGTTCGGCTCCCTTCGAGCCGTCGAAGGCGGCAAGGATGCGCTTGTACATGGTGGCGGATCTCCTCAGCGGAATGCCAGATCACGCAGGAACAGGGCGATATCCGGGAAAAAGATGAGCAGGGCGGAGACCAGCAACAGGATCGCCGTGAACGGGAAGATCCCGCGGATGACCTCGATATAGGGCCGTTTGAAGATCGCTATGGCGGTAAAGATATCGCAGCCGAAAGGCGGTGTCGCCGATCCTATCGCGACCTGGAGGGTAATGATCGTGCCGACCAGCACCGGGTCGAGACCGACGCTCTTGACTACGGGAGCGAAGATCGGGACCAGTACCAAGATGACAACGATCGGGTCGACGAACATGCAACCGATGAAGAATGCGACCGAAATCACGGCCAGCACGCCTTTGGGGCCCATGTCGTCGATGCCGACGGCTCCCAGGATGGCCTGCGGGACCTGGGCGAAGGAGATGATGTAGGAAAACGCGGCACCGCATCCGACAAGGATGAACACGACCGCGGTGATCAGCCCCGTTGATTTGGCGATGCGATAGATGTCGCTGGTCCGCAGCGAGCGGAACACGAGGAATTCGAGGATCAGCGCATAAAGGACACAGGCTGCTGCTGCCTCGGTGGGACTGAAGATGCCACCATAGATGCCGCCGACAATGATAACCGGAAAGCCGAGCGGCCAGACTGCCCGCCTGATCGCTTCCCTGCGCTCGCTCCAGCTTGCTCGGGGCTCCGTGGGTACGCCCTTCACGGTCGCGTAGGCCATCGAATAGGCGGAGAAAAGGATCAGCAGCAGCAGGCCCGGACCGATGCCGGCGATGAACAGTTCGGAGATCGACGTCGAGGAAATGACGCCATAGATGATCATGCCGATTGATGGCGGGATGAGAAAGGCGATGTCGCTGGCATTGATGATGAGCGCCAGCACGAAACTGTCCTTGTAGCCTGCCTTGAGCATGCGCGGACGCAGGGGCGAACCGACGGCCACCACCGTGGCCTGGGTGGAACCCGAGACCGCGCCGAACAGGGTGCATGCCGTCGCCGTGCTGACTGCAAGACCGCCCCTGATGTGCCCGACGAATTTCATGACCATGTCGATCAGGCGCCCCGCGGATTCGCCACGGGTCATGATGTCGGCGGCAAGGATGAACATGGGCACGGCGATCAGCGAGGCCGGACGGATGCCTGCCAGGATCTGCTGGACCATGAAGTCGATCTGGCCCAGCCCGCCGAACAGCGTGACGAAGCCGACGAAGGCCGCCATGATGAGCGGAATCATCATGGGGAAGCCCATCAGCAGGAGGACGACCATGATGGCGGAGAGTGACCAGGCCATGGTTCAGATCTCCATCTCGTCGTTGTCATATCCCTCCAGCACGGTGGTCGAGAGATAGATATCCTTCTCGTGAAGGTTGCGCACGGCGGTAAGTGCATACTGGATGCCGGTGAAGAGAAAGCCCACCGGGACCCACAGATAGATCCAGTAGACGGGGATCTGCATGGATGGCAGGACACGTCCGGACTTGGCGACCTGGACAATGTAGGACGCGGAAAACCATGCCAGAGCCAGCATGGTCAGTGCCGTGAACGCGGCGATCAGGATCATCATCGCCTTGCGCGGTCCATGTGGCAGGGTGTCGAAGATCGCCGACATGCGGATGTGACGACCCTGCCGCGCGGCATAGGATATTCCGGCGAAGGTAATCAGGACAATCAGGATGCGATTGACCTCTTCGGTGAAGAATAGGGAGTGCTGGAACACGAATCGTCCCATGACATTGGCAACGGTGTTTGCCGCCATCAACAGCACGCCCAGCGCCAGCATGACCGATTCGAGCCGGCTCACGGTGCTGTCGATAGTGCCCAGCACACCTGGCAGAGCCGATTCATGTTCCGGCCGCTTCTCGCTCTGTTCCATGCGGGTGTCCTCCCCTGGACCATGCCCATCGTTCCACCCGCGCCATGGAACAATGGCCTTGCGGCCCGGCGAGGAAGCGCCGGGCCAGCAACTCGATGCGCTTGCGGACCCTTATTTCTCGGCTTCGGCGAGATCGGCCTTCATCTGGTCGAGGATGGCCTTTCCGCTGTCACCGGTCATCTCGATGAACTTGGCCTCGACCTTGGCCGCGGCCTCCTTGAACGGTGTGCGCTGTTCTTCGGTGAGGACATTGACCTGCATGTCGGGCTTGGCTGCCTTGATCTTTTCAATCGCGCTTTCCTCAAGGCCCTTCTGGTAGTCGAGAATGTATTCGAAAGCCGTATTGCTGGCACTCTGGATGATGTCCTTGTCCTCATCCGAAAGCCCGTCATAGAACGATTTGTTGGCCATCACCGCGGTGGTGAAGTTGTTGTGACCGGCAAAGGTGATGACATCGGTGACTTCGTAGATCTTGCTCGACTCCACGAAGGAGGTCGGGTTTTCCTGACCCTGGATGATGTTAGTCTGGAGGCCGCCATAGACCTCGCCCCAGGGTAGCGGGGTAGGAGTGGCGCCAAACGCGGCATAGGATTCGACCAGAAGGGGATTGGTCATCACCCGGAACTTGACCTCGGAAAGCGACTGCGGTCCGGTGACGGGTTCCTTGGTGGTCATCACCACCTCACCTTCCGGAAACATCGTCAGCAATTCGAGGCCCTGCTGAGCGTAGAGTTCCTTGAAGTTCTCGTGAATGGCCTTCGAATTGCGGAAGAACTTGTTGAGCTTGTCGGTGTCGGTGGGCAGCAGGTAGGGAACGAAGAAGACCTGCGCCTCGGGGATGAGCGAGCCGGTGAAGCCCGGCGACTGGTCGACGAACTGGAGCAGCCCTGCCTGGGCCTGTTCCATGATGTCGGCGGATTCGCCCAGTGTCCCGAACGGGAAGAGCTGGATCTCGTGATCGGAATTGGCCTCGACCTCTTCCTTGAACTTCTGGGCATACATGCCCTGGACTTCCTGCAGCGCTTCCTCGAAGGCGTAACGCCAGGTGTCGGCGCTGGCGCCGACGGACTGGGCGATCAGTGCCAGGGCCGCAACGCCGCCAAGTGAAAGAGTCCTGAGTTTCATGGTGAACATGCCTCCTTGACAGATAGATCCAGAAACCCCGCCATGATCGTTGCCGTTTCACGGCAGGGGAACGGCTGCACAGATGGAAGGCATCCGGATCCGGCGCTCTCCCATGTCATCCGTTGATTTGTTCTGTCCGGGAGCATTAAACTGACACAATTCAGTGTCAATTGTATAATAATATCATGACAATTTTCAAATATCTGCGCGCATGCGAATGTATCGAATCAATCAGATGGTGAGTAGTGCGGGTTCGGGCACGCTGCGGGCGAGGCGGGCAATGATGTCGAGGCCGCGCGCCAGGGCCTCCCTGTCCGGAGGTCCAAGACAGATCCGCACGCCCTGATTCATGTCGGCATGATCGAGCATGAAGGCGGAACCGGGGGCAATCGCCAGTCCGTGCAGCCTTGCGTGGGCGACGAATCCGGTTTCGGTCCAGCCCGCGGGCAATGGCAGCCAGACATGCATGCCGGTGGTTGTCCCGCGAAAGGGCAGGCCCTTGAGGATCCGTGCGGCCAGTTTGTTCCGTTCGCCGAGTGCCCCGATCTGCCATCGCACGAGGCTTTCGATGGTCGAATCGGCAAGCCAGCGACCGGCGATCTCCGCCATGAGCGGGGTCGCCATCCACTGGGTGACGAGGTGCCGGTTGGCGGCGGCCGTGACCAGCCGCTCGGGCATGACCAGACAGCCCAGTCGGAGCCCCGGCATGACGCACTTGCTGAAGCCGGTGAAGTAGAGGGTGCGTTCGGGAGCGATTGCGCCGATGGGTGCCGGCCGGCCGGGATGCAGCGGGCCCCATGCATCGCTCTCGATGATCAGCAGATCGTGCTTGCGGGCCAGCGCGACCAGATCGTGCCGTCTTTCGCTGCTCATCATCGCGGCTGTGGGCGAAAGGCCGCTTGGCATGACGAACAGGGCCCGCGCGGGGTGGCGATCGCAGGTCCTTGCCAGATCGTCCGGCAGGATACCTTCATCGTCCTGGGACAATCCCTTGAGGCGCATGCCGAGATAGCCGGTCAGTGCCTTGAGCGTGTGGTGACCGATATTCTCCGTCAGCACCAGTTCGCCGGGATTGATTGCCGTCATCAGGGCCACGGTCATGGCGGCCGTGCTGCCGTTGGTCAGCACGATCCGTTCGGGGTCGGTCTCGAGATCGCAGCGGGAAAGCCAGGCGCAGACAGGTTGGCGGTATTTGTCGAGTGCTGCAGAGGGCCGGAACGAGGAAAATGTCGATTCGGGAAGGTCGCGCGACAGGCTCGCCAGGACGTCGCGCATCGCGTCGCGGTGGATGCTGTCGACCACCGGCTTGAGCAGCGAGCAATCGATCAAAGCGTTGCCCTGTTTTTCCGGCAGGAACGGAGTGTTATGCGGGCCGTTGGTTGCCCGGACGAAGGTGCCGCGGCCGACCTCGCCGCCGATCAGTCCGCGCCGTGTCAGTTCGTCATAGGCACGACTCACCGTCTGGACGCTCAGGCCGAGCTGGTCCGCGAGGATGCGGTGGGGCGGTAGCTGGTAGCCCGGCTCCAGCTCGCCGGCCTCGATTGCCCGTGTCAGCCGTTCCGCCAGCGACCGGTAGGCAGGTCGGCGCAATTCGCCGGGACGGGGAGGCCAGGTTGTCATGAATGTTTCATGACGCTTGTCATGACAATTGACAAGGGGGTGTGGCAGGCGGCATCTGACCCGTCATGACGATGATCAAGCTCGACAGCCGCGATGTCGCGATCCTCGCCATCCTCGCCCGCGAGGGGCGGGTATCCAAGACCGAGCTGGCGCGCCGCGTCAATCTGAGTGCCACGCCCTGCTGGGAGCGGCTCAGGCGGCTGCAACAGGCCGGCGTTGTCACAGGCTACCATGCACAGATTGCCCTCAAGTCGATAACGGCGCATGTCGAGCTGTTCGTGATTGTCGAACTCGAGCACCATCGGGCCGAGGCATTCGCGATGTTCGAACGTGCGGTGCTTGCCGTCGACGAGATAACCGGCTGTTGGGCGTTGGGCGGAGGCTTTGACTACCTGCTGCGCGTCATCACCCGCGACATCGACGCATACCAGCGGCTTATCGACGACCTGCTCGGGCAGAAGATCGGGCTTGCCCGCTATTTTACCTACATCGTCACGAAATCTGTCAAGTCGGGACCACCACCACTGGGGGCGCTGTTGCAGGCGGGCGAATAGTTTCTCCTCGATGACGGTGAAAAACAGAGAAATCCCCTGTGTCGGGTCCAGGCTTTGGCGACAATTTCTTCGTGTGGCGCCCTATACCATGGCCAGTTCATCCTCTGACATCGCAGGTCACCGCCATGAGCGATCTTTCTCCCATGGGTCCGTCCCGACAGCCCGATCTTGACGATCCCGGTCTCTGGCGATGCTTTGCCTATATCGGCGGCTGTTGGTCCGTGGCCGCCAATGGTGCGATGTTCGCCGTTACCGATCCGTTCGACGGCTCGTTTCTGGGAGAGGTTGCCAGTCTGGATGGCGATGACGCCCGCAGGGCGGTGGACGCGGCCCAATCCGCCTTCGACGGCTGGTCGTCGATCCTGCCGCAGCAGCGTTCTGCGATCCTGCGGCGATGGTACGATCACATTGTCACCCATCGCGAGGACCTGGCGCGGATCATGGTGGCCGAGCAGGGCAAGCCTGTCTCCGAGGCCCGTGGCGAGATCGACTATGCCGCCTCGTTCGTGGAATTCTACGCCGAGGAGACCCGGCGGCCGAACATCGAGAGCGTGACATCGCATCTGCCGGATGCGGAGATGGAGGTGTGGCGCGAACCCGTCGGCGTGTCGGCCTTGGTCACTCCGTGGAATTTCCCCAGTGCGATGATAACGCGCAAGGCGGCGGCAGCCCTTGCCGCGGGCTGTACGGTGGTAATCCATCCCAGTATCGAAACGCCATTCTCCGCGCTCGCCCTGGCCAAGCTCGCCGAGCGGGCGGGAATGCCGCAAGGTGTCTTCAACGTCGTGACCGGCGATGCCGCCACCATTGTCGGCGCATGGATGGATGATCCGCGCGTTCGTGCGGTATCTTTCACCGGATCCACCGAAATCGGCAGGCTCCTCTATCGCCAGGCGGCTTCCACGGTAAAAAGGCTGGTCATGGAGCTGGGTGGTCATGCGCCCTTCATCCTGTTCGCCGATGGCGATGTCGATCAGGCTGTCGATGAGGCGATCAAGGCGAAGTTCGCAACGTCGGGACAGGACTGCCTTGCTGCCAACAGGATCTTCGTTGAGCGCCCGCACTATGACGCGTTCTGCAATGCGTTCGCGCGGCGTGTCGAGGCACTGACCATGGGCGATGGCCGCGACGATCCCGATATCGGCCCGCTGATGCACGAGAGGGCGGTGGCCAGACAAGAGGCCCATGTCGCCGATGCGCTCCGCCGTGGTGCGCGATTGCTCTGTGGTGGAAAACGGCGCGGGAATACCCTGTTCTTCGAACCGACCGTACTTGCTGATGTCCCCGATGATGCGCTTGTCATGCGCGAGGAGACCTTCGGTCCAGTTGCGGCGATCACCCCGTTCGACAGTGAGGAGGATGTGATTGCCCGCGCCAATGCCAGCGAGCACGGTCTGGTCGCCTACCTCCACAGCCAGGATCCACGCCGCATCTTCCGTGTCAGCCGTGCGCTGCAATTCGGCATGGTTGCGGTCAATCGCACCAAGGTGACCGGCGCTCCCATTCCGTTTGGCGGCATGAAGCAGTCGGGAATCGGTCGTGAAGGCTCGCGGCTGGGAATGGAAGCCTTCACCGAAGTCAAATATATCTGCCGCGACTGGGCCTGACATTCGTCAATATGACAATAACGAAAGGGAAAGAACATGCTCCGCAATGACCGGCTCGATCAGTGGGATCGCGAGAACTTCTTCCACCCGTCCACGCATCTGGCCCAGTTCGCGCGTGGCGAGGCGCCCAACCGCGTCATTACCGGCGGCCGGGGGTGTTACATCCGTGATCGCGACGATGTCGAGCTGCTCGATGCCTTCGCTGGCCTCTATTGCGTGAATGTCGGCTACGGCCGTCAGGAGATCGCCGAGGCGATTGCGAAGCAGGCGCGCGAGCTTGCCTACTATCACGCCTATGTTGGCCATGGCACCGAGGCATCGATCACGCTGGCGAAGATGGTGCTCGACCGGGCGCCGGAAGGCATGAGCAAGGTGTATTTCGGCCAGTCCGGCTCGGATGCCAACGAGACCAACATCAAGCTCGTCTGGTATTACAACAACATTCTCGGCCGGCCACGGAAGAAGAAGATCATCTCGCGCTGGCGGGGCTATCATGGCTCGGGTCTCATGACAGGATCGCTCACCGGGCTAAAATTGTTTCATGACAAGTTCGACCTGCCACTGGCCAATGTCTTGCATACTGCGGCCCCGTACCATTACCGCCGCGATGACCTTTCCATGAGCGAGAGCGAGTTCACCGCCCACTGCGCGCGCGAGCTGGAAAGTCTGATCGAGGAGGAAGGTGCCGATACGATCGCAGCGTTCATCGGCGAGCCGGTCCTCGGTACGGGAGGCATCGTGCCGCCGCCCGCAGGGTACTGGGCTGCCATTCAGGATGTGTTGCGGCGCCATGACATCCTTCTCATCGTCGACGAGGTAGTGACGGGCTTCGGTCGTCTTGGCAGCATGATGGGCTCGACGCACTACGGTCTGAAGCCCGACCTCATCACCATCGCCAAGGGGCTGACATCGGCCTATGCGCCGCTGTCAGGATCCATCGTCGGTGACAGGATGTGGAAGGTCCTCGAACAGGGAACCGATGAACTGGGTCCCATCGGCCATGGCTGGACCTATTCCGCACATCCCATCGGGGCCGCGGCCGGCGTCGCCAATCTCCAACTGATCGATCGGCTCGGTCTCGTCGACAATGCCCGTGAGACGGGCGCCTATCTCAACAGGGCTCTGCGCGACGCGCTGGCCGACCACAGCCACGTCGGCGATGTGCGGGGCGAGGGGCTGATGGCGGCGGTCGAACTGGTCGATGACAAGGCGGAACGCCGTTTCTTCGATCCCTCGAAAAAGGTGGGAGCATCGATTTCCGCTGCCATGGCCCGGCGCAAGGTCATCGCCCGGGCCATGCCGCAGGGTGACATCATCGGTTTCGCACCGCCCCTGTGTCTCACGCGCGAGGAAGTCGATCGCATCGTCGAGGTGACGAGGATCGCTGTCGAGGAAGTGCTGGGTACGGCATGATTTCTGCGGTAAATGCGGTTCGCCGATACTGAGCAAGGTGGAAGCGATGCCTCAGATCGATTTTATCAAGGCGGGTACTCTCGACGACACGTCATGGTTGAGGCCGACGACCGAGTTGTGGTGTGAAACCCGCCAGGCTTGGCTCGCCGAGCCCTACAGACGGGACGAACTTCCCCGCAACCCGCCGGCTTGACGTCGGCCTTGTCTTGCAGGCATGGGGTCGTTGCACATTCGCCAGCATGATGCCCATCGCGAGGCCTGTCGTTTGCTTTTTCTGAAACGGGTCCGGTTTTGGTAATCATGCCCTTCACGCGGGAGGTTTTGCAGCTGCGCCGCGCGTTTGGTCCTTCGTGTATCCGGGGTGAGCCCGCCAGCTGTCGTCGGCGGGCTCGTTTCCGGGATCAGTCGCTGTCCGGGCGCAGTTTTGCAACCTCCTCATCCGAAGGCAGAAAGTCCGCACCGTCGGCATAGTGCCAGTCGCGCATGGTTCCGCGGTCATCCTCGACCGTGGTGTAGCCGACATAGGCGCCCATGGTCGATTGGTGGTCGATGGCCCGATAACTGACCTCGCCAAAGGGGCTATCGAAGGTCAGGCCCTTCATCGCATCGACCATGGCTTCGGTATCGGTGCTGCCGCCGGTTTTTTCGAGCATTGCGGCAATACCCATCATGGTATTGTAGCCGACGACCGAACCGATACGGGGATGGTCGTCATATTTGGACATGTAGGCATCGAGGAACGCCTTGTGCTCGGGCGTGTCGATCTTGTCCCACGGATAGCCCGTGACCAGCCAGCCCTCCGGCGCTTCATCCCCGAGCGGATCGAGATATTCTGGCTCGCCGGTGAGCAGGGAAGTCACGAACCGGTCCTCGAACAGGCCGCGGTCCGTGCCTTCGCGCACGAGCTTGGCAAGATCGCTGCCGAAAGTAACGTTGTAGATGGCATCGGGTTCGGCTGCTGCGAGCGCCTGGACTTCGGGACCTGCCTCGATCTTGAAAAGAGCGGGCCACTGTTCGGCGACCCATTCGATGTCGGGCTGCAATTCGTTCATCGCTTCCTTGAACGCGTTCACTGCATCCTTGCCATAGGCATAGTTGGGCGCAATCGTCGCCCAGCGCTTCAATCCCTTCTTTGCCGCGACCTCGGCCAGCATGTGCGCCTGCATGTAGGTATTGGGACGCAAACGGTAGGTGTAGCGGTTCCCATCCTGCCATGTGAGTGAGTCCGCGAGAGGTTCGGAGGCGATGTAGAGCACCTTCTTCTCGCCGGCATAGGAGGCCAGTGCGAGGCCGACATGGCTGAACAGCGATCCGGAGATCAGGGCGACACCGTCCCGGCTGAAGAGTTCCTCGGCCGCCTTGACTGCTTCGCCGGGCTCGCCCTTGTCGTCGCGGCTCACCAGTTCGAGCAGTTTGCCACCTGCGCCGCCACGGTCGTTGATCTGCTCGACTGCGAGTTCGGCACCCTTGCGGTAGGGTTCGGTGTGGGCCGGCAGACCGGTGTATGAATTGATATCGCCGATCTTGACGATATCCTGGGCGCGGACAGCCGTTGTCGATGCCAACAGGCAGAGGGTGATGGCGCCGAACGTTCGACGACTGATCTTCATGCGGGCCTCCAGCTTGCTTGGGTCATTCCATCAGATCATGGGGCGGCCGGCTCCCGGTGGCAAGTTCCTCCGATGTGGTGGCGGAGGACCTGTCGCCGGATGGAATGTGGAACGATGCAGTACGGTATGGCATGATCCCTTGCATGAAGGATACCGGACGCTCATCTAAAGGGAGATGCCCGATGTCGTCGGGCAACCGGTAATCACGGGACGAACAGGACGAATCATGCCTAGGGCAATCGTGTCGATGACTGCAGCAGCGCGCAGCCGTGCGCGTTATCTTCTCGATACCCAGGGTCAGGGTGCCGAGGGTATCAAGCTGTCGGTCAGGTCGACGGGCTGTTCCGGTTATTCGTACATGATGGATTTTGCCCGCACGATCGGACCCGGCGACGAAGTTGTCGAGATCGACGATGTCAAGCTGGTGGTCGACCCCATGGCGGTGATGTATGTGCTCGGCACGGAGATCGACTTCAGGGAAGACCGTCTCGGTGCGCAATTCACCTTCAGCAATCCGAATGAAAAAAGCCGCTGCGGCTGCGGTGAGAGCTTTTCCGTCTGAAATGCCATCGGTTTCTTTTGAACTGCCGGACGGAAGCTTGCGCAAAATTGATGTCGAGCGTGGCGTGAGTGTGTTGGAAGCTGCACGTCTGGCCGACGTTCCCATCGAGGGGGCATGCGGCGGGTCGATGGCCTGTGCGACGTGCCACGTGCATGTTGACGCCGAGCAGTTCGGCGAACTTCCGGAGCCGTCCTTCGAGGAGGATGACATGCTCGACCTGGCGGCTGATCTGTCGGTGACGTCGAGGCTGGGATGCCAGATTCGCGTGGAGCGTGACCTCAAGGTGCACGTCCCCGGCTCCAGCATGCTGGGTTGACCGGTATGGATCCTGCTATCGAATCGGGTGCGCGGGTGGTCGTGGCCATGTCGGGAGGTGTCGACAGCTCTGTGACCGCGGCTCTGCTGGCGGAGTCGGGGTTCGACGTCATCGGCATCACGCTACAGCTCTACGACCATGGTTCAGCGACCGGGCGCAAGGGGGCATGTTGTGCCGGGCAGGATATACGCGATGCCCGCGCGGTATGTGACCAGTTGGGAATTCCCCATTATGTGCTCGATATGGAGGAACGTTTCCGCGAGGCGGTTATCGATGATTTTGTCGAAACCTATGGCAATGGCCAGACACCGGTGCCCTGCATCCGTTGCAATCAGTCGGTCAAGTTCACCGACCTGTTGCAGACCGCCCGCGAACTCGGAGCTTCTGCGTTGGCAACCGGTCACTATGTGAGACGGGTGCCTGACGTTGGCGGTGTTCGGATGTATCGTGCCCGCGACAAGGCGAAGGACCAGAGCTATTTCCTGTTTGCCACAACGCGGGAACAGCTTGACTATTGCCGTTTTCCGCTTGGCGATCTCGAAAAGAACGAGACGCGGGCGCATGCCGAAAGGCTCGCCCTGCCGGTGGCGCGCAAGCCTGAAAGCCAGGACATCTGTTTCGTCCCGCAGGGGCACTATAGTTCATTGCTGCGAAAGCTGCGACCGGATGCGATGCAGCAGGGCGATATCGTTCACGTCGATGGCAAGGTACTGGGCCGGCACCAGGGTGTCGGACACTACACTGTGGGCCAGCGGCGCGGGCTCGAAGTCAGCACCGGCGAGCGGCTCTATGTCGTTGAGATCGACCGGGGGCGTCACCGTATTCTCGTCGGGCCCCGCAAGGCGACCTTGAGCCGAAGCATGGAGTTACGGAATCTGAATCTGCTGGCGGAAATGCCAGATGTTCTCGGGGTGAGCGCAAAGCACCGCTACAACGAGCCCGCCGTAGCCGCTCGATTCCACCATGCCCAGGGTATCCTCGAATTCGCGGAGCCGCAGAGCGGGATCGCAAAGGGGCAGGCCGCCGTGCTGTATGACGGAGACCGCGTTCTGGGCGGCGGCTGGATCCATGCAGCCCATCCGTGCTGAGGGGACTTACGGCTTCACGCGTTCGACCATTCACCAACCCGGACCGGCCGGGCCGGGTTGGCGGTCTTGTGGATCAGGCAGTGAGTTCACCCAGCTGAATATTGTCGTGGGGGCGGGACGGTTTGCCGGTGTCGTCGTTTTCGGCAATGTGGCACCAGCTCGCGCGCATCTCCCGCAGGCGCTCGACGAGTTCGCTGCAGATCGACGGGTCGTTCTTGATGTTGACCTCCGTCAGTCGGTGGAGAATATACGAATAGTATTGGTCGAGCAGCTTGGCGATTTCACCACCGGCCTCGAAATCAAGGTGGCAATGGAGGCCGTTGATGATGTTGTAGGCTCGGGTGATCGAATGATACCGATCCTCGATGCGCTTTTCCTCAATGGCCTTGCGGGCATCGAGAATGCGCCTGATGGCGCCATCATAGAGCATCACGATTGCCTGGGCCGCAGTCACGTTCTCGGACGCAGTCTGGTAAGCCTGAGCGGCACGATACTGGTTCTGCACGGTTGGATACATTAAGCATTGGCCTCCGACATTGAGATGCGCGATCAGTTGCTTGACGTCATGGCATCCACTTGGGTGCGAATCTGGTTGAGAATGGTGTTGGCGATGCTCAGGGCCGCTTCCATGTTGGCAAAGCGCTCGATCAGCTTGTCACGTGCCCGTGCAGCCCGATCTTCGATCTGCGCGATGTTTGTCTGGTAGTCATCATTGACATCCTCGATGTTCTTCACTGCCGAGGCCAGCGCTCCGCCGTAGGGGTCGAGAACTTCATCGAGATAGTTGTAGAACTTGTCTGCGATGCCCTGGCTTGCGTGAACGTCGATTGTCGTCGAGCCGCTTCCTGCCCATAGCAGTTCCAGGCCAGCAAAGTCCGAGCCTTCGGGCCCGCGGATCGTCGATCCGTCGAACTCGGCCTCCACGCCGCCGATCATGACCTTCTCCGGGACACCGTCATTGTCGGCATCGGTAATTTCAACGCTGAAATCGGTAGCCGCGAGGTCATTGGTGCGGTTGAAGACACGCAAATCATTGGATGATGACTGGAAGTCGAATTCGAATACGTTGCGAACTTCATCAAGCCGGGTCAGCAGGGCATTGTCGAGCTTGCTGTCATCGACTTCGAGCATGTTGGCTTCGTTCATGGTGATGCCGATGCCGCGCAGGGTCGACAGGGCATCATCGGACAGCCCCGCGACATCGCCACCTGCCAGACTGCTCAACCCCTGCATGGCATCGCGCATGGTACGGTCGCCATAAAGGAACGCTTCCTCGGCGACATCACCCGTAGCCGAAATGGTCGACTGGTTGTCCACGAACGTCCGGAAATTGTTGTAGGCTTCGACAAACGCGCCGATCTGCTCCTTCACG
This sequence comes from Geminicoccaceae bacterium, assembly GCA_020638465.1. Classification (NCBI taxonomy): domain Bacteria; kingdom Pseudomonadati; phylum Pseudomonadota; class Alphaproteobacteria; order Geminicoccales; family Geminicoccaceae; species Geminicoccaceae bacterium. The sequence continues at coordinate 1,843,245 of JACKIM010000001.1, forward strand.
TTGGCCAGTGAAGACTCGACCGACACACCGATCTTCGTACCGGGCTCGGCCTTGAACAGGTTGATGGTCAGTCCGCCTGCCAGATCATCGATCTGGTTGGATTCGCGGACGACGGTGACACCGTCGATCTCGATCTCGGCCATTCCGGCAGCCTGCAGTTCGGTCGTATTGAATCCGCCGGTGATACCGCTTGAATCATTGAGCGTGATCGCCTTGCCGGTATCGGTTGCAGTCAGCACCATGCGATAGTCGGTATCGGAGACCTTCAGCATGCTGGCACGAACGCCGGTGGTGGATGTCTGAGCATTGATGGCATCCGCCAGATCTGCAAGGTCCATCGTGCCATCGACGTTGATCGACGCCGTGGAGCCACCCGCAACACCGAGTTCGATCGTGCCGGAAAAGGCCGTGCCGCCGTTCCAGGCATCGGCCAGCGTCTGGTCGACCGCCGATGTGCTCATGCTGGAAATCTTGTTGGCGGTGGCGAGCTTGTTGACGGTGATCTCGAACGAACCGATCTGGGCGCTATTGTCGGCCGAGACACCGAGAATGTCGGTCGGGCTGGTCGAACTGCTCGAGGTGAAGAACGCCGCCTTCTGCTCGAACATGTTATCCTTGAGACCGAGTAGACCGGGAGGATTTCGAAGGGGAGCCACTGTCGCCTTGAGGTTTTCGAGCAGCGACTTCATCTCGCCGAAGGCGGTAAGCTTGGCCTCGTTCTTGGTGATCTTCGTTTCAAGCCTCACCGCGCCGATACGCTTGGCCTCGTAGGCCGCTGAAACCAGCGCCTCGGTGTCCAGCTTGGAAGACGTGCCGGAAAGGCGGGTAGAGCCATTGGTCGTAGTCAGTGATCCAAAGCTGAGCGAATCCATCGGCTTGCTCCTTCAGAGCGGTGACCTCGAGAGGCCTAGGCTTCGAGGTGGACGATCGGCCCCGGATTTCCCTCGCGGGCACTGGCAAAGAAACGGAGCAGTTCTTCGGGCGGACTCTCGTGAATGACCTGGCCGCTGTTCTTGTCGGCGACCCGGTAGACAAAGCGCCCGCTGGGTTCATCCTTGAAGCTCTCGACCTTGATCTCGCGTCCCGGAAACATCTTTGTCGCCGCCTTTTCCGCTACGCTGTCGAGAGTCGTGTTCGCATCGGCGACGGTTGATGCGATGTCCGTATTTCCGGTCGGGATTGAAGCGGGTTGCGCTACGGCATTCCGTTCGACCTCGGTCGATCTCGGTTCAAACCTACCCACGGGAGGTGGGGGTGTGTGTGATGGGACGATACCCGAAAGATCTTTCAACATCGTTCAATATCCGACTGGCATTTGCCCGCTTGCCGGGTCGCAGCATTCATCTGCGACCCGGCTGCGCAATGGCCTAGTTCAGCAACCTGAGGAGCTGCTGGGGCATCTGGTTGGCCTGCGCGAGCATGGCGACAGATGCCTGCATCATGACCTGCTTGGACGAGAAGTTGCTCATCTCGCTGGCCATGTCGACGTCCATCAGCGTGGATCGGGCGGCATCGAGGTTCTCGATCGAGGTCGCCAGATTGGCCGATGCGAAGTCGAAGCGGGAAATGGCGGCGCCGATATTGGCCCGGTCCTCGTTGATCTGGGCAATCGCGTTGTCGAGGATATCGCCCGCCTTGATGGCGCCTTCGCGGGTGCGGATGTTGGCCTTGCCGGTTCCCGCGCCGGCACCGTCGGCATCGGCGAGGGTGCCGGTGCTGACATTGCCGAGCGCCGTCGAGCGGATATCATCGAGCCCGACCTCGATCGTGTCGGTCGATGATACGCCGACCTGGAAGGAGACGTCGTTGCTGGTGATGTCGAGATCGGTGGCGGTGACGGCAGTGGTTCCGTCGAACTTGTCCAGGGACAGGCTGATGCCCGTGCCCTCGAACACCACCGCACCGCTGTAGGCCGTCTTGTCATCCGCGGATGCGGTGACGGTCGCGGTGAAGGCCGTGCCGGCCTGATCGGTATAGGTGAACGTCATCGCCTGCTTGGCGTCGGCCGTCGTGCCGGTGGCCGCCGTCGCCATGCTGAGGGTGGCGGTGCCGTCGCCGGTCACGACGTCGGCGGTGCCGCTGATGTGCACCCCGGCAATATCCGTGGCGCCGGCGACGGTCACGCCGGTATCGCCGTTCAACAGCGTCATGCCGTTGAACTTGGTCTGCTCGGCGATGTCGTCGATCTGGGAGACCAGTGCGGTGAATTCCTTGTCGAGGAAGTTCCGTTCATTGTCGGAGACCGAGCCCGACTGGGACTGCACCGAAAGGGCCTTCAGGCGCATGAGGATATCGGAAGTCTGCGACAGGGCGCCATCGGCGACCTGCAGCATGCTCGAAGCCTGCCCGGTGTTGACCTGGGCCTGCTTGAGTGCTGTGACGTCCGCACGGATCTTGGTTCCGACAGCCAGCGAGGCCGCGTCATCGGAAGCCTTCACGATCCGCGATCCGCTCGACAGCTTGGCAAGAGAGCTCGATGCGAGCGAGTTGTTCTGGGTCAGGTAACGCAGAGCGGTGTTGGCGGAAGTGTTGGTGGTTCCTGAGAGTGCCATGAGCGTTTCCTTCTACATGAAGTCTGGGCGGATGCCCGGGTTGCGGAGGGCTTCTTGCCTTCCGGCGCCGATTCCTTCAGCGCCTTCGCAGGTTACGTTCCGCGCGTTAACAAAACGTAAATGGCGGTGTCATTTCCCTTGAAAAATGTGATCGATGCCCGCCGGATCCTGTCGATCAGGTGACCGGTCGGGGAAAAGGGAAATGTGACGTAGCAAACGGACTTTGTCGCGTCTGTCGGGTGAATGTGCTTGCATCGGCCGGTCCATGTGACGAACGTGGCGCGGGGGCGGACCCGGACGTATGGGAAGGGGAAGCACATGGCGCACGGATATGAGACGGACAGGCTGGACCTGCCATTCGTCGGGCACTGCACCTTCGGCAAGCGACCGCCGGTTACCGACTGGGGGCAGATCGATGCCGATGTCGCGGTGCTCGGCATACCTTGCGACATGGGCACCCAATGGCGTTCCGGCGCGCGTTTCGATCCGTCGATCGCACCGGGCACGGGAACTCCCAGCCATGGCGGATTTCTCCACTACGAGGTGATGGAGATCCTCCAGGGGCTGTCACGACGGGGATCACATCCGTCCTCGCGGCGCAGGTCCTCATGAACTTCCTCGGATATATCTTCGAAGCACGGAGGATCTGAACTGGTCGATATCGAGCAACTCGAGAAGGTGTTGCTGCGGCGTGCACTTGAGCGCCGGAGTGTCACCTATGGCGAGTTGCTGGCCTTCTTCGAGCGGCGGGTGACCCGGATCACGGTCGCCGCGCTTTGCAGGGATCTGGGCAAGGTGAGCGAGCGCAACGATGCGAACGGTGGTCCCGACCTTGCCTGTCTCGTTGTCAGGAAGAGCGACAGGCTTCCGGGCGAAGGGTATTTCCATGCCCTTCGCGAGGAAGGTAGCTATGAAGGCCCCAGCACCGGCCCTGACGCCGAAGCCGAGATCCGCAGGCGACAGGAGGCCGTCTTCGCGCAGGTGGAAAGGCTGGCCGTCGCAGAAGATGTCGAAGACGATACGACGCGTTCCCCGTGACCATGAAAAAAGGGCCGCCCGCAGACGGCCCTTCCGTGGATCTGGCTTGCATCCAGCCAACGACCGTTCATGACGGCCGTTTCGCTGCTACATCGGCGATGAAGGCTGCTCCATTGCCGATTCCACACGCGAAGGCTGCCTGCACAGGGCCTTACCACTCGACATTGGATCACCTCCTTTCTGATGGTTGCACTGACAGGATGATGGTGATGGTGATGCGCCGGCCTGTCAAGCGTTCCTCATGGCCAGCCATGCGACAGTAGAGGGCATTCTCTTGTCGTGACGTCGGACACGGCTGCCGCTAGGTTCCATGGCGGGAAACGGTCAGATTGAGCCCGGGAGGTAGGTCAATGAGTGATGGTGGTTATGATCTCGTGGTGATCGGCGGCGGCCCCGGTGGCTATGTCTGTGCCATCAAGGCGGCGCAACTCGGGCTCAAGGTGGCGTGTATAGAAAAGCGCGGTACGCTGGGTGGCACCTGCCTCAATGTCGGCTGCATGCCATCCAAGGCACTGCTGCATTCCTCCCACCTCTATCACGAGGCCAAACACGGCATGAGCGGCCATGGCATCACCACCGGCGATGTCAGTTTCGATCTGGATGCCATGCTGGAGAACAAGGACAAGATCGTCGACGGCCTGACCAGGGGCATCGAGGGGCTCTTCAAGAAGAACAAGGTCGACTATGTCAAGGCTACAGGGACCATTCTCGCGCCGGGCAAAGTCAGGGCCGGCGATCAGGAACTCGCCACCCGTGCCATCGTCATTGCCACCGGGTCGGAAAGCACGCCGCTGCCGGGCGTGGAGACGGACGAGAAGCGGATCGTCACGTCGACAGGTGCCCTCGACCTGGATGCAGTGCCCGGTCACCTGCTGGTCGTTGGCGCCGGTGTCATAGGTCTCGAACTCGGTTCCGTCTGGGGGCGGCTGGGTGCCGAAGTGACCGTGGTCGAATTCCTCGACCACATCACCCCCGGCATGGATGCGGAGGTGTCGAAGAACCTGCAACGCATCCTCAAAAAGCAGGGCATGGAGTTCAGGCTGTCGACCAAGGTGACGGGCATCGACAGTTCGGGAGACCGGCTGAAGGTGACGCTGGAGCCCGCGGCAGGCGGTGAGGGCGAGGTCGTTGGATGCGACACGGTCCTCGTTGCCATCGGGCGCCGCCCCTACACCGAAGGGCTCGGGTTGGGGAATGTCGGCATCGAGACCGACCGGCGCGGCATGATCGAGGTCGACGATCACTTCCAGACGAAGGTAGCCGGGATCTACGCCATCGGAGATGTCATTCGCGGGCCGATGCTGGCGCACAAGGCCGAAGAGGAAGGCGTTGCGGTGGCGGAGCTGCTGGCCGGACAGAAGCCGCACGTCAATTACGATGCCATTCCGGGTGTGATCTACACTGCGCCGGAGGTGGCTGCGGTCGGTCAGACCGAAGAGCAATTGAAGGCCGAGGGCATTTCCTACAAGGTGGGGAAATTCCCGTTCCTCGCCAACAGTCGCGCGCGGGCTTCCGGTCTGACCGAGGGCTTTGTCAAGATCCTAGCCGATGCGGACACGGATCGGGTGCTGGGTTGCCACATCGTCGGTGCCGAGGCCGGGACCATGATCGCCGAGGTCGCGCTGGCAATGGAATACGGTGCCAGTTCGGAGGATATCGCCCGTACGTGCCATGCCCACCCCACACTCGAAGAATCCATCAAGGAAGCGGCGCTCGCCGCTTTTGCCAAACCCATTCACATATGAAATGATGGAAAAACTCATGAGATCAGGTCGTACCCTTCTGGCGTTGTCGCTTTCTCTGGCCATGTTCTCCACCTCTGTCCTTGCCGCGGACATGACGGGGACATGGAAGCTCGACAAGGACGAGTTCATTGCCAGTGCCAGGGTCATGATGCAGTCGCAGCTCCAGGATGTGTCCGAGGACATGCGTTCGCAGATGACGCAGATGATGGATGGCATGCTCGATTCGCTCGCCTCGAAATTGTCCGGAACCGCCGTGTTCAATGCCGATGGCACGGTGATGGTCACGGGTGAGGACGGCAAGACGGAAACGGGCCGCTGGGAAGACAAGGGCGATACGGTCATTCTCTACACCGAGGACAGCGATCCGGTGGAAGCGAAGGTCGACGGCGATCGCATGATCTTTTCCATGCAGGACGACGAGATGCAGCAGCCTTTCGAGATGGTGTGGAAACGTCAGTGATTTCTCTTGGGATACCGCCATCGCTCGAAGATCTGCGTCGCCGGGTTGTCGCTTTCGTCGAAAGCGAAATTCTCCCCTTGGAGAATGATCCTGCGAGTTTCGGTGAAGGCGAGAACATATCCGAAAATGCACTGTCGATCCTGCGCGAACGTGTTCGTGCGGAAGGATTGTGGTGCCCGCAGATGCCGGTCGAGCGCGGCGGGCTGGGGCAGGGCATTGTCGGCATGTCGGTGCTCTACGAGGAGATGGCGCGGTCGCGTTTCGGTCCCGTGGCCTTCAATTGCGCCGCGCCCGACGACGGGAACATGGTCTGTCTTGAACGTTGTGCCAGCGATGCACAGAAGGACCGGTGGTTGCAGCCCGTCATCGACGGAACGGTACGTTCGGCCATCGTCATGACCGAACCGGCTCCGGGCTCGGGCTCGGATCCGGCTGGCATGATGCAGACACGGGCGGAACGCCGCGGCGACCGCTATGTCATCGAGGGGCGCAAATGGTTCATTACCGGGGCGGAGGTCGCTGCTCACTTCATCCTGCTTGCCCGAACCTCCGATGACCCGCGTCGCGGACTGACGGCCATGCTGTTCCACCGCGATCAGCCGGGGTGGGACATCGTTCGCCGCATCCCGATCATGGGTCCGGAAGAGCATGGCGGGCACTGTGAACTGCGCTTCGACGGGCTGGAGATCCCGGTCGAAAATGTCCTGATGGGCGAAGGTCTCGGCATGAAGGTGACACAGATCCGTCTGGGTATTGCCCGGTTGACGCATTGCATGCGCTGGCTGGGCATGGCCCGGCGCGCGCTTGAAATCTGCATGCCCTATGTCCGCGAACGCAGGGCGTTCGGGCAAAGACTGTCCGACAAGGAGTCGGTGCAGCAGATGCTGGGCGAGGCTGCGATGCAGATCGAGATCGGTCGGCTGCTCACCTTGCGCGCCGCAATCAAGCTGGATGCCGGAGACCGGGCACGCAAGGAGGTGTCCATGGCGAAGGTGCAGGTCGCCGATGCGCTGCACAAGGCGGTGGATACGGCCATTCAGCTCATGGGGGCTCAGGGATATTCCAGGGATACCCCCCTTGAGTGGATGTACCGCTATGCGCGGCAGGCACGTCTGGTGGATGGGGCTTCCGAGGTTCACAAGATGGTAATTGCCGGCCAACTCATCGCCGACAGGGATCGTTCATTCTTCTCCTGGCCCTGATCGCCCGGATGCGGGCGTGACCGCCTTGCCGCAGGCGATCATGTCCGGGCGGGGCGACAGGACATGTCCGTTGTCGATCCAGTCGACGATGTCCTTCCAGACGGTTCGACGCTGGAGGTCACGCAGGAGAAGATGCCAGCCGTCAGGATAGCTCAGACCGATACAGTTCTTGGGATGGAGGCTTGCCACAAAGGACAGGTAGGCTTCCGGCGGGATGATCTCGTCCCTTGCTCCACCGAGAACGAGCCGTGGGAGCTGCAGGGCAGGGCCGTCATTGCGCGCGTCGCGCATCAGGCCGACCACGCCCTCTATGGCGTCGATCCGCGTATCCTTGATATAGAGCGAATCGTCCCGGAGTGCCCGCAGCATGTCGATATTGTCTGATGCGAGTTTTCCCAGCCCCTGACCGCTAAGCTTCCAGCCGGGCGCGATACGGGCGGCAAACCAGAGCACGGCCCGGTAGAAGGGGTTCATCGCATCCCCGCCCCAGACGGCAGGAGCCGACAGGATGACGCCCTCGACGGGAAGATCGGGATGTTCCGCGAGTGTCACGATACTCACGGCACCGCCCATGCTCTCCCCGAGAAGGTAGAGCGGCAGGTCGGGACGCTCCGCGTGGGCCGTTTCCAGTCTGTCGACCAGATCCTCGACGAGTCGTTCCCGGCCGGGCCACAGCCCGAGATTGGCACTCTCGCCAAAGCCCTGCTGATCATAGGCCATCACCCGGATGCCGCGATCGGCGGCATAGGCGGCAAAGCCCGCGAATGCCGTCCTGTGGTCGTTGAAGCCGTGAACGGCCATGATCTGCGCCTTCGCCGGCCCCGGGGGGGCGGCGATGAGCATGGGTGTCGGCAGCGCGGACGGGGCAAGGGTCGATGTGCAGGAGGCAAACAGCAACAGACCGGCAAGGACGCCGGAGATGTGGCCTGCTCCGCTCAAGCGACTGGCTTCGGGCCACCAAGGCCGAGCAGACGCCACACATCGGCCGGTGTCTTGCCGATATCCCTCATGTGGCGCAGGGTGACGGCCCGGTTGCGTTTCGCGAGCCTTGTTCCACCACTGTCGGCAACCAGATTGTGGTGATAATAGCGAGGCGTATCCAGTCCGAGCAGGGCCTGTAACAGGCGGTGGACATGTGTCGCATGAAAGAGGTCTTCACCGCGGGTGATCAGCGTAACGCCCTGGACATGATCATCCAGCGTCACCGACAGGTGATAGCTCGTCGGCGAATCCTTGCGTCCCACCACAACATCACCGAGCAGGTCGGGCCGGGCCGTCACCCATCCGGCACGGCAGTCGTACCAGAACAGCGGTCCGGCTAGGTCCATCGCTCGGGTGGTGTCGAGACGCCATGCATAGGGCTCGCCGTGCGCCATCCGGTACCTGCGATCGCTTGCCGTCAGATGGCGGCAGATCCCCGGATAGAGGAGTTCCCCACTTGGCCCATGCGGCGCCCTGCTGGCCTCCTCGACTTCGGCACGGATCTGCCTGCGCGTGCAGAAACAGGGATAGATCAGTTCGGCCCCGGCAAGTGCGTCGATCGCCTCCTGGTAAAGGCCGACATGATCGGACTGCCTCCGGACATCGCCTTCCCACTCCAGACCGAGCCAGCTCAGATCGTCCAGTGTGGCCTGCTCGAACTCGTTGCGACAGCGCTGCGCGTCGATGTTCTCGAGCCGGACGACAAAGCGCCCTCCCGATTGTCTGGCCGCCTCATAGGCGAACAGTGCGGAATAGGCGTGGCCAATATGGAGGTAACCTGTCGGGCTTGGTGCGAACCGTGTGTGGTTCGGGCCTTCGCCATCCTGCGGCAATGGCAGCACGTCGCTACCTCGCAGCGGGTATAGGGTATGGTCGCTTGTTGCTGTCACATTCCGATGCCTGTCTCGGGCGCCATGGATCTTGTCGTTATTTCTTATCCGACCAGCCGGTGAGGAAAACAGGCTGTTGCCGCAACACTACGATACCTCAACCTTTTGTTGCGAAAATGGCACGTCGGGAACCGGTGGGTCGCCATCCCCGCAGGTCGAACGTCGCGGGCTGGCGGCATTGGCCGGATGGTACCTTGCCCGATTGACAAGGTATCGCCCCTTGACCACAACCCGACAGAAGATCCAGCACATCGAATACGGGAACCATGAGCAGCCTTCTGGAATTCGAGAAGCCGATTGCCGAGCTTGAAGGCAAGGTCAAGGAGCTGCGACATCTGGCCGACGGCAGTGATCTCGATCTGGGTGACGAGATCGCCCGCCTCGAGGGCCGGGCGGCCAAGCTGCTGTCGCAGACCTACGGGAAACTCACCGCCTGGCAGAAGACCCAGGTGGCGCGACATGCCGACCGGCCGCACATGTGCGACTATGTCGACACTTTGATGAAGGACTTTTCGCCGCTGGCTGGCGACAGGTGCTTTGGCGACGATCACGCGATCACCGGTGGGCTCGGGCGGTTGCGCGGTATCTCGGTCATGCTGATCGGGCACGAAAAGGGGGCGGACACCGAGGAACGTGTCAAGCACAATTTCGGCATGGCCCGCCCGGAAGGCTACCGCAAGGCCATCCGGCTCATGCGCCTTGCCGAGCGCTTCGGACTGCCGGTGGTGACGCTTGTCGACACGCCCGGTGCCCATCCGGGCATTCGTGCAGAGGAACGCGGTCAGGCGGAAGCCATTGCCCGCAGCATCGAGACCTGCCTTACCCTCAAGGTGCCAATCATCAGCGTGATCGTCGGCGAGGGAGGATCGGGCGGTGCCATTGCCCTTGCCAGTGCGGATCGCGTGCTCATGCTCGAACATTCGATCTACTCGGTAATTTCTCCCGAAGGCTGTGCTGCCATCCTCTGGCGGAAGGCCGAGCAGGCGGAGGCTGCTGCGGAGGCATTGAAGCTGACGGCCCAGGACCTCAAGGAGCTGGGTCTCATCGACGAGATCATCGAGGAGCCCCTGGGAGGGGCCCATCGCGGGCGCACGACGACCATCGAGACGGTGGGGGACACCATCGCGCGCCATCTGCGGGAGCTCCTGCCGTTGTCATCCGCCGAACTCCGTCGCAACCGGCAGAACAAGTTCCTCGAAATGGGACGTGAACCCGTCGCCTGAAGTGGCCATGTCGGGATGGCATGCCTCCGGACGACGAACGGCCGGAGGCGGGTCGCGTTCATTGGCCGTCGTGCAATGCGGTCTTTCTGGGGATCATGACCCAGTAGTCGAGATCGAGCAGCACGTCGGGCAGATAGGCTCCCTTGTCATCCCGTAGCGGGAAATCATGGGCATTCCTGTTCTTCAGGGCCACCAGCCGCATCCGCAACGCGCCGGCATCCTCCGACAGCTCTGCCTTGTCGAGCACCTCGGACCAGGCATAGACCGTATCGCCGCCGGTGCAGGGGTTGACATGGCTGCCTCCATTGATGCCGAGCAGGTGAAACGCGTTGGCGAGACCGTTGAAGGACAGGGCGCGGGCGAGGCTGATGACGACGCCGCCATAGACGATCACACCGCCCAGTCTGCCATCCTTCTCCACATGGTCATTGAAATGGACGCGGGCGGTGTTCTGGTAGAGGCGGGTCGCGAGGCGATGTTCGGACTGCATCACCCCCATTCCATCCGGATGGTCGATCTTCTCGCCGATCTCATAGTCCTCGAACCCGAAAGGCGAACCCGATAGTCGGGTGTCGACCGAAAGCGGGCCGAGCCCGGCGGGCAGTCGCAGTTCGCTGGCTGGAATTCCGGGCCGGGTCGACGGCACCTGTGCGAGTTCGGACCGTATGTCGACATTGCGTTTCTTGACCATCACCCAGCGGATGAAGTCGATGGCCGTGCTGCCGTCTTCCCTGGTGCCTATGGTGTGGACGTAGACGATTCCGGCCTTGCCGCTGGATATTTCCTTCTTGCCGATGACCTTCGAGGCGGATGTCAGCGTGTCGCCCGGATAGATGAGCTGATGGAAGTGCACATCGGCGTAGCCGAGATTGGCCACCGCATTGAGCGAGATGTCCGGCACCGACTTTCCGAAGACGATATGGAACGCGAGAAGTTCATCAATCGGACAGCGTTCCAGACCGTTGGCCTTCGCGAAGGGCAGCGAACATTGCTCTGCGAAACGGGAACCCGTAAGCGCCAGGTACAGGGTTGCATCGGCCTCGGTCATCGTTCGCGGCGTGGCGTGATGAATGGTCTCGTCGATCGTGAAGTCTTCGTAGAACCGGCCGCTCTGACTCTTGCTGCTCATGCCTGAAGCTCCTCGATCGCCGAGCCCAGGGCCAGAAGGCGTCGGGCCTCGGTGATATGCAGGTTTTCCACCAGGCGGCCGTCGACGAGGACCACGCCCTTGCCTTCGCTGCGGGCCGTTTCCCATGCCGTGATGATCTTTTTCGACCAGGCGAGATCTTCAGCACTCGGGGCAAAGGCTTTGTTGGCAGCCTCGATCTGTTTGGGATGAATGAGGGTCTTTCCGTCGAAACCCAGCTCGCGTCCCTGCCGACAGGAGGTGGCGTGGCCCTCAAGGTCGCCGAGGTCGAGATGTACACCGTCGAGCACGGCAATTCCGGAGGCGCGTGCGGCGAGCAGGCACAGACCCAGCGATGGCAGCATCGGAAGGCGCGCGGGCGTGTGCAGCGAGCGCATGTCCTTGGTCAGGTCGGACGTGCCGAGGACGAGGCAGGTAACTCTCGGATGATCGGCGATTTCCTCGACATGAAGAATGCCGCGTGGGGTCTCCATCATGCACCAGATGGGAAGGTTGTCCGGTGCACCGGCTTCGCCGAGGATGGTGGCGGCGTCGTCCACCATTGCCCCACGTTCGACCTTCGGCAGCAGGATCGCGTCGGCACCCGACCTTGCCATGGAAACGAGATCGTCGCGTCCCCATTCCGTATCGAGGCCATTCGTCCGGACGATGATTTCGCGGCGGCCGTAAGATCCCCTTGCGCCCAGGGCGTCGATGATGCTGGCGCGCGCGCCCACCTTGGCGTCGGGGGCCACGGCATCCTCGAGGTCGAAGATCAGGGCATCGGCGCCGATTTCGCGCCCCTTGGCCAGCGCGCGGGGATTGGAGCCCGGCATGTACAGCACGCTGCGCCTCGGGCGATTGTCGTTGTGCATCGCAATATCTCCTTTTGGCGATGCTTTAGCCGATCGTCGGTCCGGAGGATAGCCGCACTCCGCCGGCGGACTGTCGCATGAAGCGGGCGCAGTCGCGAATCGTTCAAAAGACCCCGAATTCATCCCTGACGTCGAGTTGATGAGTGGCCCCTCTCCAGTTGGGCCGCTGCAATCCCGAGCGGATGGCCGAGATGCGTACCGGTTGCATGGAGAGGCAGCCGCTGACTGTATCGAGACCGTCGTCGTGGCGATTTCCGGTCGGTGACCAGTCCTGCATCTCGTCGATCAGCGGGGAATCGAGCACACGGCGGTGAACATGCAGATGGCCTGCGGCCAGCAATGGGTCGAAGGCCTCGAGGATGCGCGTGGATTTCGATCGGGTTGACCGATGCTCATTCACGCTCAGCCACTCGCCCTGGCGCGTTGCCTCCCGGCGTAGCAGGCTCGGCAGGAACTGGCCGATGCCATTGTTCTCGACCGTGACAGAATACTGCTCGTTGCGCCGGGCGAAAACCACGACCTGCCGGCAAAGCTGGCTGGCTTCGTCGACCTCGTCGACCAGGGTCTCGTCGAAGGTCAGATAGGCCATGTCGTGCAGCCAGTAATGTCCCTCGCAGTCCGTGAATACGCAGGCAACCACACTGGAATCGCCACTCTCCGGACGGCCGAACGAAGGGTCCCACCAGCAACAGGTGCCCTGCATCCGGCGTTTGCCCAGCCGCAGTTCGATGCGCTCTCCCACCTGGCTGACCTCGATCTCGTCGTCATAGACTTGCAGTTTCTGCGGATCGAGACGGCAGTCCTCGATAGCCTCGGGCATCAGCATCATCTGGCTGCGAAAGCGCGCCGGACCGGTTTCCCTTTGCATGTCGGCGAGGATTTCGAGCGGAAACCTTTCAGGCCAGGCACTGTGGCCGCATTCGTCGATGACTGGTATTTCGATCCGGTCGAACGTCGCTAGGAATGGCGTGTTCCCGCGATCTTCCGATGCGGTCCGGCGCCAGCGGATACTGCGCGGATCGAGATAGATCGAGTCCTGGCAGTGCGGAGTGCCGATATAGAGACGCGTTCCGCCGGGAACGAGGATGAAGCGAAGTTCGCCGAGCTTGCGGCGCAGCTCCATTCGCGCTTGCGCCGTACCCGCGGTGTTGGGTACCTCGACATCGTCGCAGATGATGAGATCCGCACGTGATCCAGTGAGATTGCCGTTGATGCCGCGGCCCCACACCGACGGGTCGCGCAGGGTCGACGGGCGGGCGATGGTGAACCGGTCGGCCGCCCATTCGCTCCTCGCGCTGACGGCCACATGGCTTGCCAACGGATGCCGCTCCAGTATGGAGCGGATATTGCGGGTCATCCGGGTGGCGAGCTGCTGCTCCGCGGCGACGACGAGGATGCGCAGATCGGGTGCATGACACAGGCGCCAGGCACAATAGAGACCGACCAGCGTCGATTTTCCCGCATCACGGAAAACCATCATCAGTTGGTCGGTGCGATGTTCCCGCAGGCCCTTTTCCAGCCAGTCCGCCAACGTCCGGTGCAGGATCGGGGTTTCGAGATGCTGGGTGTCATTCCAGGATATGATGAACTTGCGAAAGCTGCCCGCTGGCGGAATATTCGTGGCGGGTCCGTGGCGAGACGTTTCCTCGGTCATTGTTCAATCCAGTAGCGATCGCTTGCGCATGCCGGAGGAAGATGACGGGAATCCGGGAAGGACGCTTGCGAGGCCGAGCAGGCCGCCTTGTTTCGACTTCTGAGACGATTGCGAGAGCCTGGCGACCTGCCGGTTGCGTTCACCGATCAGCCCGCTGATCTGCTGTTCGCTGTCCCGTTCCAGTCCGCGCACGAGAGCGTCGATGGCACCGCCGGTCGCACCGGTTCCGGATGCGCCCGCCCGTGCGCGTGCAGCGGCGACGCGTGCGGCGAGGCTGTCGAGTTCGTCGGCCTGGGCCTGGGCTGTCTTCCGGTCGAGTTCGGCGATCTTCTGCTTGCGGACCTTACGCTCTTCGCGTTGCCGCTTGCGCTGGGCTTCCTGCGTCATCGCCATGTTGAGGCCGATCGCAGCCAGATTGTTCATTCCACCCATTATTCCGGTACCTTGAGTTCGATGGTTGCAGACAGCAGCACGAAGGGCAATGGGTCGCGCTGCGCGATGATCCAGGGATGTCCGGCATAGCCGCGTCGCCAGCCCAACGCTCTCATGCTCACGTCCCCCGTGAGCGGTTCCGACTCCGTCGGTCGTTGCAGGATGTGTTCCGGCCCGCGGCCCGCATCGACGGTGAGCGATCTCGTTTCCTGAACGCGGAAGCTCAGGCGGACTGGCCGGTAGAGAGGATCGGTGCTCGGTCCGGCGCCCGAGATGCCGGCGAGCGGCATCGGTTTGATGCAGTGCTCGAACGGCAGCCCGATGACCACCTGCGAAGCTGCCGCACCGATGTCGAGACTGTCAGTCTCAAGAATGGCGGTGGTGGCGACTACGTCGTCGGCGATGGCAACGACCTCCCGGCCGACAAGGTCTCCAAGTCCGCCGATGACGTTGCAGGGCGGATCGTTGTCCGCGACGATGCAGCCATCAAGCTGGAGATTGTCATCGAAGGCTTCGAGCCATGTGTCCGTTCCGCGCTTTACCAGCGCCGTCAGGCAATCCTCATGGACCGCAACGCCCAGGTAGGAACCTTCGGTTTCCTGAAGGCACCAGGCGACGATGTTGGCATTCCGATCGATGCTGACGGTCGCCAGCTTTCCATCGGCGCGGACAATCGCCAGAAGGCGTCGGGACGGGTCGAATTCCATGTCGACCGGGTCGAGAAGCAGATGGCGCGACAGCATGGCGATATCGGGCGCCTGAAACGCCTGTTCGCTGCTGGTGTAGAGAAATTCGCGAAGGTCGCGCAGCGAGGCGCCGATGAAGTGCGTCACGCCGTCAATGCCGATCGCGCGGATCTGCCGGTCGACGGGCGAGCCCACATGGGTCTGCTGGCTGACCTGAACCGTGGCAGGGGTAAGCGGCGAGCCGGTGACCACCCATTCGCCCGCATCGGTGAAAACCTGAAGGCGGCGGCCGGAGGAGAGCTGGCGGATGCGATGCAGCTGGTCTCCCCGCAGGGTGAACGTGATGGCTTCATCATCAAGCCCGGTCCCCGGATCGAAGTTGAACGGACGCCCGGTTCGCGAGAACACGATGCGATCGGGTGCGCTGCGATTGCCGGCGAGGACGAGGCGATCCTGATGCTGGGTGACGGCAACCGGCCAGCCGCGCGGTGTACTGAAGGTCTGTTCGTCCCAGTCGCGCGTCGGCTTGCCGTTGACGAGGGCTCGTCGCGGTGTCGCGAACGCCTTGCGCGCATTTTCCACCGACTGGACCAGCACCTCGCGCCCCTGGATGCGTAAGATGCATCCCTGATGAGCGAAGGAGAACACGTCGGCGGATGCTTCGAGACGGATCAGCGTGGATGCGGGAATGGCGTCGTTCGAAGATCTCTGGACTTGCAGGTCGGTGGCCTGGAGGGTGACCAGGCTGTCGGCATATCGGCAGTAGGGTTGCAGGATCGGCGGGTTCGCACTGTCGTCATCGAGAGTTTCGAACGACCATGGCGACAGGCTCCATGTGCCGCTGGCGGATCGCTCCAGCCGGCGCGGCTGGATTTCGGGATGACAGAAAAGGAGGGTGTCACCGATCCGTGTCCATGTCAGCTGGCCGATCATCCCGGCCGTCCACGGCGTGGCAATGTCGTCTTGAAGGATCGTTCCATCCGCCGTGATCGTGAGACGTCCGGGCGACAGCACGAGGATGACCGATTGTACCGAAGCGGTGAACGATATGAGACGGCGGGCATCGGGCACCCGGATGATCCTGCGACTGCCCGGTCGCCGTGCGACGCCGCCGCTGCGCCGGACGATGACATTGCGCAGCATGGCGGCCCCCTCATCCCACGCCTGGATGTCGATCCTGCCGGCAAGGGCGGGGTCGATCTCGCCCGAGGTGAAGCTGGTCGAGGTCCTGTTGATGAGGGTCATCGCGATCTCACTGACAACAGGGGGAAGTCCTCGACGATGGTCGGTGCCGCGTGCTGGCTGTCGATGAGCCGCGCATGACGCAGCTCGGCCTGCGCCAGACTCTGCAGGGCCTGCGATCTCGACGTCGATTCGGTGAGCGGAATGCACAACTCGGCTGCGATCCGCGCGACCAGCGCCTGGACGAAATGGGGCGGATACAGGTCTGCCGGAATCCTCCGTTGATAGACGAGGGTGACATCGCCGCGATCGCAGAGCAGTCGCAATCCGCTGACCTTGAAGACGGTACCGCGCGGATGTCCCGGAGGTCCGGCCGTCAGGCTGCGGAGAAGGTCGGCAGGGAGGCGGAAGGCGAAGGCGAAACCGCCCTCGGCAGGGTCGGGGTCGGTTTCGAGCCGGCTTTCGGCCAGACTGAACTCCCAGGGATGCGAGACCAGCACGGCATCCCGGAGCGAAGGATAGAGGCTTGCCGCCAGCTCCGCTTCCACCGAACTGTCGTCGAAACTCTGGATCGGTGATGCGCCGAGCTTGAGCAGTGCCATCGAGCAGATTTCAACATCGGTCATGGTCGCATCCATTCACCGTTGCGGGTCGGCCTTGACCTGCGTCGGCAAAAAGCGCGGACGTGCAGGCGGGACCCTTGCTTCAGAGGCCAGGGAAGGCGGGGCGGGGATGAGGCGGTGATCCGCGGACCGGGAAAGCCATGCCCTCCCGGTCCACGGGGAACCGTTCCGTTCCGGTCAGCCGCCGCTGGTACTGCCGAAAGCGACGATATCGGATACGTCGACCGAGGCGTTGTCATTGGCGACGACGACAACCATGCCGTGGCTGGGAGCGGTGTTCACATTCGCATTGACGAAGATGAAATCGCCGGTCCGCAACATGCTGGCTGCCGTGTTGAAATAGCCGGCATCATCGACCTGGGTCATGCCGTCGGGGGTACGGTAGTGCCAGAGAGTGAAGCCGTTGGTATAGGAAAGGGCGCTCAACGCCTTGGGTTCGCAGGTCATGATCAGGCCTCCAGACAGGGGAGCATGATGACGCCGGGCTCGTCGATGAGCACGGCACCTTGTGACATGGAATTGGAAACGAAGTGGGCCGCGCGGTCGCCGTGCCAGGTGATGTCGGTCATGACGTCCTGTCCGACGGCATGGCCGATGGCGCTGCGGTGGTACCAGAAGCAGGTCCGCGTGCTTGCGACCTTCGGCAGGCCCGAATGCGGGATCCAGTAGGTGCCGAGCCACATCTTGGCCTGGGCGGCCTGCCAGGGCAGCTTGTCCTGACCGACATAATCCGCCGAGGCGAATTCCGGCAGGCCGAGAAGCTCGGACCATTGCTTCCAGCCGACGACCGCGTAGCGTTCACCGTCGTCGGGGACGTCCTCCGCGCCCAGCATCTCGAAGGCCGCGAGGAGCTTCTCCCGGGTGAGTCCGACGGTGGCGTCGCCGGCGGACCGGGTCGCGGTATTCATCGCGGCGATGATGAGGTCGTCGGTCTTGCGGCCGAGGGCGAAGGCGCCGGCGTTGGCCAGCACCTGGCGCTCGTCGATGTTGGTCTTGAGCTCGTCGAGACTGTCGACCCACTCTCCGGCATAGTAGTCGACGAGCTGCGCCTCGACGGAGCTGAAGTCGACATTCATGACCGGTACCATGCCATGCCGCGCCTTGGTCGATGCTGCACCCTTGCCGACCTTCTGGAAGACCGTGGAGCTGCCGCGAACGTCGTTCTTGACGCGGACGGTGCCGCGAAGGCGGGAACCCTGCCGCTGGTAGGATTCGTGGACTTCGCGCTCGAACTGCTTGACGAAAGCCTGATCAATCGTCGTGGACATGGAATCACTCACTCATGAGAATGATGTGTGCATTATGGGCGGCCGCTTGTCCGTTTTCGGGGCGGCCGTGATCCCGGTGATGGGCGAGGCGGCGGGGCCCTGGTGCAGGGTTCTCCCGGGATCGCCCGCAGCGCGCGTCAGCTTCCGTAGATACGCTTGTATCCCTGGGTGACGCGCGCGATGAACTCGGGTTCGCGATCCCGCCAGTAGCGCGGGTCACGGATAAGCGAACGGAGCTCGCTTTCGCTGACGCCGGTTTCGCCCGACCGGCCGTCGCGTGCCAGCGCCGGTTCCTGCCTGCGCATCATTTCGGCCATGGCGATGACGCCATCGAAGCTTTTCGACAACGCCTCGAAAGTCTGGTCGTCGAGCTTGCTCTGGCCCCAGTTGCGCAGTTGTGCCGACAGGGTGCGCCAGCGTTCCTCGCCGCCGAAATGATTCGCCAGTCTTTTGCGCTGGCGGTTCGCCTCGACTTCGGCCATGGCGTGCTCGATGGCCGGTGCCAGCCGCTCGCAGGCGAGTCGATAGACGAGTTCCGCCTGTCGCTGGGAGAAGCCTGCCTCGTGGAGGAGGCGGTTGACTTCCGCATCCGACTCGATCAGCGGATGTCCGGATTCGATCCGATAGTCGTCCGGGCTTTCGGGCCTGCCTGTTGCTTCATAGAGGCGGTCCCAGCCTTCGCGGTCATCCTCGTCCGGGATCGGAACCGAGCGACCGAGCCGGCGTTCCAGTTCCAGATAGGACTTGAGCAGGGCCTCGCTGCGCAATGTGCCGACCTCGGCATTCCAGAATTTTTCCGGCAGTTCGGGCGGGCGCTCGCTGCGTGGTCTGGGACCGGCGCTTGCGACCGTCGTGTCGATGTCCGCTTCGTCGAGGATGTCCAGGAGCATGTCGTCGGACGCTCCGAAGTCGTCGCTGGTCAATGGTGTTCTCCTGATGAATGTACCCGCTGCGGGGCGGCGTATCCGGCCGGTCCGGCCAGTCGCTCGATATAGGCAATGGCGGCGCGGGAGCCTTCGAGATGGCGAAGCTCTTCATTGCTGGCCGAAGGAGACAGCCTTCGTTCGAGGAAGGTCCGGCGCAGATGGGCGAGCACGGCGGTGCCCGATGGAGTCCTGAACGTCGCTTCGAAGAGATCCCGCAGGCGATCGTCGTCGCCCGGAACCTCGTCAATGGTCGAGAACCACAGCCAGCCGTGCCGTTCGGGGAGAGGTCTGCTCATTCGTCACGTCCCGCATCGAGCATGTCGGCAAGGCCGGCCATGGAAATGTCGGGCAGGGTGACATCGGGCATGTACGTGTCGCGCTTGGCGTCCACGGGCCGGGGCGGCACCTTCGTGCTCAGCAGTTCGCGTGGCACTCCGAGTTGTTCTGCCAGCCACCGGATTGTTGCCTGACTGTCGATGATCCCATCGCCGGCCGCAGCCAGTTTGGAGGCGGAGTCGAGCCAGACCATGACATTGCGCATTTCCTCGCGCGCGTGAATCCGTGCCAGGGGAGAACGGTACTGCAGTTCGATGGTGGCGCCATCGATGACGATGGGCGGAATCTCCCCCCGGCGGACAAGAATGGCGATAGCTCGATTGACCAGCGGCGTGAGCAGTTCGGCCTGCAGGCGGCCGTAGATAGCGCCCAGCAACCGGGCGGTCTCGGCACTGCGCTCTAGCACTTCGGTTGCGGTCATGCGCGCTCCGGCGAGCGGTGCCAGTCGGTCCGTGAGCAGTGTGTGGCGGATGTTCGATCTCAGGTCTTCCAGCACGAGCTCGGATACATCGAGTCGTCCGGGAGCCTGCAAGGGCGTCAGTCCTGACGATCCCGGTGCTTTGGGAATGATGGTTCCCGGCACGAGGCGTATGTTTGCAGGGTTGAGAACGCCGTCATCCTCGGCAAGCCATATTCCGGTCACGGCGATCGACGCGTTCTTGAGGATGAGCTCGACCACCTTGTTGGCGGTCTTGATGTCCGGCAGCGCGCTCATGACGGGTGCCCGTCCATAGAGTTCGCCCGTACCCTTGAGCCAGCGGAAGGTGATGAAGGGCGATCCCTCGAACCGTCCTTCCTCGAGCAGTACCGGTGCGGTACTGCCCTGCTGCGAGTCGGCGAACGCGAGATAGGCGGTATTGCCGTCGTGACGGTAGACAGCTTCCACCAGCCGGATCGGTTCGTCGTCATCGTCATCGTGACCACGCGTCGATGGCCAGCTGTCCTGCAGTTCGGGGAAGCGGTGGTACATGACATGGCGCGACACCACGGTCTCGCGGAACTGGCGGCTGATGGAGCCTCCCTGGTCGCCGTCGATGAACATCTCCGAAACGGGCACGGCCGTAAACGAGAAGGCGGAAGATTCACCGATGGCGGCTTCCTCGAACTGGAGTGTGGAAGTGCCGATCGTGACCAGATCGAGGAAGCACTGGTGGATTTCGACAGCGAAATTGGAACGGTCGAGATGCCCCTGGATGCTCCGCGTGGCGCGGTCCAGTATGATGGCCAGATCATCGCGTTCGTCACCCTCGACCTCGGAGCCTGGAACCAGTCCGAACCAGCGCGACCAGGGGGGAGTCAGTTCGGCGACGAGGCTGGCCGCCAGTTGCTGGACGCCATCGATGGCTGTTGAATCGAACATGTCGACAATGGAGCCTCGCGACGGGATGTTCGTGCCGTTGATGGCCTGAATCCGGGTTGGTTGGGCGTAGTGAAAGCAATCGCGCCATAGGGGCTCCCAGGCCGCACGGCGGGCGCGGGCTCTGACAAAGCCGTCGCGCGCTGTTTGCAGGTCCATGACGCTCTCCAGGTGAGGGATGGGTGAATATATAAAGAATATAATCCTATTTTTTGTTACAAGTCAAGTCCTTTCTGCTCGTCATCAGCAATCTGAACAGTTGATGAGGCGTAATGATCGAATGTTTGCGAATGTGGAGAATATGCTTTACCCACTCAACGCACGTGAAAATACGAAGGCACGGTTTCGTGGCAGCCCATCCCGTGAATTCAATCCGCACGGTTGAGACACCTGCAGCGGCCAGACCGGCCATAAGTCTTGTCGTATGCGACAAATTTAATTTATGATAAGCTAAAGGTGACGATATGGGATCAAAGACATGCCATATGCCATCTTGCAGGCAGACAACATAACAGTGGCGAAATCCGGGTCTGAGCCAGGAAAGAACAGGCGTTTCGTTGCGGTTCTCGAAGGCTACCAACATGGCGGGATCTTCTTTAGGGATGGGTTTGAGGAGATCGGGCAGGGTCACTCTGGGACGCTGCTTCAGGGGAGAATGATATCATAAGAAAATTATCCTATCAACTTTTCTGAACTGATGTTCTCCAAGGAGGCACATAATGCTGACCCATGAGCAGGTTTGGCGTGGCATCGACCGATTGGCTCTGCGCCATGAACTGACCCCTTCCGGCCTTGCCAAGAGAGCCGGTCTCGATCCAACCACATTCAACAAGAGCAAGCGGATAACCAAGGAAGGCAAGCTCCGTTGGCCAAGCACCGAGAGCATTGCGAAGATCCTTGATGCGACGCATTCCACCATGCAGGAATTTGTCCGCCTGATTGATGGCAATGGCGGGTCGACCGAGGTCGTTGCCACGGGCGAGAAGATGAATTTCCGGCGTCTGTCGGACCTTGAGGAGGATGGTCTTACGGATGCGTCGGGTTTTCCCGTCGGTTCCGATTGGGAGGAGATTGAATTTCCTCTCATTGAGGATCGGAATGCCTACATCGTCGAGATCGACCGCGACATTGCTTTGCCGACGCATCGTTCGGGTGACGTCATGGTCGTGTCACCTTCAAGTGGTATTCGACGTGGCGACCGGATCCTGCTGCGCATGCGCGATGGCGAACTCATCATAGGCTCGCTCGTTCGCCGGACGACACAGAAGGTGACAATGGTTCCTGTCAACCATGTCAATGAGGAAATCGTGATCGAGACTCGCCGGGTCTCGTGGCTCGCGCGTATCATCTGGTTAAGCCAGTAAAAAAAGGGCCATCGATTTCTCGATGGCCCAGTCAACAGGGAGGCATCACAACGTCAGGGAGGACAGCAGAGCTGCGAGGGAGCCACCATTTGGGCACGCCATCGCGTCTCTGCTGATGAGAAAGCTATCAAAAAGTTGCTAACGAAGAGTTAAGGTCGCTTCCCGAACAACGAATTTTCCCGGAATTATGCTGGAAAGCGAAAAGGCCCCGTATCCGATACGGGGCCTTTTGCAGTCGGAGGAGGTGGGAACCGGCCGACTGGTGTCGGCCGGTCCGTATATCCTGTCACTCTTCTCCGGCGAAGCGGATTTCCACGCGCCGGTTCTGCGGCTCGCGGACATTGTCGCCGGTGACAACGCGTGGCTGGGTCTCGCCGAACCATTCGACATCGATCATGTCGCTGCTTACGCCACGGCTCTCCAGCACCTTGGCAACCGCGAGAGCGCGGCGCTCCGACAGGCCGTTATTGTAGCTGGCCGGGCCGGACGTATCGGTATGGCCGGCCAGGATGACACGGACAATGTCGCCCTTCGACAGGTCGGACATGATGTCTTCGATAATCTTCTGTCCGACAGGGGTAATCTCCGACTTGTCCCATGCGAAGAAGATCACATAGGTGTTGTCGATATCGCTGGCGAGCGCCTCGTCGATCTGTGCCATGGCCGATTCGAATTCGGCCTTGCACTGCGCGATACCGTCGAGGTCGTTCTCTTCCTGATTTTCGAGCCAGCAGTCGAAAGCGACCTGTGCGCGCGCGGATGCAAGAGGTGCCTTGCGCCGGGCCTCATCGCCGAACGACGCCATCATGCGGGCTCGGGCCGCCGTCAGCTCATCGACATGCTCATTCGAAAGCTTGCGCAGGGATACCATGTCAGGCTGGACATTCATGCCACGCGCGGACTGGACGGCCTTGCGGGCAAAGTGGCCGGAATCCGACCAGTCCATCGACCCGTCTTCCTCATCATACAACTTGAGGTAGCCTTCCCGCAGGCCCTGGGAGAAGGCCGAGCCCTGCGGGGCCATGTTGCGAACCGCAGGCAGATCCCACTTGTAGAGATCATGGTCGTCCATCAGCGCGGGATTCACGCCGGCGCAGCTCGCCAGCATGCCGCACAGTGCTCCGGTCATCAACAGTCTTGCGCGTTTCCGCATTGCGAACTTCCTTCGATCTCCAACGTGGCATGCCATTGACGACCAGTCGCCTCGAGCGAGTTATGCAAATCGTCGGGAACGGTCCTCAAAACGCAGCGGATATCAGGCGAAATCTTCCTGCGAATCAAGGGATTTCTCCAAAGGAGGGGGTTAATTACCGTCACCTGTGCCACAACTTCAACGTTAATTTGAGCCTAAACAGGTGAATGCTCGCCGATCGATTTTTCGGCTATGATTCGTGATATTCCATGAACAAGTGACGGATGCGCTGGAGTCCCTGTTCGATCTCCTGCAGCAACTCGGCATTCGCTTCCGAGTATTCTGCCTTTTTTGCAAACTCTTGCATCTGTGCCATGCCGAGATTGGCGCTCGCACCCTTGAGGGCATGTGCGGGACCCGACCAGTCGCCGCGCCTTTCGAGGATGGTCGCCATTTCGGAAATGTATTTTTGTGCAGTCGTAAGGTACAGGTCAGCCAGTTCGAGTTCGAGGTCGCGATCGCCGCCGGTCACCTCGTCGAACCTCTTGCGATCCAGAATTTCGCGCTGAGTCATGAGCTGTCCACATGTGCTGTTCAATTCACTCGTTCGTTGAACCTATCCAGCAAGTCGGAATTTCATCAAGTTAATAAACCGTGAGTTGTTTCAATTCTTCGCCTTCGTTGTATGTGCGGCCATGGCGATGCGGGCCGCCAGGCGGGCGTTGGCCACGACCAGTGCCTTGTTGAGTGCCACGGACCGGCCTTTCGTCCCTTCGGCGATGCAGGCGAGGAGGTAGGGGGTGATGGCCGGCCCCTCGATCCGCTGACGTGCGGCTTCCGCCAGCGCCGTGTCGAGCAGCGCCTCGAATTCCCGCGTGTGCATGGCGAGATCGGCCGGTGGCGGATTGGCGATGACGATCGACCCCGGCCAGCCGATGGCGGCATGGGCGGTAATCATGTCGCGGACATCATCCACCGATGTCAGGCCAGGCACGCTGATGGCCGTTCTCGCCACGTAGAAACCCGGCAGATGATCGGTTTTAAACCCGTACAGGGCGACGCCATGACTCTCCAGCGCTTCGACGGTGCGTGGCAGGTCGAGTATGGCCTTTGCTCCGCTGCAGACCGTGACGGTCGCCGAACGGGCCAGCTCGCCGATGTCGGCTGATATGTCCATGCTCGACTCGCCGCCGCGGTGAACCCCTCCCAGGCCACCGGTTGCCATGAAACGGATGCCTGCGCGATGGGCTATGTAGATGGTGGCGGCTACCGTCGTCGCGCCCGGGCGTCGCCGGGCAAGGACCAATGCGAGATCGCGGGTCGAGCACTTCATCACATCCGCATCGCCAGCGAGGCGCTCGATGTCGTCGCGAGAGAGACCGACCTTGATCCTGCCATCGAGGATGCCGATTGTCGCCGGTACCGCTCCCTCGTCCCGCACCGCCTGTTCGATCTCGAACGCCGCAGCAAGGTTGTCGGGGCGGGGAAGGCCATGGCAGATGAGAGTCGTTTCCAGAGCCACGACTTCCTGCCCGCTGCCGATGGCTTCCTCTATCTCCGGCGAGAGCTCGATCATTCAGTCTCCGTAGGTCGGCTGAAGGTGTCGTTTTGCGTATAAACCGCTATGCTAGGCTCGACCGTGTGACGAGTCATCAAGGGAACAACATGCGAAAGACTCTCGATCCTCATGCCGCCCTCATCTACACGATGGTTCTTGTATCCGTCGCCGAAGGACAGATCAGCGATGTCGAACTGGAGACGATGGGACGTCTCGTTCAGACATTGCCCGTGTTTGAAACATTCGACAAATCCCGTATTGTCGCTATTGGCGATGAATGCCGGGAGCTTCTCGGCGATGTCGATGGAATCGACCTCGCCATCGAGAGGATCGCCGGGGCGCTGACGACCGGACTGTGCGAAACGGCCTATGTTCTCGCGTGCGACATTGTCGCCGCCGACGGAAAGGCTGCGCAGGATGAACTGCGACTGCTCGAGTTGTTGCGCAATGGTCTCGGTATCGACCGTCTGGCGGCTGCGGCCATCGAGCGTGCCGCCCAGGCCCGGCATCGCGTGAGCTGAGATCCCGTGACTGTCAGCACCCGGCAATTCCCGGTTGTCGAACTTCTTGCCAACGAGACCGCAGCAGCGGTGGACAGGGCGGCCATCGAGGGCGGCATCCCGGGTATCGAGTTGATGGAAAATGCAGGACGCGGTATCGTTCGAGCCGTTCTGCGCCGGTATGCACCGCGCCGTTGCGTCGTGCTCTGCGGTCCCGGCAACAACGGGGGCGATGGTTATGTCGTCGCGCGCAGGCTCGCTGCCGCCGGTGTGCGGGTCATGACCGCTTCGACCGGAAGTCGCGACGCCCTTGTCGGCGATGCCGCGATCGCATCATCGCGCTGGACCGGTCGGCATGAACCGGTGGCCGGTCTTGTGCCTCAAGCAGATGACATCGTTATCGATGCGGTATTCGGTTCGGGATTGACGCGGGATTTCGATGGTGACGCTGCCGCGATGTTGCGGCAGGCACAATCCATCGGTGCCAGGATCATCGCCGTCGATGTTCCATCCGGTGTCAACGGGACGACAGGTGCCGTGCAGGGATGGGCGCCGACGGCGGAAATGACCGTCACCTTCAACAGGTTCAAGCTCGGTCATGTCCTACAGCCAGGGAGGTCCCATTGTGGCGATGTCCTGTGCGTTGATATCGGCATTCCCGACGGATGCCAGCCCGCCGGCCCGGATGTTCCCCGATTGAATACCCCGGGGCTCTGGCTCGATCATATGCCACCTGCCGATCCCGCTCACAGCAAATATGACCGTGGCCACCTGGCCATGCTGGGAGGCGGCGCGCTCATGACAGGAGCGACCATCATGGCCGCGCGCTCGGGTGAGGCCGCAGGTGCCGGTCTGGTGACGGTGATGTGTGATGCCGTTGCGGCGCCGGTCTACGCATCGCATTTCGTTTCGCCGATGACCCGACTGGTGGAGAGGGCAGACGAACTCGCGTCGTTCGTCCACGACAGGCGCGTGCGGGCCATCGTGGCTGGCCCGGGGATGGGGCTCGGGGCGGATCGTTCGGACATGCTTGAAGCGGCCCTCCGTTCGCAGCGGCCCTGCGTACTCGATGCCGATGCCATCACCCTTGTTGCCGGGGACACCACGCGTTTCCTGCCGCTCGTGCATGGACACTGCGTGCTGACACCGCACGAAGGCGAGTTCGGTCGCCTGCACCACGAACCGGGACCCAAACTCGTCCGTGCTGGACAGCTTGCCGTGAGGCTGGGTTGTGTCGTCCTCCTCAAGGGCTCCGACACGATCGTGGCCTCGCCCTGTGGCCGCGCGGTCGTCAATGCCTGCGGACCCGTCACCCTTGCCCGCGCGGGCTCGGGTGACATCCTGGCAGGTATCGTCGGAGGATTGCTCGCTCGCGGCATGCCGCCATATGAGGCGGCACTGGCTGCATGCTGGATTCATGCCATGGCCGCCTTGCGCCTCGGCTCCCTGTCCTCGCCCGAGCAGTTGACCGATCCCATTGCGGCGATCATGCGCGATCTGCAGTCTTTCGCCCGTACAGAGCAGGCATGTTCGGTCTGATGTCACCGGCTGGCAACTTCCCCCTGTCGGGCGCTCTCATCGGTCTGGACATTTCCCGTCTGCGCATGGGTGTGGCGGCATGCGATTCCGGCTGGAAACTTGTCACGCCACTGGTCACCATTTGTCGGCGATCATGGCGTGACGATATCGACATTCTAGGACGCATCTGCCATGAGCGCGAGGTGAGCGGCCTGGTCATCGGCTATCCGCTCAATCTCGACGGCAGTTCCGGACCGGCGGCCCAGTCGCGCCGCGACACTGCGCGTCGATTGGGAGAAAGTCTTCACCTGCCATTTCATCTTCAGGACGAGAGCCTCACCAGTGAGGCTGTGAAGGATGCACAGCGGGAGGGACGCCTGCCGCCGGCCCGGCGCAATGAACCCGACGATCATTTCGCTGCCGCGATTATCCTTGAGGACGCTCTTGCACATTTCCGCAGCCGATCCGCTTCGAAGCGTGCCGACTGAGCGCAACCGGGGTGGTCGGATGGCTTGTTGCTTTCGCTCGACGATGACAAACTGTCCCGTGAGGACTACCCAGTGATCGCAATCTGGTCGAGAGGCT
Source organism: Geminicoccaceae bacterium (assembly GCA_020638465.1). Taxonomy (NCBI): domain Bacteria; kingdom Pseudomonadati; phylum Pseudomonadota; class Alphaproteobacteria; order Geminicoccales; family Geminicoccaceae; species Geminicoccaceae bacterium. The sequence goes on from JACKIM010000001.1 coordinate 1,870,458, forward strand.
GCCAAGGAAAGGGTTTGCGTTGCGAAAGTTGAAAGTCGGTATCGGTGGCCTCGGAGCGGTAGGTTACACCGTGGCAAGGGCTCTTGACCGGTCCATTCCCGGGTTGGTCCTGGCTGCCGTGAGCGCGCGCGATACCGGGCGGGCACAGCAGCGGATCGCCACGCTGGAGCGGCAGGTTCCGGTCGTGTCGCTCGCCGAACTGGCACCGATGGCCGATGTGGTGGTGGAGTGCCTGCCAGCCTCCGAATTCCGCAACATCGCCGTGCCGGCGGTTTCGCTTGGCCGGATCTTCATGCCGCTCAGTATCGGTCAGCTGCTGGTCCATGACGACGTCCTCGAGATTGCACGGTCGGCGGGCGGGCGGGTGATCGCACCGACCGGCGCGTTGCTGGGGCTGGATGCCGTTCGCGCCGCTGCCGAAGGCGAGATTGTTTCCGTGCGGATGGTGACGCGCAAGCCGCCGGCCGGTCTTCAGGGGGCTCCCTATCTGGAGCAGAACGGTATCGACGTGCTGAAGGTCGCCGAGCCGACGAAGATCTTCGAAGGCAGTGCACGGGAAGGGGCCAAGGGCTTTCCCGCGAACGTCAATGTCGCCGCAGCGCTCAGCCTTGCCGGAGTCGGGCCGGATCGTACCGGACTGGAAATATGGGCCGATCCGACAGTGGACCGCAATGTCCACAGCATCACAGTCGAGGCGGATAGCGCGCGGTTCGAGATGAAGATCGAGAACGTCCCCAGCAAGGAGAATCCGCGAACAGGCAAGATTACCGCGCTGAGCACGATTGCGGCCCTGCGCGGTCTCGTCTCGACGCTCCGGGCGGGCAGCTAGCGCCGTTTCGATCGGGCGCGATTGCCTGATCGATCGGAATGGACCTCGCCTGAGGACCCGATGGTGTCTGATTGCGGTACTGTCTGGCCAGACGAGGCGAACATTCGTACATAGACATGGCGGTGTCATCGAAGCGAAGCTGCATCCGGCCGCGTGTCATGAGCCGCGAAAGGTTGAAAGAGATGCTCAATTTCCTTCTCGTTGTGGCGATGCTGGCCACGGTCGTCGTTCTGGTGCTTGGGCTGGTGAGCTTCTTCAAGGGCGGTGAGTTCAACGACAAGTATGGCAATCTTCTGATGCGGGCGCGGGTCGGTTTCCAGTTCCTCGCACTCCTTGTCGTTCTGGCATTGATCGCTTCGAGCTGAATGTCGTCCGATGGTGACATTAACAAAGATCTATACACGCGGCGGCGATGAGGGCCGTACATCGCTTGGCGACAGCCGTCGGGTCGCCAAGCATTCGGCGCGGGTCGAGGCTTACGGGACGGTCGACGAACTGAATGCCGTGGTCGGCGTTGTCCGCCTTCATGTCGATGAGGGTGCCGATGCTATATTGTCGCGCGTCCAGAACGACTTGTTCGATCTGGGTGCCGATCTCTGCCGTCGGGGGAACGATGACGGTTGCTTGCGGATCGCCGACGCGCAGGTCGAACGGCTCGAGGGTGAGATCGATGCCATGAATGGGGAATTGGCACCGCTCAACTCGTTCGTCTTGCCGGGAGGTTCTCCGGCGGCCGCCCATCTTCATGTTGCACGGACTGTCTGTCGTCGAGCCGAACGTCTGGTCAGCCGGCTGGGTGAGGACGAAACTGTCAATCCGGTCGCCTTGCGCTATTTGAACCGCCTTTCCGACCATTTTTTCGTCATGGCGCGCTATCTCAATGACCGCGGCTCGCGCGATGTCCTGTGGATCCCCGGCGCCAATCGTTGACCGGAGGTCTTGCAGATTATCGGCATTGGCAGCAATTTCCCAACGCAATGCCGCAGCTGCCATCGTTGACAATCTTCGGGTCGACGAATATTTCTCGCTTGCTGCGTTGCACAAACGGGCTCCATTGAGAAGCCTGCTACCTCGACCGACCAAGAGAGAAGGCTGCAGTCATGAAGGTTGTCGTGCCCGTCAAGCGGGTCGTGGATTATAATGTCAAGATCAGGGTCAAGGCCGACGGCAGCGGTGTCGACACGGCCAATGTCAAGATGTCGATGAATCCGTTTGACGAGATTGCCAACGAGCAGGCCATTCGTCTCAAGGAAGCCGGTATCGCCAGCGAGATCGTCGCCGTCAGCATGGGGCCGGCCAAGTGTCAGGAGACCTTGCGTACCGCTCTGGCGATGGGGGCCGATCGCGCCATCCATGTTCAGACCGACGAGGAACTTCAGCCGCTGGCAGTCGCCAAGCTGCTGAAGAAGATCGCTGAAAAGGAAGAGCCGGGCCTGTTCCTGCTCGGCAAGCAGGCGATCGATGACGACAGCAACCAGACGGGCCAGATGCTGGCGGCATTGCTGGGATGGCCTCAGGCGACTTTCGTTTCCAGACTGGAGATTGCCGACGGCAGTGCGACGGTCGGGCGGGAGGTTGATGAAGGTATCGAGACCCTCAGGCTTAGGCTTCCGGCTGTTCTGACGGTCGATCTTCGCCTCAACGAGCCCCGTTACGCGAGCCTGCCCAACATCATGAAGGCGAAGAAGAAGCCTGTCGATACACTGTCACCCGAGGATCTCGGTGTCGATATCACACCCCGCCTCGCGTATTCGAATTTCGAGGAGCCGCCGAAACGGAAGGCCGGCGTGCGTGTGGAATCCGTGGCCGAGCTGGTTGACAAGCTCAAGAACGAAGCGGGAGTGGTTTGATCATGACGGTACTGGTTCTTGCCCAGCATGATGACGACCATCTCGACCCGGGAGTTCTCCACGCGGTGACCGCCGCTTCGCGAATGGGGGGTGATGTCCATCTTCTCGTCGCGGGTAACGGTGCCGATGCCGTTGCGGCCGAGGCGGCGAAAATCGCCGGAGTGGCGAGGGTGTTGCAAGTCGACCATGAGGCTTATGCTAACCCGACGGCCGAGGATCTCGCACCGCTGCTCGTTTCGGTTGCGTCCGACTACAGCCATCTGGTCGCCGCCTCGACGACGTTCGGCCGTAACGTCATGCCGCGGGTGGCAGCCCTCGTCGACAGTGCGCAGATCAGTGATATCGTCGATGTTCTCTCCTCGGATACCTACAAGCGCTACATCTATGCCGGCAACGCCCTGACCACGGTTCAGAGCAAGGACAGCAAGCAGGTCATCACCGTGCGCACCACGGCCTTCGACGCGGCGGCAGGCGAGGGGGGCAACGCCCCGGTCGACAAGGTTGCCGCCGTCGACCCCGCAGGTCTTTCCACCTTTGTCGGCCGCGACGTGCAGAGTTCGGACCGTCCGGATCTCACCTCGGCCCGGATCGTCGTTTCCGGTGGACGTGGTATTGGCAGTGCGGAGAACTTCGCCATCCTCGAAGCGCTGGCCGACAAGCTCGGAGCCGCCGTCGGTGCCAGCCGTGCCGCCGTCGATGCGGGGTATGCGCCCAATGACTGGCAGGTCGGCCAGACCGGCAAGATCGTGGCACCCGACCTCTATGTCGCCGCCGGCATCTCTGGCGCCATCCAGCACCTTGCCGGCATGAAGGACAGCAAGGTCATTGTTGCTATCAACAAGGATGAGGAGGCGCCGATCTTTCAGGTCGCCGACTACGGTATCGTCGGAGACCTGTTCAAGATCGTGCCGGAACTGACCGAAGCCCTCGATTGAAAATCCCGCCGCTATGACGACAACAACCGGAGCCCTGGATAAATGACGTATCGCTTTGACAAGGACTATCCGCCGCTCCCGGAATTTCGGCGCATAGGTGTCATCGGCGCTGGTCAGATGGGTGCCGGTATCGCCCAGGTCGCTGCGACCTCGGGATTGAATGTCACCATGATGGATGTGTCGGCCGAACAATTGTCCGCTGCCCGAGAACGGATGGGCAAGCTGCTGGGGCGGCAGGTCACCAAGGGAGCCATGTCCGAGGTCGAGAAGGGCGAGGCGCTCGGGCGGATCGAGACCTGCAGCGACCTTTCCGGCCTGAAGGCTTGCGATCTGGTCATTGAGGCTGCGACCGAGAACGAGGAACTCAAGCGCAAGATCTTTACCGATCTGCTGCCGCACCTAAAGTCCGATGCGGTCATTGCTTCCAATACCTCTTCGATCTCGATCACCCGTCTGGGAGCGATTACCGATCGTCCCGGTCGTTTCATCGGCATGCACTTCATGAACCCGGTCCCGGCCATGAAGCTTGTCGAGATCATTCGTGGCATTGCCACGGATGAGGACACCTATCAGGCGGTTCGCGATCTCTCGATCAAGATGGGAAAGACTCCGGTCACCGCGGAAGACTTCCCGGCCTTCATCGTCAACCGTATCCTGCTGCCGATGATCAATGAGGCGGTCTATACCCTCTATGAGGGTGTCGGCACGGTGGAGAGCATCGACACGGCGATGAAGCTCGGTGCGAACCACCCGATGGGACCTCTTGAGCTCGCCGATTTCATTGGGCTCGATACCTGTCTCTCGGTGATGCAGGTCCTCTATGAGGGGCTGGCTGACAGCAAGTATCGTCCCTGTCCGCTGCTGGTCAAATATGTCGAGGCGGGATGGCTGGGACGCAAGGTCAGTCGCGGTTTCTACGACTATCGGGGACCGGAGCCGGTCCCGACGCGCTGACCTTCCCGTCAGGGTGGTCGTCATCAAAGTGCGGTGATGAAAAAAACGGCGGAACATCCCGGTTCCGCCGTTTTTCCGTTTCAGGTGACCACTGTCATGATCTTCCCGGCCACACCTGATGAAAAGGTGCGGCCGGGAGAGGATCACCGACCGTTCAGGCAGCCTTCGACACGATCTGCCAGACCTTCTGCGGGGTCGCCGGCATGTCGACATGCTCAACGCCCAGGGCGTCGACGACAGCGTTGATGATCGCGGCGCATGATCCGACGGAACCGGCCTCGCCACAGCCTTTCACGCCCATGGCATTGTTCTTGCATGGCACTTCGATGGTCGAGAACTTGAAGCTCGGCAAAATGTCGGCGCGAGGCATGGTGTAATCCATGAACGAACCCGACAGAAGTTGCCCGCTGGCATCATAGACCACGTGCTCCATGAGTGCCTGACCGATGCCCTGAACGACGCCGCCATGAACCTGACCTTCGACGAGCAGCGGATTCACGATGGTGCCGAAATCGTCGACAATCTGGTAATTGACCACTTCGGTGGTTCCGGTCACGGGGTCGATTTCGACCTCGGCAATATGGCAGCCGTTTGGGAAGGTCCATGCGTCGAGAACAGTCGTCGCCTCGGCGTCAAGGCCATCGCCTTCCATCCCTTCCACGACCATGGAACGTGCCTTGTCGGCAAGCTCCATGATATCGATCCTGCGGTCGGTACCGGCAACGCTGAACGTGCCCTCGTGGAACTGGATGTCGGCGGTGGCCGCCTCGAAATGCTGGGCGGCAAACGCCTTGCCGCGCTCTATGATGACGTCGGAGGCGTCATTGATCGCCATGCCCTGCGCGGTAAGGGAGCGTGAGCCACCGGTGCCACCGCCACCCCTGATCCGGTCGGTATCACCCTGTACGATGCGAATGTTCTCGAAGGGCACATGCAGGCGGGAGTGCAGAACCTGGGCATAGGCCGTCTCGTGACCCTGGCCATTGGACTGGGTACCTACAAGCACCGAAACGGTACCATCGGCACCGAACTCGACCTTGGCCGTTTCCGAAGGGTCGCCCATCGTCGACTCGATATAGTAGCACATGCCGATACCGCGCTTCTTGCCGCGTGCCTCGGCCTCGCTCCTGCGCTGGGACAAGCTGCCATATCCGGACTTTTCCATGCACGCATCCATCACCCGAGCGAATTCTCCCGAGTCGTATACTTCGCCAACCGAGGTGCGATAGGGCATCTGGTCGGGCTTGATGAAATTGATCCGCCGCAGTTCGCTCGGGTCCATGCCCATCTCGCGGGCGGCCTTGTCGATCAGGCGCTCCACGCAATAGATCGACTCGGGACGCCCGGCCCCACGATAGGCGTCGACAGGCACCGTATTGGTGAAGACACCAAGTACCGTATAGCTGATCTTGGGAATGTCATAGACACCGGGCAGGACCTTGGCCGCGGCACCCGTCGGGATGAACGGGGCGAAGAAGTAGTAATAGGCACCCATGTTGGCCGTTGTGTGCACCCGCATGCCGGTGATGCGCTTGTTCGCATCGAAGGCAAGCTCGGCTACGGTGACATGGTCCCGCCCCATCGTGTCGGAGAGGAAGCCCTCCGAACGTTCGGCCGTCCAGCGTACCGCACGTCCGAGTCTCTTTGCGGCGTAGGCTGCCATGGTATATTCGGCGTAGAACATGGCCTTCATGCCGAACCCGCCGCCGACATCCGGCGTCAGAACCCGGACATTCTCGCTTTCCATGCCGAGATTGTCGGCCAGTGCATCCTTGAACGCCCAGCCGCCCTGGGTGCAGGTATGGACCGTGAGCTTGCCGGATTTCGCATCGAACTCCGCGACGGCTGCACGAGGTTCCATCGCATTGCAGATCAGCCGGTTGTTGATGAGTTCGACCTTCGTTACATGGCTTGCGGAGCTGAACGCCGCATCCGTTTCGTCCTTGTTGCCGATGTGCCAGTTGAAGGCGACATTGCCGGGGGCGGAGTCGTGAACCTGGGGCTGACCGCTATCGGCTGCATCGTGGGTGTTCACGACAGCCGGCAACTCATCAAAATCGACTTCGATCAACTCGGCTGCATCGCGGGCCTGTGCCAGTGTTTCCGCGACCACGAAAGCGATGTTGTCACCAACATAGCACACCTTGTCGCGGCAGAGCACCGGATGCGGTGCATCGTTGCGTGCAACTCCCGTCTTGGGGTTGTTCTCGATCAGGCACGGGACCTGTGCATCGAGGTCCTGGCCCGTGTAAATGCCCAGCACTCCCGGTTGGGCTAGAGCAGTCGACGTGTCAATGGAACGGATACGCGCATGAGCGACCGGTGAGCGAAGGACGAAACCATGCGCCTGGCCGGGCATGCTGATATCATCCGTATAACGACCGTGGCCCGTTACCAGTCGTATATCTTCGACACGACGAATGGGTTGACCGACACCGAATTTCGACATTGAGTTGCTCCCCTGCATAGCCGGCGCCATGGCGCATGCGGCCGTATGGAACCGACAGTTTGACTGCTCGGCTGGATACTAATGCCACAACCGGCAAGCACAACCACCTCATGACCTGCAAATCGCGGGAATATGGTCTTGGGCAATTTTTTCGTCGAGCGATGTTCCGGGTAAGGGGAGCGTCCGCTTCCGGGGAAACGACGGTTGGTTCGCTCGACCGTTTCCGTGCATGGGGATACTGGATAGGGAAGGAATTCGCTTTTGCGCGAACAGCCGTCTTGATCTCCACCTCTGTTTCGGGCTTTGTGCATCTCGAAGGGATATGTTGTCAGTGAATCCCATCCCTTTCGTTCGAATTGTGCGTTTTACCACTGCCGAGCGCTGTAAATGAGAGGTGATACCATCGTTACCGGCGGATGGATCCCCGGTTCGGAGATCAGGCGTTCCGCCCACGCCCTTCGACATCGGGAACCCCGCTGGCACCAATACTCCCGTTGGGTGCGCAGGGCGTCGTGACAGTTATTTGTCCGGATCGTTTTGCCTGCCAACGAGCAGACAGGGGGCTCATTTGAGCTCGCCGGTCGAACGTGTCTCCGTTCGAAGAGGACGGGCGGGATCCGGTCAGCGTTTCGAGTTCCGGTTCTGGGGCGTCCGTGGAACCATTCCCTGCCCGGGGCCGGAAACGCTTCGATATGGCGGGAATACACCGTGCATCGAGGTCTTGTGTGGATCGAGGCGCCTGATCTTCGATGCCGGGACAGGTATTCGCGAACTGGGTAAGCACTACGCGCGGGAGGGGGGCAGGATCGATGCCCATATCTTCCTCACCCATACCCACTTCGATCACGTCAACGGGTTGCCCTTCTTCCGTCCGGCCTATGGTCGCGAGAACTGCTTTTCGCTCTGGGCGGGGCACCTGAAGGCGAAAGGCCAGACGATCAAACCTGTCCTCAGCCAGATGATGGCTCCTCCATTCTTCCCGATTCCCCTTACCGGCCTTCGGGCGTGCTGGCATTTTCATGACTTCCATGCCGGGGAAGTCCTTCAGCCGTTCGAGGGCATCACGCTCTCGACCATGCCCTTGAACCATCCCGGTGGAGCGACGGCCTATCGCATCGAGTTCGATGACCGAGCGGCGGCCATTGTGACCGATACCGAGCATGTCCCGGGCAAGCTTGATGGCGGGATCGTCGAGTTTATCAAGGGGTGCGAGTTCATGGTCTATGATTGCACCTACACCGATGAGAATTTTGATAGTTTCATCGGGTGGGGGCATTCGACATGGCAGGAAGGCATTCGCTTGTGCGAGGCTGCGTCGGTGAAACGTCTTGTGACCTTTCACCATGAACCCGACAATGATGATGCACGACTCGATGAAATTGCAACCGGGCTTGAAAAGAGCCTGCCCGGCTCGTTCGTTGCACGCGAAGGTTTGATTCTCGAACTTTAGATCTCCGTCGGTGCGGACATGATTCGTCGACCGCGGTGAGGGGGAACGGGCGATCGGCCGGAGCAGGTTGCCGGGCGCAACTGGATTTCAAACGCCATGGTGGATCTATCGACAATGAAAGCGCCGACGGAAAGGACACTGCGCCGGCTTTGGCTGGGGATGCAAACCCTTTCAGGCATCGCCGAGCGTGGGATTTTCATTCCCTATCGCCATGCCGACACCATTCGATCGATCGATTATCCCGCATTTGCGAATCTGTTCAACCTCCATGGGAACGCAATGGAGGGCATCCTCCACGCGATTGAAGGTCATGCTGAGGACTTCTCCCGATTCGGCGGGGATGCGCCGGCGCCGCGCTTCGAGCAGGACTGGTTCCCGCGCCTTGATCTGGCTGCGGCCTATGCAGTCATTCGCCGGTACCGCCCCGATCGGATCGTCGAGATTGGGTCAGGGCATTCGACCCGCGCCATGGTCCGGGCGATTGCCGATGGAAATCTGGATTGCGAGTTGATCTGTATCGACCCGGCACCGCGTGCCGTGATTGAAGCATTGCCCGTTACTCATCATCGCGCGCTGTTGTCGGAGGCTCCCCGGGAGATATTCTCCGATCTGGGAGAAGGGCAGGTGTTGTTCATCGACAGCAGCCACGTGGCGGTGCCCGGCAGCGATGTCGACATTCTTTTCAATACGATACTGCCGGCATTGGGAGCTGGCTGTCTTATCCACGTGCATGACATTTTCCTGCCTTGGGCCTATCCCGAAAAATGGACCTGGCGTGGCTACAACGAGCAGCTCCTGCTGGCAGCCTTGTTGCAGTCCGGCGCCTATGAACCACTGTTTGCCAGCCAGTTCGTGTCACGCAATCCCAGGCTCATGGCCCTGGCACCGGTACTTGGACGCCTGCCGTTCCCGCAAGGTGCATTTGAGGCCAGTTTCTGGATGAGGAAATGTGCTGACTCGGTGATGTAAGCTGGCGATACCGTTTCCCAGTCTGGTATCAGTTCGATATCCAGAATGTGTCGGGACGATAAACGCCTATCTGGGCATGCGGCTCCCAGTTGTAGACGCCTTCTTCTGGCACATTGTGAATGGTGTCGCGCACGGCTATCGGTTGCAGGACATTGGCCACCAGGCCAATGGTGTAGCACTGGGAAGAATAGGTCTGGAGGATCTGTTCCCAGACCTGCTTTTGTGCATCCGGCCCCGTCGCTTCCTCCCATTCGTGAAACAGTTCGAGCAGCTTTTTCGCCTCGGGCAGGTCGGGTGCTTCGCCGGCGCTGCCCTTCGTTTCGTAATATTGCCCCCATTTCGGCCATTGCGGCTGGTCGTACTGATTGATCGGCACGAATTCCTTGGGGCTCTGTTCGGCTGTCGGAACGCCGTTCTCTATTCCATACCAGATCGTCATCAGGGCTTCGCCGGAGAAGACACGGTTGCGAAGGACTTCCCGTTCGGACGGCTTGGTGTGGATGCGAAAGCCGATTGCGGCCCAGTTGCCACGCACCAGTTCCAGCACATCGGATTGCTCGTTGTCCTCGCCGGCGGTCTCGACAATCAGCTCCAGCGGCCGGCCATCCGGTAGCAGTCGCACGTCGTCGTCGTTGCGCTTGTCGAGCCCAAGCTCATCGAGAAGGGCATTGGCCTTGTCGATGTCATGGCCGAGACATGCCTCGCCTATCTGCTGCGTGTAAAGCGGGCTGTCAGGCAGGACCGTGTTGTTGGCCGGAGTCGCGAGGCCGAAATACAGGTATTGGCTGATGGCATCGCGATCGATCCCGATTGACAGGGCCTCACGGAAGCGCTTGTCGCGAAACAGCTTGCGCCAGGTATCGTCGGCCGCGTTCAGGTTGGGATAGAGAGCCAGATGAGCGCCGCGCGCCTCAGGCCACAGGCGAATGTTCAGGTGGCTGCGTTCCTCGTTCTGCTTGAGAAATGTAGCATCCTGAAATGACAATCCCCGACTCTGCAGATCGGTCTCGCCTTCACCGGTCTTTACCGCAATGAGCTTGCTGTCGACCACGTCGAGGATGAGCCTGTCGACATAGGGCAGTTGTTGTCCATCGCTGTCGACCCGGTGATAATAGGGATTGCGCACGGCTATGAACCGGTCGGCCGGTGGAGTGGTCGTCAGCATCCAGGGCTGGAGGGTCGGCAGGTCGGGATTGTCGAACTTGTTCATGCGGTCGCGGCGCATGAACAGCTGCACCCAGTCTCGCGCATTGTCCCGTTTGACGAGTTCGCCCAGCTTCGCTTCATCCACATATTTCTTGTGAAACTGCTTGAGATAGTGGGCCGGCGCATAAATGAACAAGGGCGAGGCGGCCGCCAGTTGGGAAAGGAAATACGGATTGGGCCTTGACCAGGTGTAGCGGAAGGTCTCGTCGTCAATCACCTCGAACTGGGGCGTTTCTCCATCCACCACGAGCTCGATGGGCAGACCGGTGGGCGACAGCTCCGGATCGCCGGCGATATCCTCGAAGTAGAAGCGAAAATCTTCTGACGTCAGAGGTTGACCGTCGGACCACTTGTGTCCCTTGCGCAGGCGAAAGGTGAAGATGCGGCCTTCCTCGACCTTGTATTCCGCCGCGATGTCGGGGACCAGTTCGAGTTTCGGATTGTATCCGACGACACGCGCATGGCCATAGACATAGAGCAGCCGGACATCCTTTTCGCGGTTGATCAGCGTACGGATCTGGCCGCCCGGCTTGCCGATCTCCGGCATGTCGTCGATCACCATCGGCTCGGCAGGCGGCTCCGCACGTGACGATGCGCCCGGCAGACCGACGCCCAGCACGGAGATGATGACGAGTCCACTCAGATACCGCTTGTTCATGATTCAATCCTGACCCAATGGTGTCCGCCCACTTGCTCCAGCTTCCCCGAACCGTCATGCAAGGTAAAGGGTGCCGGCCACGTGGAAGGTTGTGAGGTCTGATCCTCGGCGACACGGTCGAAATCGAGCAGATTGTTCAGGTCGGGTTCCGGTACCGCGGCGAGGAGCGTCTTGGTGTAGGGATGTCTCGGGTTGGCGAACAGCTCCCCGGTTCGCGCGATCTCCACCATCCGTCCGCGGCACATGACACCCACCGTCTGGGCAAGATACCGGACAACGGCCAGATTGTGCGAGACAAAGAGATAAGTCAGGCCAAGCTCGCGCTGCAGGTCCTTCAACAGGTTGAGGATTTGCGCCTGCACCGATACGTCGAGTGCCGATACCGGCTCGTCGCAGATCAGCAACTCGGGCTGCAGGGCCAGCGCCCTGGCAATGCCAATCCTCTGTCTCTGGCCGCCCGAGAAACTGTGCGGGTAACGGCGCAGATGGCGGGCGTCAAGGCCGACTGCGGCCATCAGGTCCATGGCACGTTCGACCCGTTCCTCCGGTGTTCCGATGTTATGGATGACCAGCGGTTCGGTAACGATGTCCAGGATTGTCATTCGCGGATTGAGCGAGCCGAACGGATCCTGGAACATGTACTGGATCGAGCGGCGGAAGGGCAGGAGCTGGCTTTCGCTCAGGGCGAGCACGTCGATCTCGCCATCGGCACCATGGAAGCAGATGCTGCCGCCGTCCGCCTTGAGACCGCGCATGATCAGCTTGCTCACCGTGGTCTTGCCCGATCCGCTCTCGCCGACGATGGCAAAGCACTCGCCGCGCTCGATGGTGAACGAGACATCGTCGACGGCCTTGAAATGTTCCGCCGTGCCACGGAGACCGTGGCGCAGCGTGAAGATCTTCGTCAGTCCGCGAACTTCGAGAATGGGGCCGCCTGTGGCGATGTTGGGCCGGCAATCCGCGAGGCTCGCCGGGACGTCCGGAGTGGGCCTCAAAGTCGTCAACCGCTCGTTCGGGTCCATGTGGAGGGTCGGGACCGCGTGCATGAGCGCTTTGACATAGGGATGCCCCGGCGATGCCAGCACGTCGGCCGTGGAGCCCGTTTCCATCAACCGGCCCCGGTACATGACGATGACGTCGTCAGCGATGTTGGCAACCACGCCGAGATCGTGCGTGATGAACAGGATCGACATGCCGAGCCCGGCCTTCAGGTCCTGCAGCAGCTTGAGGATCTGTGCCTGGACGGTGACATCCAGTGCCGTGGTAGGCTCATCGGCGATCAGCAATGCGGGACGGCAGATCAGTGCCATGGCGATCATTGCCCGTTGGCGAAGACCGCCTGAGAGCTCGAACGGGTAGGTCGAAAAGGCCCGCTGGGGATCGGGGAAGCCGACCCGTTCGAGCATGGCCACCGTTTCGACCCGGGCCTTCTCGGGGCTGGGATCGATATGCAGGCGGAATGCTTCGCCGATCTGGTCGCCGATGGTATGCAAGGGTGACAGCGAACTCATCGGCTCCTGGAAGATGATCGAGATCCGGCCACCCCGGATGGAGCGCCGGCGGGGATCGTCGTCGGGAATGCCGGCAAGATCGATGGCGGGGCGATCGGTCGCCGGATCGTCGAACAGGATCTGGCCATTGCCGATTCTGGCGTTCCTTGGCAGGATCCCCAAAATGGCGTGGGAGATCACGGTCTTGCCCGAGCCGCTTTCACCAACCAGGGCAACCGTGCGGTTGCGGCCCACATCGAAGCTGACACCGCGCACGGCAGCCACCGTGCCCTCATCTGCCGCGAAATCCACTTCGAGATCGCGCAGGGAGAGGATGGGGGGCGACGTGTTCACGGTTTCACCGTGAACATTTCGGCCGGGTGCAGCCATTCCACCTTTGTGTGCCTCCTGAGTGCGCCGACAACCATCGTCAACGTCTCGAATGCAGCTTCGCCCATGTCCAGATGATGCGTCAACATCCCGATCGGCGCGCCGGCGGCCGTGCGGATGGCTTCGGTGAGTTTGACGATCAGGGCTGCGGGGGTATCGAATGATCGGTCGTCACGCCAGGCGATCGGGTCGACATGGGTATTGATGTGGACCAGTCCGAAGGGCTTCCCGCGCTGATCATCGGCAAACGTCGATAATCCGCAAAAGCCGAGTTCAGTCAGTTGCGGAATGACATCGTCGTCGATCCTGTTCCACGGTGGGACAAGAACCGGGACGAGCCGATCCGGCATTCGATGTTCCAGTACCGAGCGGCCATCGGCAAGGAGCCCGATCACCTTGTCCGCCGTGAGCATGCCGCCCAGCTCGATCTTCTTCCGGCCCGGCATTGCGTTGCTCGTGTGGCTGAAACCGTGCTGCATGACGGTGACGAACGGATAGGGGCGAAGTTCAACGGCCAGCGATGGTTCCAGCTTTGCAGGAATCACGGCGAGGGCCACGGGCACCTGCGCATTCCGGCAGATGTCGAGAAGGCTGGCGAGCGGCAATGTCATGCCACCGGCATCGTCATCCCTGATCCATATCCGTACGGGTGCCGATGATATCTCGATGCAGTCGTCCAGCCTTTGCATCGCTTCGTCGAGCGTCGGGGGTCTCACCGTGCCAGCCATTCCATGATGCGCCGGGCGCCGCGTTGTGCGCCATCGGTCCGGGGCGGGGGGGAATCCGGTCGCAACCGGCGGGCACGTTCGACTGCCTCGGCGAAGGTGGTTGCAGTGAGATCCGCTTCGCGCAGGACGACGCCGAAGCCGGCGCGTTCGACTGCCATTGCGCGGCGAAGCTGTTCATCCTCGCTTTCCGTTTCGAACGGCACGAGAAGCATTGGTGTCCGCAGGGATATCGTCTCCGCAATGGTATTGTAGCCAGCTTGGGAAATGGAGAGTACGGCGCGCCCGATCCGCTTGGGCAGGTCCTGGACATGGCGCTTGATGGTGACATGGGCGGGGGCTTGCCGGCGCCAGCCATCGAGGCGTTGCGGTTCGACGCGATGGCCCGCGATCAGCGTCCAGGGGCCGTTCACCGGGCCTGTGTCCATGGCATGGCCGAGTGCGGTTTCGATCAGTGACGCTCCGACCGCACCACCGCCTGCCGAGACGATCACGCCTTTGCGCCCGTTCGGTTGGCGATCCATGGGCTGGGCAATGTAACCGGTGTGGAACAGACGATCGGCAATTTCGCCTGAAAGCGGGAAACTTTCCGCAAAGGCGATAAACTCCGGGTCGCCATGAACCAGCACGTCATCATAGTGAGCGTGGATCCATTCCACGCACCAGCGATATCGTTCGACATCATTCTTGCTGACGAGAATGTCGCGCACTGATGCCAGAACCCGCACGTTCGGCCTGATGCGCCGGGCAACCGTCAGCATTGCCTCGATTTCCCGTCGGAACGCCTTTCGTCCGAAGGGGAACATCTCGGTAATGATGAGATCGGCCGGTCGCTTGTTCAGCAGTGCGGCGATCCTTGTTGCCCGCTCCTGCCAAATAGCCTCAGATGCTGGATGTCCCGTGGTGTCGAGCAGTTCGCTGAATGCTGTGTCGCTTGTCTGCAACGCTGGCAGTTGCTCCACGGCAACATTGTGACAGGGCTCGACCGGGAGGGCCGGTCCGCCGCTCATGACCGTGACGTGTGGCCCCTGATCGGCGATGGCACTGGCGAGCCGCAGACTGCGGTGCAGATGGCCGGTGCCGAGCAGGTGTTGTGTCCATATGAGAACCTGGGCGGGCGTCATCGCATTGCCATCGGACTGGCCGACAGGAACGTGGCGGTATGGGGACGGATGTCGAGCACAAGGGCATCGTCATCGCCGAGCCTGACGGGCGGTTTGCCGAGCATGTCCCAGCCTGTGGCCAAGGCCAGGGCGGCACGGCGAACTCCCTTGTGTGTAACCAGAACGCGATCCTTGGGCAATTGGCAGAATTCCTTGATGAGGGCATGAAACCGTGTGGCAACTTCCCTCGGGCTTTCACCACCCGGCGGACGGAAATCCAGCCCGCGTGCCTCGTTGCGGACCATCTCCTCACCGAGTTCGTTGCGCAGGTCTCGAAGGTTCCGGCCTTCAAACATTCCCCAGTCCATCTCGATCAGCGCAGGATGGTTGACCGATTGCGTATATCCCAGAATTCTGGCTGTCTCCACCGCGCGACGTAGCGGGCTGGTGAGACAGTCCTGTTGCAGGACATCCGACGGAAGTCTCCATGTCGTGACCTCCTTGCGTCCCCTCTCATCCAGCGCCCGGTCCTGCCGTCCCTGCAACAGCCGCAGGCGGTTCCAGTCGGTGGGGCCGTGTCGCAGCATGACGAGCCTCATCGCTTCGCCACCGTCGCCAGAACTCCGGCAAGGCGCGAGGCCGCCACCGTTGCATCATGGACATCGAACGCCCGTTTGCGTGCGGTTTTGGCAAACATCTCGCGACGTGCATGATCAACCAGCAGTGACTCTGCAGCTTCAGCAAGTTGTGCCGGATCGCGACCCTTGACCAGAAATCCGGTTTCGCCATGGCTGACCACATCGCCGACACCGCCCTCATCGCAGGCCACCACCGGCAGGCCCGCGGCTTGGGCTTCGAGCAGCGCCATGCCATAGGCTTCGCGCAGGGCTGGCCACAACATCAGGTCGCAGGATGCCAGCAGGGTTGCGACCTCGTCGGGCTCCTGCTCTCCGAGGAAATGTACCCGGTCGCCGATATGTACGAACATCTGCTCGATCTCTGCGCGGGCAATGCCGTCACCGACCAGCAGTAGCTGCACGTTGTCATTCTCAAGTCGTGCAAAGGTCTCCGCCAGCAACTCGAACGACTGGCGCTTCACGTCGTCGCGCATCATCGCCACGGCGATGAGCCACTGTTTGTCCGGGTCGATGGTGTGGATTGCGGCCAGGCGCCGGCGGTCAGCTGCGAGATGATATCGTCGTGCATCGAGGAATGGTGGGAATAGTGTCGCTGGCACATCCGGCAGATGATGTTCGAGTCCGGCGAGATCGACACGGGTCATGGCCAGCAGATGGCTTGCATGGGTGAGCCCCTCCAGCGTCGCCGCATGACCCGACGCCCATGGCCCGCCCGCCTGCTTGCCGGCAATGGATGCCTCGGCAACGACATAGGGAATGCCCATCGCCCGTGTCACGCCCGGCCCGATCCAGTCGGGGGCCTTGTGATAGGCATGATAGGTGAACCAGAGGTCGGGGCGAAACGCCGAATCCTCGATCATTCGCCGTGCCTCGGCGAGGGCGGCATCGCGGATTTCGATCTGGCGCGCATGGTCGCCTTCCCGCTCGAAACTGCGAAATGGTGTTGCCAGTTCGACCTCGTGCCCCAGATCGCGCAGCAGCTTCATGAAGGCCCGGGCCATGCGGCGGTCGCCGGAGGGGACCGGATGATTGGGCGACTTCATCGGCGCATGGAAGGCGATACGGATGGGCATCACCTGTCCTCGCGCAACAAGCGGGCGATCCTGTCAATGCCGGCCTGGGCGGAAAAATGTCGGTCGACCCTTTGCCGACCGGCTTGCCCGAAGCGTGTGCGTTCCTCCGGTTGACGAACCATATGTTCCAGTACCTTGCCGAGTTCATCACCTGTCGGGGATGATATGATGATACCGTTTTCCCCGTGTTCGATCAGTTCGCCGATGCCTCCGACATCGGTCGTGACGACGGCCAGTTCCTGCGAAAGCGCTTCGAGCAGGACGTTCGGCAGGCCGTCCCGGTCACCGTCGCCGGCAATGCGTGCGGGCAGGCAGAAGATGTCCGCCTCCTGCATCGCGGCCATGACCTCGCCGCGTGATCGCGCACCTCGCCAGTCGATCCGGTCGGCAAGGTCGAGTTGCCCGGCCCGCGCCTTCAGTCGTTCAAGGTCATTGCCGCCCCCGATATGGATGAATTTCCAGTGAATACGCGGGGGAAGGGCGGTCAGCCCGTCAAGCAGGATGTCGATTCCCTTCTTCTCCACCGCCCGGGCGACGCAAAGGATGATGCAGGGATCGTTTTCGTCGTGACCATCGCGATGATGCGTGCGTTCGATGGCCGGCACATCCGCCGGATCGAGCCCGTGATAGACCAGTTCGACATGAGCGGCGGGTGCAAGCTGCCGCAGATGTTCGGTATTGATCGCCGTGCAGCATACCGTCCATTGTGCATCTGTCAGCTTTTCGCGAATTTCCCGGTCGGGAATGGTCCAGATGTCCTTGGCATGGGCGGAAAGACTGAAGGGGAGCCGTCGCAGCATGGCGGCATATCGCGCCACCGAGCCGGGCGTGTGCAGGAAGTGCGCATGGATGCGGCCGGTTCCCGGCCGCATCTCGGTGGCCATCACCAGCGCCTGCCCGATCCGGCGCAGGCGGTTGCGGGTGGGATCGTGTCGCCAGTCGTTCCACCATAGAGGAAGCAGCGACCAGAACCGTGGACGAGACATCTGGCAGAGGAGTGCCCTGACGACGCGCAGGGGCTCCTCATGCAGATATTCGGGCAGGTAGAGCACGCCCGCCTCGATCCGCTCGTGGATGGCATGGCGGACAGGATCGGTGGGATGCCGCAGGGAGATGATCTCGATGTCGAAACCGGCGCGTTCGAGACCGTGAATCTCCTGGGCGATGAAGGTCTCGGACAGCCGCGGATAACCCTTGAGGACAATGGCGACCCGCGGTTCATCGTTGGTTCCGCTGCTAGGCACCTGCACGGGCACGTCGTGGCTCGGTGAAGGATTCGTCAAGCCATCGGGCGCTCAGGTGCGAAATTGTGTCGAGACCGGAGAGCATGGTATCGAGGCGCTGCGGATTCAGCGGACGCTGGCGCCCCAGGCCCCGGATCGCTTCGGCCATCATCGCTGCATCGCGGATCCCGTCATCCTCAAGGCAGGTCACCAGTCCCAGCATCGATGCACGCCTGGCGCGCAGCAACTGCTCCTGGCGCGGCACGGTGCGAGGTACGATCAGGCTCGGCTTGCCGAAGGACAGGATCTCGCAGAACGTGTTGTAGCCCCCCATCGAGACGACACCGAGGGCACGTTCGTACAGTTCCTCGACCTGCGATTCGAAGGTGGTCGAGTGGACATTGCGCAGCCGGTTCACCCGCTCCTGGAACGCCAGCCTGTCGTCGAGCTGCATGAACGGGCCGAACAGCATCAATGCCGGGTATGGCGGCGGATGACCGCTCTCATAGGCACGGAGCACCCAGTCGATGAGTACCTCACCGTCGCCTCCGCCACCTGCGGTGACAAGGATGAAGGGCTCCTGCGGCAGGCTGTAATCGGCCGACAGGTGGGCATGATCGGAGACGCTGCGGCGGATGTAGCCGGTGAAGCTGAGTTTGGGCGACAAATGTGTCATTCCGGGGATTTCCCTGATCGGATCAAAGATTTCCGGAAGTCCGTAGACCCATATGTCATCGTAGAGATTCTCCAGAGCGGGAAAGACATCCTTGCGCTCCCACTCCGCCAGCAGGCTCCTCGGCTCGTCCATGACGTCGCGCAGGCCAAGAACGCATCGCGTTCCCCTGCTGCGCAGCATTCTCAGCGTTTCCTCGACCTCGCCCTGAAGTCCCAGAGGTTCCTTGTCGACCAGAAACATGTGTGGCTCGAAGATTTCTGCCGTATGGTGAATGATCGACGCGCGCATCGCCAGCGTCCGCTCGGTATCAATATGCAGTTTCAGGGATGTATATTCGCCATTGCGCAGCTTTATGACGCCCGGTACCCGGATGAAATCGACGCGTGCGCGAAAATCGAAGCTGCCGATGATCGGCGAGCCCGACAGGATGAGCACCGACAGACCGCGAAACTTGTTCACGAGGTCATGAGCGATGGCGCGGCAGCGCCGCAGATGGCCCAGGCCGAAGCTGTCATGACTGTAGATGAGGAGGCGGCGTCCTTCCTGCATTGTCCTTCTTCCGACCGTTCACGTCCCGCTCCGGCCATCTGATACGAGATCGTTCAGGGTGCCGAGTCAAGCATACGCCATCAACGGTGCTTCAGGCCAGTGGCACGCTTCGACGCAGGTTGACCGAGTCATGCCAGATTTGTCTTGACCGCAGTCTGATTTCTATGATTTAAGAATAAATTCCTTTTATTATCCTTCGGAGACACTCATGAGCATGCTGCTCCCGCATGACGACAATGGCACGGCGGTCCAGATCCTGGGATTCGCCCGTCAGGCCACTCAGGCCGTCGTCGTCACATCGACCAGCAGTCGCAACTCATCGCCCATCAGGGGCGACATCGAGGTATTGACGATCATTGCCACCGAGGCTTGCCATTTCGATGTCGGCGATGCCGCGGTGACTGCCGAGATCGGCGCCAGCCCGTTCCTCTATCCCGGGGTTTACGTCGATATCCCGCTGCGCAAGGGCGAAACCCATGTCGCCTTCATTGCTGCCGGAGCCGACGGCACGGCCTATATCATGGGGAGGAGCTGATATGTCGCTCCCGCTTGGAATCGGCCTTGGCCGTCTTCGCCTGACGCCGGGCACGCGCAGGCGTACGAATGTCGTCATTCCGCCACCGCCGGTCACCTCCGAATTCCTGGTTGCCGACAATGGTGATCAGCTTGTCAGCGATACCGGCGAACAGATTCTGGTGGGAGGCCGTTGATGGGCAGCAGGCAGATTCACGAACTGCAGGCCGCGGCGGTGCTCGATCCCGACGACCGGATGATTGTTTCCAAAAGTGGCACGCATCAGGCCCGCAATGGCCGGCTTGGCGATCTTCCCTACCGACGCTCCGGTCATCTGCGGACCATGACGGCCAAACTCGACGAGATTGTCTCGGTGCGGGACTATGGTGCCATTGGCGATGGCGTCGCCGATGATGCACCTGCCTTCCAGGAAGCACTTGATTCCCACGCGTCGGTCATGGTGCCTGCCGGCCTCTGGCGGCTCGCCTCGGTTGTATCGGTCAAGCCACGCCGCCATATCCTTGGCGTCGGCCGCGATGGAACCACCATCCTTGCGGAGGGCAGCCAGGCTTTCCGTTTCGAGCGCAACGAAGCGGGCAACCGCGTCGATCCGACCGCCGATGCCAACTGGAACCGTTCGTCGCTGGAACATGTGACAATCCGGATGGCGCATGGCGGCATCCGGGTCATGGGTCACGAATTCCGCGGGCGCGATCTGTGCTTCTTCGGGGGATCGGCATCCGGTGAGGACGATCCCGATGGCTGGTGCATCGACATGGTCGATGCCAATGAATGTGCGTTCGAGGGGATCAATGCCGGTTATGGCGGCGGCAGCGGACATGCCCTCAAGGCCAATGGCATCCGCTGGCGCGCCCAGATGGACGGCGTGAATTTCGGCGACAGTACCCTTGCCGAGATATCCATCAAGCTGGCAGGAGCCAGCACCACGGCCATACTCCTCGACGGGCGCGCACCCAATGAAAGCGCCCATGTTTGCAATAACATGACTCTGCGGCGTATCCAGGTGAATGCTCCCGAAGGGGGCGGCGGGCTCACGGCCCTTCCCGGAAGTTATGGCATTCGCCTGGTGAACGCCGCCCGGATCTGTCTCATCGACTGCAATATCGAGGTGGTGGAAACTGCCTACGAGGAATATTCGCGGAGTGCCGGAGGTGTGGCCGGGGCCTGTGTGGCCAATACCTTCATCGGCTGCATCGTCCACAATTGTCCCACGGCCTATCGCGACAGCAATGCCACCTTTCCAGGCTCGGTGATCCAGAGGAACTTCATCGGCTGCGACAATCTCGGGCCGTTGCCGGTGGGCCGGATCAGTGGCGACGGCTCGCGCGCGCAGGATGGCGATGCCTTCTTCCAAGGGGCATGGATCGCGGCTTCCGACGGCCAGCCGTCGATCCAGTTACGCTCGCGCAACCGCGACAGCCTGTTCGTCACCGGCAATTTCCGTGGCGCGGCACAAACCGATGCCGATGGCCATCTTCGCCAGGACGCACCGTATCATGGACTGCGGATCGATCTGGGGTCGATGGAGACGACCCGCCTGACGCGTACCGTCGCCAACGGGACCGTCCATCCCGACGACCCGGCGCGGCAACTTGAGGATGTCCGCCTCGAACTCGGCAATGGCACGGATGCCCCTGAGGGCGAGCTCGCCCGTGTGCAGGTCAATGATCCGCTGATGTTGCCGGCGCGCACGACCGTTCCGCCACGCCCCGTGGACGGGCTCATCCATCATGCGGCCTCGGCGTCGGCCATGCCGTCCGCCGGTGACTGGTATCTGGGGCCGGGGCTCTATGCCCGCATCAACGGCGGGGAATATCCGGCGATCGCTGCTCCCCGCGGAGCCGTGGCGGAGCGCGAACGCAATATCAGCTTCACGCTGGGCACGGCCGATTTCGGCAAGGTCATACGCGTCAATCATGCCAGCGACCGGGTCGTTACCATTCCTTCGGGACTGGTTCCCGCCGGTGCCGGTGCGCGGCGGCTGTGGATCATCCGCCAGGGAACGGGGAGGGTGACCTTCGCCGCCAGCGGGGTGAACCTGCGTTCCACCAACGGCGAGCTTTCCATCTCGAAGCAGTTCCAGATGGTCGAGCTTCTCCTGTGCGGCAACGATGACGTTTATATCAGCCATATCCTTCCGGACGCCATCGAGCCTCACGCGGAACGGCTGCACTGGACGGCGGGCAACGTGGTGGTGCCGCAGGGTTATCTGGGCAAGCTGGTGCGGGTCAGCAGCGGCAGCGCGGCGCCGGTCTTCGTCACCATCCCCGCGGGTCTCGTTCCGGTCGGCATGGAGGCGACCAGCCTGCGGGTGATGAAGGCCGGATTGGCCGATGTCGAGATCCGTGCGGATTCCGGCATGAATCTCGCGGCGCCGGGGGGGAATCCCTATGTGATAACCCAGGCCAACAAGGTCGTGACCGTGATTGTCAGCGGGCCGGCCGGCAATCAGGCGAACACCGTGTATATCCAGGATTGAGGCCGAAACGCGGACTGGAGCTTTTCAAGGACGCCGATCTCTGGTGCATTGCCCGTTATCGAAAATCCCGATGACGAGCAGGAGATGTCATGATCCGGCCGCGTTTCCTCCATCCCGACACGCTGGCGCTGCATGCGGGAGGTGGCCCCGATCCGTCGACCGGCGCCCGGGCGGTACCGATCTACCAGACGACCTCCTTCTGCTTCGAAAGCACGGACGAGGCGGCGGCCCTGTTCGACCTCGAAACGCCGGGACACATCTATTCGCGGATTTCCAACCCGACGGTTTCGGCCTTCGAGGAACGCATGGCGGCGTTGGAAAACGGTGTTGCGGCAGTGGCCACGGCCAGCGGCCAGGCGGCACTGCATCTGGCGATCGCCACTCTGCTGGGGGCCGGGGACCGCATCGTCGCCTCGCGCCATATCTACGGTGGCAGCGCCAACCTCCTCAAATTGACACTTCCGCGTTTCGGCATTGAAACCCGGTTTGTCGACGTTCGCGATCATGAGGCCATCGACAGGGCGATGGAGGGCCGTGTCAGGCTGCTGTTGGTGGAGACGCTCGGCAACCCCGGACTGGAGGTCGCGGACATTCCCGCGCTGGCAGCCATTGCCCATCGTCATGATGTGCCGTTGCTGGTGGACAACACCTTCGCCACACCCTGCCTGATGAAGCCTATCGACCATGGTGCGGATATCGTCATGCACTCGGCCACCAAGTGGATCGGAGGCCATGGCGTAGCGATCGGCGGCGTGCTGGTCGATGGCGGCCGGTTCGACTGGCGTGCCAGCGGCCGGTTTCCCACCTTGAGCGAGCCATGTCCCGGCTATGGCCATCTCGTCTTCGCTGACACCTTCGGCCCTTCGGCCTTCGCGGCGCGCGCACGGGCCGAAGGACTGCGCGACTTCGGCGCCTGTATGTCGCCGCAGAACGCCTTCTACCTGCTTCAGGGGCTTGAAACCTTGCCGTTGAGAATGTCCCGACATGTCGCCAATACCGATGCCGTGCTCGATTTTCTCGGGCAACACGGAAATGTCGCCTACGTTCTCCATCCCCGACGTGAAGACCATCACGATCATGATCTGGCCCGGCACCTGCTGCCCCGGGGGGCGGGATCGGTGGTGAGTTTCGGGATCGTGGGGGGACGCGAGGCCGGTGCGCGTTTCATCGAGCGCTGCCGACTGGCCTCGCATCTCGCCAATGTGGGCGATGCCCGTACACTCGTCATCCACCCGGCCTCCACGACGCACGCCCAGCTTGGTCCCGAAGCGCTGGCAGCGGCCGGCGTGCGCGAGGACATGGTCCGCATTTCGGTGGGACTTGAGGATCCCGGCGACATCATCGCCGACCTCCGGCAAGCGCTTGATGCGGTGACAGGAGACTGACCATGGCCGTCTCGACTTTCCTCAACAACTTTGGTCGCGACCCCGGAACCGGCAGCGACCCGGTCATTTTCATTCACGGCGCCGGCATGGATTCGAGCGTGTGGGCCCTGCAGGCGCGCTTCCTGGCCGCCCGTGGCCTGCCGGTGATCGCTCCCGACCTGCCCGGTCACGGCAGGAGCGGCGGCGAGGCTCTGACGACGATCGACGGACTCGCGGGCTGGATCGTGCGGATCCTCGGCCTGCTTGACGCACGGCGCTCCACGCTGGTCGGTCATTCCATGGGAGCACTCATCGCCATACGCGCGGCGGCGATGCTGGGCGAACGGGCTGATGGCCTCGTCGTGCTGGGAGCAGCCGGACGCATGCCAGTCCATCCCGATCTCATCGCTGCTGCCCGTGACGATCTTCCCGCCGCCGCCGCCCTGGTCGGCGACTGGGCGGTTGCCAGTGGCATGGAGCAGCGCGCGCAGCCGGTGCCAGGCACCTCGGTGATCTGGCAGGTCCGCCGTCTGCTGGAAGCATCGAGACCGGGTGTGCTGGCCACGGACCTCGAAGCCTGCAACACCTTTCGCCTCGATCCCGGATGGCTCCGGCAGATCTTGTGTCCTGCGCTGGTTGTCGCTGGCGCGCGCGACCGGATGGCACCCGCAAGGAAATGTGTCGAGCTGGCGACTGTGCTCGGTGGCGAGGCCGTGACCATGGCCGGTTCCGGTCACATGATGATGATCGAGGAGGCGGCGGCCCTGCGCCGTCTGCTGTTCAGCCGTCTTGGCGATTGGCGATCTCGCGCAGCGTGAATTTCTGCACCTTGCCCGTGGAGGTCTTGGGCAGCGGGCCGAATACCACGTGGCGGGGTACCTTGAAGCGGGCCAGATGCTGGCGGCACCATTCGATGATATCGTCGGCCTCGACCTTGCGGGCGTCAGCCTTGAGCGTGACGAAGGCGCAGGGTGTCTCGCCCCACTTCTCGTCGTCCTTTGCCACGACGGCGGCTTCCATGACGTCGGGATGACGATAGAGAACGTCTTCTATTTCTAAAGATGAGATGTTCTCGCCACCAGAAATGATGACGTCCTTGGAACGATCCTTGACCTCGACGTAGCCGTCGGCGTGCACGACCGCGAGGTCGCCGGTGTGGAACCAGCCGTCGCTCAGGGCCTTTTCCGTCGCCTGCGGGTTCTTCAGGTAGCCCTTCATGACCGTGTGGCCGCGCAGCAGCAATTCACCCATGGTCAGGCCGTCAGCCGGCACGTCCTTTCCCGTGGTGATGTCCATGACCCGCGATTCGCCCAGCGTCGGATAGCGTACGCCCTGCCGCGCCACCCGAGCGGCCTGGTCGCCCGGTGACAGTCCCTCCCATTCCGCCTGAGGCACGCAGATGGTCGAGGGGCCGTAGGTTTCGGTGAGCCCATAGAGATGGGTGACGTGGAAGCCCATGGTCTCCATCGCTTCGAGGACCGCCCGCGGTGGCGCGGCGCCGCCGGTGGCCACCTCGACGCGGTGCGGCAGCGGGCGCTTTTCATGTTCCGGCGCGTGGATGAGCATGTTGAGGACGATGGGTGCGCCGCACAGATGCGTCACGCCTTCCTCCCCGATCAGGCGAAAGACGTCAGCCGGGCGCATCTGCGGCAGGCAGACATGGGTCCCGCCGGCGGCGGTAACGCCCCAGGTGTATGTCCATCCATTGCAGTGGAACATCGGCAGCGTCCACAGATAGACGGAACGTGAATTGAGCCCGAAGGCGAAGGCATTGCCGAGCGCGTTCAGATACGCTCCACGATGGTGGTAGACGACCCCTTTGGGATTGCCGGTGGTGCCTGAAGTGTAGCAAAGGGAGATGGCCTCCCATTCATCGTCGGGCAGCCGCCAGGGGTGATCCGGATCTCCTCCGGCGAGGAATTCCTCGTAGTCGAGATCGCCGATTGTCGTGTTCGTTCTGCTGTCGATGCCGATTACCAGTGGGCGGTTCTTCGTCATCCGGAGAGCTTCGCCCACCACCTCGGCAAATGTCGAATCCACCAACAGCACCCGGCTTTCCGCATGTTCGAGGATGAACGCGATGCTGGCGGCATCGAGACGGAAGTTCAGCGCGTTGATCACGGCACCGCTCATGGGGATGCCGTAATGGGCCTCCAGCATTTCCGCGCGGTTGGCGGCGATGATCGAGACCGTGTCGCCGCGGCCTGTTCCGCGCTGTTGCAGGGCACTGGCGAGACGGCGGCAGCGTTGCGCCATTTCTCCATAGGTGAACCGTCGCTTGCCGTCGATTACGGCCAGACGAGAACCAAACACGTCGGTCGACCAGCGAAGATGGTCGACCGGACTCAGGGGGCGATGATTGGCTCTCTGCCTGTCGAGGTTCAGGTCATAGATGGAAGGTTCGGACCGGCCCGGCATGCGCTGCTCCCCAACTGGTTCTTGTCATGATCGGGCGAAACTACCAGTCGTGATCGTATCGGGCGAGGGGTGTCAGGATCCACGCAGAGCATCGCCAGGACCAGCATCATCATGGTGCTGTTGTAGATCATGTTGAAATGGTTCTGCAAAAGGCTCTGCGCGATCATGTCGGCAGTCAGGAGCAGAACGAAGGCGCGCTCGCGCGGGTCGGTGGTCCGGGCGGCCTTGTGCAGCGCTCGTCGTGTCATTCCGCCGATGAGCAGAACGACGAGTGCGAGGCCGGGGAACCCCGCCTCGACGTGGAATCGCACGAATTCGTTGTGCGGCCACTCAAGCAACCGACCATCGGCAATCCAGGGACGACCGTCCTGCATGATGTCGCGCACGGTACCGATACCATGGCCGAGTGGCGTGTCGCCTGCAAGCGTCAGCCAGTAGGCCAGGCTGTGAAGGCGGCCTGAACTGTAGTCGTCATCGTAGGCGCCGGTGAGACGCAGGAAATAGGTATCGCTGATGAACAGTGTATGCAGGCCGAACGCGAGGGTCAGCACCAGTGCCGCACCGAGGACGATGCGTATCTGCCGGTGCCGGTCCGGACCGGCGATAATCGATAGTGCGGCCATGACCAGCAGGGTCATGATGGCCGTCCGTGTTCCGCTCAGCATGACCTGTAGCAGGGCGAGTGTGGCGATGCCCATATCGGCTGTCCTTGGCAGTCCACGCTTGGCACGGGCTTCGCCTGCGGCCAGCATGAAGGTGATGGTTCCAAGGCTGGCCTGGGCGACCACCGACCCTGTCAGGTCGAGCCGCGACGAGAGGGTATCGTCATCGGCGGACGTGAGATCACCTGCATGGAGGATCGTCAGCACGAGTGTATGCAAGGCGAGCAGCACATAGATCAGACGGCGAAGATCGACGCCTATCATGACGTGACGCAGGCTCGGCGCAGCGGCGATGGCAAGGATCGGCAGCAGGATCTTGTAGTCGAGCGGGTCGAAACTGCCATCCATGTCCATGAAGGCCATGATCGACACGAGCCAGAAAAGCACGACGGGCAGATCCTGTTCGCAACGACGAAAGCGCGGCCTTGCGGCGACAGCTGCTGCGATCAATGCCATGAATACCATTGAAAATCCGAACATCCTCCACGACTGAAGATCGTAGAGGGCGGCCGTGGAGGACGACACGAACAGGAATGCCGTGGCTAGAATGAAGAGCAGTCGGATCATCATCGCTCTGAAATCTGGACGGGTGTGCATCGCCGCTCATACTAGCATCAGACTTGACTGAAAATTCAACTAATGATTGAATAAACCGCAATGAATTTTGCGTGTGATGTCATGCACCCCAAGGTCAAGACCTTCCCTTTGATCGATCCGGATGGGTCGCTGGCGTGGCTCGGAAGTTCCTGCGCGTTCATCCTGGCCGCGAACTGGTGGTTGCAGGGGGTGCGCGGGATGGATCGCAAGGAGTGGCTGTTCCGCTTTTCGCTCGAAGCGCTGGCGGCCGTCATCCTGGCGGGCGGAATGCTTCACGATGGTGCCTCGCCATTCACCGCGTGGCTCGTGGGCCTCATTGTCGCCCACAACCTGAATTTCTCGTTCAACGGCCAGTTCTGGGTCTGCGCCCGGTACTGCCGCTTCTATCGACGGCCACCTGCGGTCGTGGCCGCCTGGCGGGATCGCTGCTTTGCCGAAATCGCGGCATTGCCGTGGCTCGACGAGGCGGTATGCATCGGCTCGCAGGCCCGTGGCGGCAATATGCCAACACCGCGCTCGGACATCGACCTTCGAGTGTTTTTCGCCGGAGGATTCGTGAACTGGCTCCGGGTCAACGGACTGCTCCTGCGCCTGCGCGCCACAGCCTTTGTCGGCGGTATTCCGCTCGATCTCTATGCCTATGAACGTCCGGACGCCCTTGGTCGCTTCGATTTGTGCGAACCGGTCGCCATCATCGTCGACCGCCGAGGCCGACTTGCCGGCCTGCTCGGCAGGCGCGGATACAGGGCTTTTCCATGATGCTTCTCACCGAGCATCGCCGGACCTGTTTCGCCTGTTCACCGGGCGGTCATCGCGCGGAACTCTTGCGGGCGGTTGACGGTATCGAGTTCACCGATCGTTTTGACGCGACCTTCAGGAGCGATCACGATGACAACAGTGGCACCGCGCCGGCACCAGCCCGCATCTGGTACCTGTGCCACCCGCGCCGCTCACCCTTGCGTCTGCTTCTCAACATTCTGCAGACACTCGTCATGATCTGCCGCGAGCGGCCGCATCTCATCATTTCGACAGGTGCCGATGTTGCCCTGGCAACGGTGGTTTTCGGCAGACTGTTCGGCGCGAAGGTGATCTTCATCGAGAGTGCGGGCAGTTTCGGTCCGACATTGTCCGGTCGGCTGGCCTATCCCTTCGCCCATCTGTTCATCATTCCATGGCCCGAGCAACGGATTGCCTATCCGCGGGCGGTGATTGCCCGGGGATTGCTCTTTTGATCGTTGTGGCCGTCGGCACATTCATCCACGGGTATGACGAACTGGTGCAGGCTGCCGATCACGCGGCTGCCGCGCTGGCCCTCGATGCTTTCGCCCAGATCGGTCATTCGAGTGTCCTTCCCCGGCACATGCAATGGGAACGTTTCCTGCCGCGCATGGCGCTGCTCGAACGGTTGCACGGTTGCGAGTTGTTGATCGCCCATGCAGGTGTCGGACTGGTCCGCGATGCCGTCGAGGCGCGATGCCGGCTGCTGCTGGTACCGCGCAGGGGACCGAACACGCCTGGCCATCCGATCAACGATCAACGACCGTTCGCGCGCAAGCTCGCCTGCCATCTGCCTGTCACCGTCTGCGAGCAGCCGGCCGATCTTGTCGATTGGGTAAAAGTTGCCCTGTCGAGACCGGCACCAGATGTCGAACTGCCTGCATTCGAAGCTCCGCGAATCATCGCCGACTATCTGATGAAGACCTGAAGGGCAGGCATTCCACTTGACCGGTTCCATCGTGCATCGCACATAGCAGCCATGGTCGAGCAAGCTGCCTATCGCACCGACCAGGCGGAGGAGCTTGGTGGTGCGACACTGATCCGTAACTATCTTCGCACCCTGCCGAGCGGGCCCGGTGTCTACCGGATGTTCGACGGCAAGGGGCAGTTGCTCTATGTCGGCAAGGCCAAGTCCCTGAAAAAGCGCGTGGCCTCCTACACCAAGCCGCAGGCGCTCACGGTCAGGTTGCAGCGCATGGTCGCGCTGACCCGGTCGATGGAGTTCGTCACCACCACGAGCGAGGTCGAGGCTCTGCTGCTGGAATCCAACCTGATCAAGCGGCACCGTCCATCCTTCAATATTGTCCTGCGCGACGACAAGAGTTTCCCCTATATCGCCCTGCGGCTCGACCATGATTTCCCGATGATTTCCAAGCATCGTGGCGCCAAGCGCGACAGGACCGAATATTTCGGTCCGTTTGCGTCGGCGACCGCCGTCAATGATACCCTGAACGCGCTCTTGCGGGCCTTTCCGCTCCGCAACTGTTCGGATGCGATCTTTTCCAGTCGGACACGGCCCTGTCTGCAATATCAGATCAAGCGCTGTTCCGCGCCGTGCGTGGATCGGATCTCGCAGGACGATTACGGTGAACTGGTCAAGGAGGTCCGCGGTTTTCTCAAGGGGAGCACGCGCGAGGTCCAGGAACGGTTGCAGGCGGACATGCACGCGGCAGCGGAAAATCTCGACTTCGAGAAGGCCGCCATGTTGCGCGATCGGCTGCGGGGGATCGCCCATGTTGCCAGTCGTCAGGGGATCAATACCACTTCGGTGGAAGACGCCGACATCATCGCCCTGCACAGCGAGGGAGGAGAAGCCTGCGTGCAGGTTTTCTTCTATCGGGGAGGGCGCAATTACGGCAATCGCGCGTATTTTCCTGCCCATACCCGCGATTCCGACGATGCCGACATCCTTTCGGCCTTCGCGGCGCAATTCTATGCGGAACGGACAGCGCCGCGCGAGGTCCTGCTCGGATCAGCCGTCAGCGATCAGGAACTGCTCGCCGAAGCGCTGTCCAGCCGTGGCGGGCATCGTGTCCACCTGCACATTCCCCAGCGTGGGGAAAAGAAGCAATTGGTCGACATCGCCCGTCACAACGCCCAGCAGGCGCTGGCGCGGCGCATGGCCGAGCAGGCGTCTCAGGCAGCGGTGCTGGCCCAGCTGGCGGAACGCTTCGATCTGGCCGGACCGCCCGGACGTATCGAGGTTTACGATAACAGCCACATCCAGGGCCGCCACGCGGTCGGAGCTTTCATCGTCGCCGGCCGTGATGGCTTTGACCGCAAGTCCTATCGTACATTCACCATCAAGGATGCCGATGTCGAACCAGGTGACGATTACGGCATGATGCGCGAGGTGCTGCGCCGCCGTTTCAGCCGGCTGCTCCGCGACGACCCGGACCGCGAGCATGGGACATGGCCCGATCTGGTGCTGATCGACGGCGGGGCCGGGCAGCTGTCCTCGGTGGAAGGCGTGATGAACGAACTCGGTATCGTGGACCAGGCCATCATCGGCGTGGCCAAGGGCCCCAATCGCGATGCCGGCGAGGAACGCTTCTTCATGAAGGGGCATGAGCCACGCAGTCTCAACGCACGTGATCCGGTGCTCTACTATTTGCAAAGGTTGCGCGATGAGGCGCATCGTTTCGTCATCAACACCCACCGCGGCAAGCGCGGCAAGGCCATGGCCGTGTCGGCTCTGGACCAGATCGCCGGCATCGGCGGCAAGCGCAAGAAGGCGCTGCTGAGCCATTTCGGCTCGGTACGCGAGATCCAGGGTGCATCGCTGCACGATCTCGAACAGGTGCCGGGCATCAACAAGGCTGTCGCTCGTGCCATTCATGATCATTTCCACGAACAGGGCTGATCAAGAAAGGGGGGATTTCTCATGAAGATTCGTTATTTCGCCTGGCTGCGGCAGCGCACCGGTTGTTCGCAGGAGGAAGTCGAGCTGCCGCAGGATGTGGCGACGGTGGCCGATCTTATGGCCTGGGTCGGCGAGCGCCACCCGCGCTTCTCCGAGGCCTGCGAGGCGAAGGGGGTGGTGCGCTGTGCGCTCAATCAGGAATATGTCGAGCGCGACGCACCGGTGTCGGATGGTGACGAAATCGCCTTCTTCCCGCCCGTGACCGGAGGCTGAAATGACCGTGCGCGTGCAGGAGGCGCCGTTCGACGCCGGGGTCGAGATCAACGGTTTCTGCGCCGGTGATCATGGCATTGGCGGGGTCGCAACCTTCATCGGTCTTGTCCGCGACATGCATGGTGAATCGGCTGTGCATGCGATAACGCTCGAACACTATCCGGGCATGACGGAGCGGCAGCTTGAATCGATCGAGACCGAAGCCCGCGAGCGCTGGCCACTCAGCCGCAGTCTCATCATCCATCGCCATGGCCGCATGTTGCCGGGCGAACCCATCGTGCTGGTGGCGACGGCTTCGGCCCATCGCGCTGCCGCACTCGACGCCTGCGCCTTCCTCATCGACTGGCTGAAGACGAAGGCGCCATTCTGGAAGCTGGAGGAGGGGCCCGACGGCGAACGCTGGGTCGATGCCCGGGAGAGCGACGAAGAGGCGGCTGCCCGCTGGTCCTAGATTGTTTGTTCAATAAATCGATAGAAGTGGAACAAATATTCCGGAATTCGGGTTCACGCTCCTGTTGCTTGGCGCTATATAAGGAGCAATTGCGGGAGAGGGAGGAACGCATGAGCACCGTACGTTTGACGATGGCCCAGGCCTTGGTGAAATTCCTGATGGCCCAGCGCACCATTATCGATGGTCGGGAAGAGCCGCTGTTCCCGGGAGTTTTCGCCATCTTCGGCCATGGCAACGTCACCTGCCTCTCCGAGGCGCTGGAAGCCGTCAAGGAGGATTTCCCCACCTGGCGCGGCCAGAACGAGCAATCCATGGCGCTGGCCGCCATCGGCTTCGCCAAGGCCAAGAAGCGCCGCCAGGTCATGGTGGCCACCAGTTCGATCGGACCCGGTGCGCTCAACATGGTGACCGCTGCCGGCGTTGCCCATTCTAACCGGCTACCCGTCCTGATCATCTCCGGTGATACCTTTGCCAGCCGCTTCCCCGACCCGGTGCTCCAGCAGGTCGAGCATTTCGGCGATCCGACGATCACCGTCAACGACGCGTTCAAGGCCGTGACCCGCTACTGGGACCGGATCGTCCGTCCCGAGCAGATCCTGCAAAGCCTGCCGCAGGCCGTGGCAACCCTGCTTGACCCCGCCGATTGCGGACCTGTCTTCCTCGGATTGGCGCAGGACACGCAGGGCGAGGCGTTCGACTACCCGACACGCTTCTTCGAAAGGGTCGTTCACAAGGCACCGCGCCCGCGGCCCGATCTCGATCAGGTGCAGGCGGCCGTCGAAAGGCTCAAGACCGCGAAGAAGCCGTTGATCGTCGCCGGTGGCGGTGTCCGCTACAGCGAGGCCGAGACCGAGGTGGCAGCCTTCGCGAAAAGGCATCGCATTCCGGTTGTCGAAACGATCGCTGGTCGCACCGTTCTTCTCCATGACGATCCCGTGAATTGCGGCCCCATCGGGGGCCTGGGCTCGTCCAGTGCCAACAGGCTGGCCGCCGAAGCGGATGTCGTCGTCGCCATCGGTAGCCGCTTGCAGGATTTCACCACCGGATCATGGTCACTTTTCGCGCCGGATTCGCAGTTCATCGGCGTCAATGCCGCCCGTTTCGATGCGCTCAAGCACAAGTCGCTGCCGGTCGTCGGCGATGCGAGGACCTGTGTCGCCGACCTCGATGCGGGTCTGGGCGACTGGCAGGCGCCACAGGCGTGGATGGATCACGGCAAGGCGCTTTATGGCGAATGGAATGCCTTCGTCGATGATCGTATCCGCCTCACCAATGCCGAGGTTGGCAGCTATGCGCAGGTGGTCGGCTCGGTGAACCGACTCAGTGGAGACCACGACCTGGCGCTCACGGCGGCTGGTGGGTTGCCTGGCGAACTGTGCATGAACTGGCGGGCGCGGGCGAGCAGCACGTTCGACTGCGAGTTCGGCTTTTCCTGCATGGGCTACGAGGTTGCCGGTGGCTGGGGGGCGAAGATGGCCGACCCGAACCGCGAGGTTGTCGTCATGGTCGGAGATGGCAGCTACATGATGATGAATTCCGATATCTACAGTTCGGTACTGACCGGTCACAAACTCATCGTCGTGGTCTGTGACAACGGTGGGTTTGCGGTCATCGACCGGTTGCAGCGGGCCAAGGGAACGCCCAGCTTCAACAACCTGCTGGCCGATTGCAAGGCCGACGGTGGGGTCGTTCCGATCGATTTTGCCAAGCATGCAGAAGCGATGGGGGCGGTCGGTATCAGCGTCAAATCGCTCGGCGAGTTCGAGGGTGCCTTCAAGGAGGCGCAGGCTGCCGACCGGACCGCTGTCATTCATGTCAGGGTGCAGGCGCGCGACTGGACCGAAGGTAACGGATCGTGGTGGGAATGCGGCACGCCCGAAATCAGCCAGCGACAGAGCGTGCAGGACGCCTACAAGGAGTATCTCGAAGGCAAGTCGCGTCAGCGCCTGGGTGTCTGAAGTACCTTCCGTTCAGCCAAGAATCGCCATGGCACATCCGTTCGGGCGTGCCGTGGAGATATTCCCCGGGTGGGTGGAATCGCGGGCTTCGATTCCTTCGGCCCTTTGCGTGACCAGGGCTTTTGCCTGGGGGAACTGCGAGAGAGCGCTTTGGCCGTGACATTTTTTTCGTTCTACTCGCGAAGGAAAGGTTCTAGACCGTCGCTCGAAGGTGGGGAGAACGATCATGTCCATCAAGCTGGGCATTGCGCCAATCGGCTGGTCCAACGATGATCTTCCGGAACTCGGCGCGGACAACACTCTTGAGAAATGTCTGAGCGAGGCGAAGAAAGCCGGCTATAGCGGCGTGGAGAAGGGCGGCAAGTTCCCGATGAATGCCGCCGAGCTGGGGCCTGTGCTTGACGGTCACGGTCTCCTGCTGGCCTCGGGCTGGTTTTCCGGCGGACTGCTGGACCTGACCATTGACGAGGAGAAGAAGCGCATCCAGCCCCAGCTGGAGCTTTATCAGGAACTGGGCGTTCCGGTGATGGTCTATGCCGAGACGACGGGCACCGTGCAGAACCGCATCGAGATTCCCGTTTCCCGGCGCCCCAGGCTCAAGGCCGATCACGTCCGCCGCTATGGCGAGAAGCTGACGGATTTTGCCGAATGGCTCGAAGCCGAGCAGTGCCCGATGACCTACCATCACCACATGGGTACGGTGATCGAGACCGAGGAAGAAATCGATCTTCTCATGGAGAACAGTGACGATGCTGTCGGGTTGTTGCTCGACACGGGTCATCTGACCTTCGCCGGTGGCGACGTGTCGGCCACGACCCGCCGCTGGGGGCATCGTATCAATCACGTTCACGTCAAGGATATCCGTGCCGATGTGCTGGAGAAGCTCAGGGCGGAGGATTGGAGCTTCCTGAAGGGTGTTCTCGAAGGTGTGTTCACCGTTCCCGGCGATGGTTCGATCGACTTCCGTTCCTTCATGAAGGATCTCGATGCGATCGGTTATTCGGGCTGGGTGATCGTCGAGGCCGAGCAGGACCCAGCCAAGGCCAACCCGTTGGAGATGGCGGAAATCGGCATGGCCGAACTGCGTGCTGCTGCTGCCGCCGCCGGGATCGAGATCGCGGGCTGAGTTCGATCCGGGGCGCGTCGGAACATTGCCTCAAATTCCACGGACCATCACCGTTTGAAGGAGGCCGGGACCGCATCGATGAAATGACAGTACCGTGTCAGGCGTCGGCGTCGCGTGGCAGCCGGGAGAATTTCGTCATTGCACTGCTAGCCTTCGGCCAGAACCTTTATGCAGTTGGAGCCCATCAGCATTTTAAGAATTTCGCCCGATATGCCGTGAGCCCGCGCACGAGAGATCGGTACCAGCAGGTACTGGTCATGTGCGCTCTCGTCGCCGACAGCCAGACGCTCTGCCCGGTAGTCTCCGGCTGGAAGACTGACTGCCATTCCGTTGACATCGGCGATGACGCTCCGGGTAATTCTCACAAGCGAGTGGGATTCAAGAGGGGGCATTCATTTCATCCTGTTGTTTTTATCCAGCAACTTACAATAGAATATCACACCAAAAAAGAATCGCCTAATCAGATATACAGGCGGTGGCGCGCCAATCTGGCTGCTTTGTTGAAATTCGATAAATTGCAAATGTTTACGCGATGAGCGAGGTGATCCGTCTAGCGCTGGTTGCCGGTGAGGCGTCCGGTGACTACCTGGGCGGCGAATTCGCCCGATCGGTGATCGAGCAGGCGCCAATGGGAGTCGAGATTCGCGGCGTGGCCGGGCCGGAGATGATCGCCGCTGGTGTCGATCCGATCTTCACCATTGACGAACTCGGCGTCATGGGCTTCGGCGACGTCATCATGGCGCTGCCTCGTCTCATCGGTTGTTTCAATCGTCTTGCGGCTGTTCTCGAAGTGTGGCGGCCGCATGCGTTGGTGACGATCGACAATCAGGAATTTTCCCTTCGTTTGCATGAGCGACTGGCTGGCACGGAGTGTCGTCACATCCACTATGTCGCGCCGCAAGCCTGGGCATGGCGGCCGTGGCGGGCCCGGCGGCTGGCTCGGTCGGTGGACCGGCTGCTGACGCTGTTTCCCTTCGAACCGGCGTTTTTCGAGCCCCATGGCCTTGCCTGTGACCATGTCGGCCATCCGGCCGTCGACCGCGCCTGTGCCATGATCCCGGTCCTGCGCGGACCTGCGGAGCCGTCGCCGGAGCGGCTGTGCCTGATGCCCGGCAGCCGGACTGCCGAAATCCGCCGTCATCTTCCGCTGATGCTCGAAGCCGCTCGCTCCTTGAGACGGAAGGTGGTGGCGCTGGAGGTTGTCCTTCCCGTCGTGCCGACGATGCGCAACGTTGTCTCATCGCTGCTTTCGGGAAGCGATCTGGATTGCAGAATTCTCGATAGCGATGACAGACGTTGGGAAATCTTCGCGAATTCGCGTGTTGCCGTGGCCTGTCTGGGGACGGCAACGCTTGAATTGGCGTTAAGTGGTTGTCCAATGGTGGCGATCTATCGCACTGATGCGCTTTCTGCGATGATTGCCAGGCACCTTGTCCGCACTCCATATCTGTCCCTTCCAAATATCCTTCTCGATATGCCGATTGTTCCTGAAATGGTGCAGGACGGGCTGGATTGTGAAACCCTGCAGCGTACACTCGATTTACTGTGGTTCGATGATCACGCACGTGGTCGACAGATCGGGAATTTCGCAAGATTGCGCTCAATCATGCAACCGCCCCACGGGCAGACAGCCGCGCGGACCGCTGCCCATGCGGTACTGAAGGAGATCGTCTGAAGCCTGCGCCAGAGCACGTGCCGATTACCAAACCCGGCGCCCAGGAACAGCGATCTTCTTGGTCAAATCCATGCACATGGGCCAACCGGGATCACGGAACAGGAAATATGCCGTTCAGGCCATGGCCTCAGGTATTCTGGTCAATGGTCCGATCATGGCCTACATGAATTCATGTGGGGCTGGCCATGGGGACGAGAGATGCGTTTTGGAATGATTTCGGTCGATGATGCGGCGGATGCCATTCTGGCGCATAGCCGGAAGCTCGAAGGCAGGCGCTTGGGCAAGGGCAAGCGACTTGTTCAGAGTGATATTGAAGCGCTCCGCGCTGCCGGGGTTTCCGAGATCATGGCCGTCGTCCTGGAACCGGGTGACATCCACGAGGACGAGGCCGCCACCCGCCTGACCCGGGCATTGCGCATATCAGGGATCGAGGCTCGTCCTGCGTTCGCGGGGCGGGTCAATCTCTTTGCCGTTCGGGCCGGAGTGCTGCAGGTCGATCCGTCGGTCATCGATGCCATCAATGCCGTGGATGAAAGTCTCACTTTGGCAACGATCGATAATTGGTCCGTTGTCGAACCCGGGCAGATGGTGGCAACGGTCAAGGTCATCCCCTTTTCAACAAGTACGCAGGTGCTGGAACAGGCGGTCGCGGCCGCAGGTGGTGGCAGCCGTGGTTCCGTCCTCGAAGTTCATGCCTTCCGAGGACTCGATGTAACACTGGTGCAGACCGTCCTGCCGGAGCTGGCCGACAAGGTGCTCGACAAGACGCGCCGGACCACGCAGGAGCGCATCGAGGCAACCGGCGGTCGCTTGATTGACGAACGGCGCTGCGCACATGAGATCGATGCGCTGGCCGCGACCATCGCTGAAACATCAGGGGACCTGCTGGTGATTGCCGGTGCCTCCGCGATCACGGATCGCCGGGACGTCCTCCCGGCCGGGATCGAGGCGGCCGGTGGCCGGGTATGCCATTTTGGCATGCCGGTCGATCCGGGCAATCTGCTGTTGTTGGCCGAGATTGGCGACAGGCCCGTACTGGGATTGCCGGGGTGCGCGCGTTCGCCGAAACTCAACGGCTTCGATTGGGTACTTCGCCGCGTGGCCGCCGGTATTGCCGTCACGTCGCACGATGTCATGGGCATGGGAGTAGGCGGTCTGCTCACCGAGATACCTACGCGGCCGCAGCCGCGCGCGGCCAGAGTACCGCCGAAATCGACCCGTCTGGCAGCAATCGTTCTGGCAGCCGGCCAGTCGCGGCGCATGGGGTCGCGCAACAAGCTCCTGATTGAGGTCGATGGTGTGCCGATGCTGCGTCATGCCGTCGACGCAGCTATTGGTGCAAGGTTCGATCCCGTGATCGTGGTGACGGGGCATGATCAGGTACTGATCGAGCATCTGCTGACGGCGCTGCCGGTGACGATCGTGCACAATCCGGACTATGCAGCCGGGCTGAGCACATCGCTCAAGGCAGGATTGGCAGCGCTACCGGCCAATATCGACGGTGTACTTGTGGCTTTGGGGGATATGCCGCGGGTGAACGCGACGCTCGTCCAGCGGCTGGCGGCGGCGTTCGATCCGGTGGAGGGGCGCTCGATCATCGTGCCGACCTTCAATGGCAAACGCGGCAATCCCGTGTTGTGGGCAGGTGACATGATTCCTGCCATGCAGGGTGTGGAAGGCGATGCCGGTGCGAAGCACCTGATCGGCCAGTTCGAAGAGGCGGTACACGAGGTGGAGATGAATGACGCCGCGGTGCTGCTTGATATCGACACACCACAGGCTCTTGCAGCCCTTGCCGGAGAGACGTCTTGATGCTTGCGCCCGGACGTGCCGTGCGCACGCATTTTCCCATCTTCTCGAATGTGGAAGAACCGTTCCACTATCTGGACAACGGAGCCACCGGCCAGATCGTCGATGAGGCCGCTGATGCGCTCTTGTACTTCGAGACAGGCGCGCGAGCCAATGTCAAGCGGGGGGTCTATCCGCTTGCGGATGCCGCGACCAACGCCTTCGATGCTGCCCGAGACACGATGGCGCGCTACCTTGGTGCCGGTGCAGCCGACGAGGTGGTCTTCACCAGTGGTACGACGATGGCCATCAACATCGTTGCCCATGCGCTCGCCGAAGGGCTTGCGCCCGGTGACGAGATCCTGGTGAGCGGATTGGAACACCACAGCAATATCGTTCCCTGGCAACTCGTTGCCGGCCGGAGTGGGGCCGTGTTGTGCGTCATTCCGGTAACCGGGGAAGGGCGACTCGACCTCGATGCGCTGGACGTTCTCGTCAGTGAACGTACCCGCGTTGTCAGTGTTACTCATGTATCGAATGTTACGGGTGCGATAACGGATCTGACCCGTATCCGTGCGGCGGCACCGCATGCGACGATGGTCGTGGATGGCGCGCAGAGGGCACCGCACGGGTCGCTCGATGTCCAGTCGATCGGCTGTGATTTCTATGCGCTCTCGTCGCACAAGATGTTCGGGCCTACCGGTGCCGGAGTGCTTTGGGGGCGTGAGGCGTTGCTCGAACGACTGCCGCCGTTCCTCGGCGGTGGCGAGATGATCCGGCATGTGTCATTCGACGGGACCAGTTTTGCAGCCCCCCCTCATCGTTTCGAGGCTGGAACGCCGGCGATCGGACCCGTGCTCGGCATGGCTGCGGCCGCCCGGTGGATGATGCAGCAGGACTGGCAGGCCTGGGCCCTGCATGAAAAGCTGTTGACTGAACGCCTGCTGCGCGGGCTTGAAACGATCGACTGCATACGTGTCGTCGGGCCCGTTGGCCTGCAGGAACGGCTGGGCATCGTTGCCTTCGAGGTTGACGGCGTGCATGCCCATGACGTCTGTCAGGTACTTGGCAGCCGTGGCGTTTGTCTGCGCGGCGGCCATCATTGCGCACAACCGCTGATGGACGTCCTTGATCTTGCTGCCACGGCCAGGGCCAGTCTGGCGCCTTACAATGATAGCGATGACGTCGATGCCCTGCTTGAGGGACTGTCCGAGGTCATCAGGAGGCTTCGATGAGCGAC
Organism: Geminicoccaceae bacterium; assembly: GCA_020638465.1. Taxonomy (NCBI): domain Bacteria; kingdom Pseudomonadati; phylum Pseudomonadota; class Alphaproteobacteria; order Geminicoccales; family Geminicoccaceae; species Geminicoccaceae bacterium. The sequence continues at coordinate 1,909,830 of JACKIM010000001.1, forward strand.
GATCTCTATCAGGAAGCGTTGGTGGCGCTGGCGAAAAGCGGAGCCGGGGCCGGACGTCTCGATTCGCCCGACGGAACGGCCACGGCCGACAATCCGCTGTGCGGTGATCGGGTGTCGGTCGATGTGAAGCTTGACGGTGACCGCATTGATTCTCTGGCGCACAAGACCCGAGGCTGCCTGTTGACTCGTGCTGCCGCATCGCTGGTGGCAGAAGCGACTGGGCAGGTGACAGTGGAAGCCGCAAGCCGCTGGCATGCTGCCGCGGCCGCCTGGTTGCGTGGCGAGGGGGAACTTCCCGCGGGGCTCGAACACCTGGAGGCGATGGCCCCCGTGCGTGCGGTGAAAAGCCGGCATGACTGTGTGCTCATTGCCTTTGAGGCCCTGCACGACGCACTTGCGGCAGCGGCAGCGCGTGACTGAACGGTCATCGGCATAGTCACATCCATGGGCAAGGTTCCTACTTCAGGATATTCTCGATACGGCGATTCAGCTCCTGCAATTCCTCGGGCGTCGGAGCCGAGACAATGAAGCGCAGGTCGATGCGGCGATTGCGTTCATGTGCGATATCGCTGTCACCGGCGGCAACCGGTCGACGGGCTTCATAGCCGGCCACGCCGAGCAAGGCTTCATCTCGCTGGTTGCGCAGGCTGTCGAGCCCGTTTTCGATTGCGATGAGAGCCTTGAATGTGTTGACACCGCGAGCCGCCGACAAGCTCCAGTTGTCTTCGTAAGGGGCACGATTGAGCGGTACACTGTCCGTATGCCCTTCGACGAGCACGGTCTCCAGAATGGGCTGAATGTCACCGCCGCAGGCCTCTCTCATGATGTCGGCAGCCAGGGCATAGCAGGGGAGCCGCCTTCGCAGGACATGTGCCAGGACGGTCAGGGCTTCGGTGCCGCGCTCCGTGAGGCGTGCCGAGCCCGACGGGAACAGAAGGTCGACAGGGAGGCGGAGGATACCCAAGGCGGGATCAACGGCCACGTCAATGTTCCGTGCGGCCAGGTCGCCCTGAAGTTCGCGAAGCAGGTTGGCGCGCAGGGCGTCCTTGTCGACCAGACGGGTGGTCAAAGAGCGCAGCATGTCGCGCTGGTCGATCAACTGGTCGCGTTCCTGTTCGAGCCGGTCATGGTCGCGGGCGATGCGGTCGCGTTCCTGCCGGAGTTCGTTGAGCGTATGCTGCGCCGTCTGTTCGGCTTGGCGATAGTTGAGACCGAAGGCCATGAGGATGATGATGAACAGGAAGACAAGGCCGAGCATCAGATCGGTGAACGAGATGAAGCTGCTTTCTTCGGCTGCTTCGTGGTCCGGCACCGGACCTCTCATCGTTCAGCGTTCCTCGTCGAGGGTTGCGGTTGCCTCGCGCAGGGCCTTGCGGGTGGCGCGCAACTCGCCATCGAGTGTCCCCAGGGCTCTACGTAGTGCTCCACTGCCGGTTGCCTCATGTTCGAGCAGGGCATTGAGCGAGTTCCGCGAGTCGCGGATGCGGTCGTGGGTCTGCTGTAGCAGGTCGATCATCTCGCCATGCCGCCTGCGCATCGAGCGACTGCCCTGCAGGCGATCGATGCCATCGCCGAGCAATTCCGCAATCCAGGCGAGACGGTGATCAAGCAACCGGCGCAGCTCCTTCGAGCGTGAATCGGGCGGCAGCGGATCGGCTACGGACGAAGGAGTATGGGCCGTCGATACCGGTTCGACTTGGTGTTGTTCCTGATTCGGTGAATTTCCGGCAGCAGGGATCGGAGACGATCCGGCCGAGGGACCAGGCAAGGCAGCAAGGTCCGGCAGCGTCTGCGACCATGTCTCCAGATTTCCGGCCGCCTGCCGGACCGCCTGACGCAGGCGCTCGATCGGCTGATCGAGTTGTTCGGCGAGTCGTTCCTCGACGGTCTGGGGCACCCGGATGAAAACCGATTGGCTCAACCGTCGGATCTGCTGGTTGGCCTGTCTCATTTCAGCCAGTTGCGCGGCGAGCAGACTTTCGGTGGTCACGGGCCGCATGCGTGCTTCGAGCAGGGCGCACAGGCGCTGCATACGCCGTTGCAATTGGTAGAGTCCTGCCTTCTCGCGCCAGGAGAAGACCAGGGAGGCGCCGAGGCCGGTGATCGAGGTGGCAAACTTGAATGTTGCGGCCTCAAGAAGATCTCCCAGGGCGGATTGGGCCTCGGCGACATTCCGTGCTGCCACGCCGGCACTGGCAAAATGCAGGGCCGCCACAAGTCCCAGGAAGCTGAACAGCAGGCCGGCGCTGACCAGAAAGTTGGGGATCGAGCCATAGAAGCGCAGATTGATGCCTGCGGCGGCGATCAGTCCTTCGTTGAATGCTTCCTTGGGACGCCGGGTATATCCGATGGCCTCCTCGTTGCCCGACGCGGAGTTCAGTGTGGCGGCATAGCTGCGCCAGGTCTCGCCTATCACCGGGTTTTCGGCGAGTTTCTGGAAGATGACGGGAAAGCGGTTCTTGAAAGCCGTCTGGCCGTCAACCTCGCTGATCGTGCCGATCGCGCCGTCGAGGGCATGACTGAGTGCCGCTGCCCTGCGGCTGAAGCTCATCCACAGGAGCAGGGCCGCGATCACGATTGTGGCCGACAGCAGCCATGGCATCCATTCGGCAGCCGCGAATGTGAAGATCGTGTTCATGAGCCCAGACAAACGCGACTCCGTCCTTGCTGTCCGCGACCGGTGAATGTTCTGTCGGTGTCCGCGATCCTAGTTGTAAAATATAAATTGGGCATCCCATTAAGCCACCAAATGGTTGATTTTTCGATAACAACTCTTCGATTGCAGGACGTGAGGTTGAAAAGATCTGGTTGGTTTCACCCGGAGCTTGTATGTTGCCAACATCCTGCCTATCATGCCCTTTGCAGCATCACACATGCAAAAATTATGGATTGTTGTTCATCGAGACCGGATATTCACGGAGCGAGGGACACGGGCCCATTCGTGAAGACGTTTGGCACGAGCGGCCAACGTGAGGTTTCATGGCTAAAATAGTTGTCATCGATGATCGAGTCACCAACCGCAATATTCTCACGCGGTTGGCACTTTCGGTCGAGGAAGGTCTCCAGGTTCAGTCATTCTCCAGTCCGGTAGATGCGCTGAGCAGGCTGCATGGCCAGAACATTCCCGACCTGATCATCACCGACTATAACATGCCTGAGATGGATGGTGCGGCGTTCATTGCGACGTTGCGAGAAAATCCCGACTTTGCGGATATCCCCATTGTCGTCGTGACAGTCTATGAGGACCGCGAGTTCTGTTACCGTGCCCTGGAGGCCGGTGCCACCGACTTCCTGCTGAGTCCGGTCGATCACCTTGAATTTCGCGCCCGTGCGCGCAACCTTCTCACCATCCGGCGGCAGCAGAAGCTGCTGGCGGAACGCGCGGTCGATCTCGAACGGGCCCTGCGCGATCGCAATTTCGGTGTCACCGACACGCAAAACAGCGTTCAGTCGATGTTTGACGCCTTGCCGATGGCACTTGACATCGTGGACCGGCACGGTCGGCTGGTGGCGGTCAACTCGGCTCACGAGAAGCTGTTCGAAATCAGCCGTGATGCAGCCGTCGGGCGCCATATCTCCAGGATCTACGGCGAAAGCCATGCGACCCGCCATTCGGTTCACAATGAAAAGGTGTTCGAAAGTGGCCGTGCCCTCGCGGCACCTGTTCGCGATATTGTCGATAATGGCGATAGCCACCGTGACCTGATTGCGGTCAAGGGGCCGTTCATTCACGGTAATGGTCATGAGGAAGGTGTGATGACACTTTCCGTGGATGTCACCGATCTGGTTGCGGAGACTTTCGTCAACAAGACATCGCCGAGTGTCGATCTCCTGACTCAATTGCCGAGCTTCGAATCGTTCAACGATCGTGCGGAAATGGAGCTGGCGCGGGCGCGCCGCCAGCATGAGATGCTCGCCATCCTGATCATCGACATCGATCGTTTCAAGGGCATCAATGATGCCTTTGGCCGCGATTTTGCAGACGAATTGCTCCGGTCGGTGGCCGGCCGTCTGTCCAAGCGGCTGCGCGAGACCGACTATCTGGCGAGGCTGCGCAGCGACGAGTTCGTCGTCATGCAGATGGGGCTCAAGCGGCCGGATGATGCGGCTGAACTGGCGCGCAGGCTGAGCGAGGCTTTTGCCGAACCATTTTTGATCGACCACCACGAGGTTCACATCAGCGCGTCGACGGGTATCACGCTGTTCCCGGCAGACGGTCGCAACATCGAGACGTTACTGAAGAACGCGGATCTGGCGGTCTATCGTGCCAAGGCATCCGGCCGGGATGGTTACCGCTTCTTTGCGGCCGAGATGAATATCGCCGCAAGGCGTGCTGTCACGCTGGAACGGGAGCTGCGGCAGGCAATCGCCGGTGAACAGTTTCTTGTCTACTATCAGCCTCAGGTGGAGCTTACGACTGGCAGGATCATCGGTATGGAGGCGCTGGTCCGCTGGAATCACCCGCATCGGGGAATTGTACGCCCCGGAGAGTTCATCGGCCTTGCCGAGGACATCGGCATCATCGCTCCCCTGACCGCATGGGTCTTGCGTACGGCCTGTGCCCAGCACCGGGTATGGCGTGACAAGGGCATGCTGGGCATGCAGCTTTCGGTGAACCTGTCGCCCGTGCAGTTCCGCGAGCGGGGCGTAGAACTGATGGTGGAGCGGATACTCAAGGATACGCAACTGGATGCGTCATCGCTCGATATCGAGCTTACCGAGAACGCGGTCATCGAGAACAGCCAGACGGCTTCGGCCAGTCTGCGCTATCTCAACCAACTGGGCGTCAGCCTGTCGATCGACGACTTTGGCACGGGCTACTCCTCGTTGGCCTATGTCAAGCGGTTGCCGGTACAGCGGCTGAAGATCGATCAGAGTTTCGTCCAGAACATCGACCAGTCCACCAATGACGAGGTTATCGTCCGCGCGATCATCAATCTCGGCCACAGTCTCGGACTACGGGTCATTGCCGAGGGGGTCGAGACGGCAGCGCAGCTCGAGAGCCTGAAGGAACTGGGCTGTGATGAGGTGCAGGGCGATTACATGTCACCGCCGGTCGATGCCGTGACATTCGAGCGACAGATGTGCCGAGATGGAGACATTCTCACTCTCGCGAAACCCGAACGCGCCATCTAACGAAATTGTCGCACCTTATCCTGAAGGTTTAACGGTGAGGGTGATAATCGCGGGTTGATGGCGGAAATGGACTGGACTTGGCGAGACGCCCCGAACTGACGCCTGCACTTGATCACACCATATCCGGGACGGTGATGGCCAGGCTCGGTCAGTTGATGAAATTCGCAAGCAGGCGCCTGCGCGGTCGCGAGGACAGCGAGCACGAGCAGGCGATCATTCGCATCGTCATGATCGTCGGGATGTTCGTCTACATGATATTGTTCCCGCACGATGATGAGAGTGCGGTTGAAATCATCCGCTGGTCGACGATCGTGTTCCTGACCGGGATCATGGTGGCGGCAGGCATTCTGGTGCATATCATCCTCTATCCTGCCAAAAATGTGCTCCGCCGCCTGTTCGGGATGCTGGTTGATCTGATGGGGACCACGGCAGCCATGATCATTGGCGGCAAGGCCGGAATGATCTTCTATACGGTCATGCTGTGGTTCATTTTCGGTCACGGTTTCCGCTTCGGTATTCCCTATCTCTTTGCGGCCGCGTTTTCATCGGTCATCCTTTTTTCGGTCGTCACCATTGTCAGTCCGGAATGGCAGATTCATCCGGCCCTCAACATTGTTCTCGTGCTGGCCCTCATCATTCTTCCGACCTATGTCTCATTCCTGCTTGCCAAGCTGCAGTCCGCCATTGAACGGGCCGAAGAGGCCAACATGGCCAAGAGCCGCTTCCTCGCGACCATGAGTCACGAATTCCGAACGCCGCTCAACGTTGTCATCGGCCTGTCGGATCTTCTGCGCACGACACAACTTGACAGCGACCAGAGAGACATGACGGCGACCATTCGCAGTGCCGCCGACAGTTTGCTCGTCCTGGTCAACGATGTGCTGGATCTGGCCAAGGCCGAAGCGCATCAGCTCGAGATCGAACGGGTTTCCTTCCGCCTCGATCAGCGGCTGGCCAAGCTGCGCGGGATGCTGATGCAGCAGGCCCGGACAAGGAGTATCTATCTGCGGTTGCGGGTCGATCCCGAATTGCCGCTCGGTGTCATGGGCAGCGAACGCTCGCTGCATCAGGTACTCACCAATCTCGTTGCCAATGCCATCAAGTTTACCGACGAGGGGGGGGTGGTCATTGATGTTCGCCGGATCGCTGGTGGCGACGACGACACGTTCAAGGTGCGGTTCGACGTCCATGACAGCGGCATCGGCATTTCGCTGGTGGAACAGGATCTCATCTTCGAGAGGTTCAGCCAGAGTGAATCGACCCGGCGATTGCAGCGTGGCGGCACCGGCCTCGGCCTCAGCATCGCACGCGAACTGGTCGAGCTCATGGGCGGACATATCGGCGTCGTCTCAAGTCCCGGACGCGGTTCGAGCTTCTGGTTCGAGTTGCCACTCGAACCGGCCGAGGTTCCAGCGATGCTCGCACCTCAATTGCCGAGGACGGCGACGCTTCTCGTCCTTGGCGATGAGCATGCGGCACCGCCGGCACTGCGCTCGCTTTCCGGACATGTGCGATCGATCATCTATCACGACACCATCGAAGGTGTGCGCAGGAGCCTTGGCAGCAGGGTACTGCCGTGCGTCGTGATCGCGCTCGGTGCGGATGCGGTGCTGCATGTCGAGCGACTGGTGGACGAGATTGAACTGATGGGTCTGTCGGAAACGGTCGACGTGATCTCCCTGTCGCATCCCCGCGCCCATCGGGTGAACCAGACGCTGGCTGATCTGGACATCGATTGTCCGGCAGATCTACTGGAAAAATGCCTTAGTCATGCCTTGGCTGCGGGGATGGTCGATGCCCAGGCCTCGGAGCTGGTCGATGATGCGCAGTTCACGGGGCGGGCCGCCGCGGTGCTGCTGGTCGAGGATAATGTCACCAATCAGAAAGTCCTGGGCAGGATTCTCGAACATGCGGGGCATCACGTGACTATTGCCGGTTCGGGGGATGATGCGCTTGCCCTCTACGAAACCGGCCGTTTCGATATCATTCTCATGGATCTCAACATGCCGGGACTGAACGGTTTCGACACGATCAAGCTGCTTCGCTTTTCCGATTCTGTCGAAAGCCTGCCGCCCGTGGTGGCACTCACTGCCGATGCCACATCCGAAACCCGTTCGCGGGCGATGGAACTGGGGTTCAGCGAATATGTCACCAAGCCCGTCGACAGCCCGACCCTGATGGCCGTCATCGATCGTTTGGCGGGTGACAAGGCACGGTTGCGGGACTGGACGGCGATTCAGCCCGCGTCCGAATCAAGCGGGGGTGCTGTCGTCGAACCGTCGGAACCGTTGCCTTCCGGCAACTCTTTGCAGGTGATACCACAGCTGCCCGTTACGGAAGGCGCAACTCTCGATGGGGCGAAGATCCGGAGCCTTATTGCACTTGACGCTGGCGACGGCTTTTTCGCGCAGGTGGTTGACGATTATCTTGCCGATGCTGCCTCGTTGATCGAGGAACTGGAGATGGATGCCGACGAAGGCCGGGCTTCAGATTTCCGCGATCACGCCCATGCGCTCAAAAGCAGTTCGGCTCATCTGGGAGCAACGGTCCTGTTCGAGCGTTGCCTGGGCTGGCGCGATCTTGACGATCATGCGTTGCTCATGAGGGCGAAGGCTGAATTGTCCGGTCTGCGACGGGATTTTACCCGGGTCCGCGAGGACCTGATCCGGCACAAGCATCTGCAGCAGGCAGCGTCGCCCATGGCCAGGCAGACCCGTTTTTCCTGAAGGGAAAGTATCGCCAGTGACGAGGCCGGTGGTGAGGGGTGCCAGCCATCCCTGCAGTGCCGGTCCGGGGCAGGGGCCGGAACCAGGCACCATCGCTTCACTGTGTTGCTGCGGTCCCGTCATGCGAGGGTTGCCTGGATGGCGAAAGGGGGAGATGATCATTGTCTCTCATGCCTTCAGGCGACGGTGGCCCGCTTCTTTTGCTGATGCCGGGCAAGGCAGTCCATGCGGCGCAGGTCGTCGGTGCTCAGTTGCAGCGCCAGTTCGACCCACATGTCGACGATGTCCTTGAGCTCCTGATAGCTCACGGGATCGACGCGCTTCATTGCCTTCTTGAGCGTGCGGGCGGTATGGAAGCGTGCGCCGTTTTCCTCGATGTAGCGCGCCAGCGCCTGTTCGGACTCACCCGTTTCGCAGACGATATCGACCAGTCCGAGTTCCTTCATTTCCTCGGCCGAGCGGGTCTTGCCGTCTTCGATCAGCATGCGGGCGGTAACCTTGCCGACCTTGCGGGCGAGGAATGCGTGCGCGCCCATGCCAGGGAACAGGTTGAAGAGAATTTCCGGCAGACCGAACTTGGCGTGCCGTTCGGCGATGACGATGTCGCTTGTCAGCATCGCCTCGAAGCCGCCACCGATGGCGTCGCCATTGATCAGGGCAACGGTCATCACCGGCAGCCCGAGATTCGTGTAGTTCTCGTAGAGGACGTCGATCGAGCGATAGGCATAGTCACGCAGGCCGGCTTCATCCTGTTCGCGGATCAGCGAGGTGAATGTGGAGAGGTCTCCACCGAGGCTCCACGCTCCCTTGGACTGCGATGACCAGACGAGATAGCGGAAGGGGATGTCTTCGGCACTGGCACCGGCATACGCTTCCTTGAGCATGTGGAGCAGGTCCTGGCCATCATGCATGAGCTCGGGCGTGAAGCAGGCGCGGTCGCGGTGCTTCATGTGGGCCCAGAGGACGCCGCTGGCGGATTCGAGCCGGGTTTCGAGGTTCGGCATGTCGATATCGAGGCTGCGGGGCCTGCTGCGCAGCGGGAAGACCGGCGCGCTGGCCCGGCGCAACTCCGAGGGAAGGGGGAGATTGTCGTTGTCCACGCGGCCGAGCAGGTGAACCAGCTCCAGAGTCGAAACAGCCATGATACCCTCCTGAATTTTTTGCCGGGGATGGGCCCCGGACGGCGACTACAATCACTAGTGTATTAATCAAAACTTTCACGGCAACATTTATCGTTTCGTATTTCTTCAAGTTTACTTTAGAATTCATGGCGTCTTTGCATTGAATTTTCTGACGATTTCCAAAAAATTTTAGCTAAACTAAAATAGGAGATCCCCCGGCTATGCCGGGGCGGCAGCCCGAGTTTGACGTTTCCGGCAGTCCATCGCCGGGTTTCTTTCGTTTGCCACCACGCATACGGAAGGAACGTCAGCGATGGACACGTATCAGAGCCTAAGTCACAGCGTTTGGGACTGCAAATATCATGTCGTCTTTATCCCGAAATGCCGACGCAAGACGCTGTATACAGGCCTGCGCCCACATCTCGGCGCGGTTTTTCGACAGCTAGCCAAACAAAAGGAGAGCAAGGTCATAGAAGGTCATCTGCTACCGGATCACGTCCACATGATGCTCGCCATTCCCCCCAAATATGCTGTCTCCAATGTCGTCGGCTTCATCAAAGGGAAGAGCGCCATTCACTTAGCCCGTGTTTATGGCGAACGCCGACGCAATTTCGTTGGCCAACATTTCTGGGCAAGAGGATATTTTGTCAGCACGGTCGGGCGAGACGAAACGGTCATCCGCGACTACATTCGCAATCAGGAGAAGGAAGATCGCCGGCTCGATCAACTCGCGCTGTTACCCTGAACATGCCGCCTTCAGGCGGCGAACAGATTGCGGCCGCGCAGCGCCGCAAACCGCCGCTTTGAGCGGCTCTCAACCAAAGCCCCCGGCTCTGCCGGGGGATATTTACTCACATGGAGAACCCCACGAAAATAGGATCATGATAGCATCCCGATCGGCCAACAGTGCCTCCTGGTCCATCGTGCATGACAAATTTCTGCTCTTTTTCACGATGTTGCCCGTAAGGTTCTTGCACGGATGGACCTCCTCCCGAGGATTGAAGGATGCGGGATGACTTGTTAAGTAATTCTGCTGTCTATTCATGTTTGATTTGCAAATGAATGGGCATAATAAATGTAGTGGTGATTTTATCTCAATGTAGATTGCCGCCGACCGGCGGCAACGTGTCATTCGAGGCTTTGCCGGCATGGCAAAAGAATGAGTGATGGCTGTGGATATCGATGTGTCATCTCGCGAGATGCATCCTCGGCGTTCATGTGGATGGACAAGGTGCAGCCGATTTGCGGAACAGCCCTCAGTGCGTGTCTGCGGCGGTGATCCGGTCGAAGGTCAGTTCGAAGCGGGCCAGATATTTGCGCAGCCGGTCGGCGTCATTGGGGGTCGAGCGGCGGGTGCGGGATACGGCGAACAGCTGGCGGCCGGCTTCCGAGAGTGAGCGGCTGTTGCGGCAGGTGGCGACGACATGGGCGAGCTGGACCCGGTCGAAGGGATCCAGGCCGGAGATGGCCTTTTCATCCAGAACCGTTTCGAGGCCATCTCCGGCCGAACGACCGGCGGACCACAGATGCCGCATCCGGGTGATTTCCGTCTCGACATGTTCGACCCCGATCCGGCCCTGCGGCGCGAATGTCGCCATGCGGGTCACGCTGGCGGCGAGATCGCGAAAGTTTCCGGACCAGACGGCAGGCGGCGAGACAGCGAAAGCGAGATAGCGCTCGCGGGCTTCCCTGTTGAAGGTGATCCTTTGTCCCTCGCGCTCGGCGTGGCGTTCGAGTTCATAGTCGAGATTCGGCTCGATATCCTCGCGACGCCCGACAAGGCCCGGCAGGGTGAAGGTCCAGAGATTGAGCCGCGCGAACAGATCCTCACGAAACCGGCGTTCGGCGACGGCTCTCGCCAGATCGAGATTGGTACCGGCAATCAACTGGAAGTCGCTCGACACCTCCTGATCGGAGCCCACCGGCATGAACCGTTTTTCCTCGATGGCCCTGAGCATCACGGCCTGCTCGTCCAGCCCCAGCTCGCCGATCTCGTCGAGAAACAGCAGACCGCCATCGGCGCGGCGCAGCAGGCCCGGACGATCACTGACAGCACCGGTGAATGCTCCCTTCGTGTGGCCGAACAGCGCCGACATCGCCGCATCACCACGCAGGGTCGCGCAATTCACTTCGACGAAAGGGCCGGCGAGCTGGCGCCGCAGGCGCTTGAGCTCATAGATCCGGCTGGCCAGCTGGCTCTTGCCGGCGCCTGTCGGGCCCATCAGGAGGACAGGCAGACGGCTACGCACCGCGACCTGCTCGATTTCATCGATCATCCGGTTGAATCCGGTGTTGCGGGTGGCGATGCCGGATTTGAGAAAGCTCGTGTCCTGTTCGCGCGACACGGCGAAACGGGTGGCGATACTGTCATAGCGTGACAGGTCGAGATCGATGCTCGTCCAGCCGCCGGCCGCATCGGACTTGCCGCGCGTGGGCCGGGTCTGCAGCAACCGTCCCGGCAGATAGTTGGCCTCGGTCAGAAGGAACAGGCAGATCTGCGCCACATGGGTGCCGGTCGAGATATGGATCAGATAGTCCTCGGTTTCGGGATCGAAGACTGACGCACGGGAGAAATCCAGAAGCTTGCCATAGACCTCCTCGAAATCCCAGGGATCGTCGAGTTCGATCAGCCGGGGTTCGACCGTGGTTTCCGGCGAGACAGACCGGATGTCGTTCGTCACCTGATCGGCGAGACGCTGGTGCAGCGAGCCGTGCAGGAGCACGAAGCGGTCGACCCGCAAATCCTCCTGCATGCAGATGCTGACCGATGGCCGCCACCTCATCCAGCGGCCCGGACCGGAGCTGGAGGCGTCCAGCGTCGATCCGAGAAATCCGATAACGATCGTAGGCTTCATGCGCCGATTATATAAATTTCTAGATATTATTCTATATTTTTTACTCCATCTCATTCGCACCGATTCTGTTTCAAGAAAAATTAATTCATTTTTTGCAATGGTTTGAAAAGATTTTCGGCGCATGGTCGGACATCTGGCACGCTCGCTGCAATGAACAGGGCGTCAGGACATCGCCTGACTGCAGTGTGGAAGGGGCAGCCGGAATGGGCCGGCTGCCCCGGGAAGCGCAAGGATGGTTCGAGGGTTTTCGATCATGGCCAACAAGACGCTCTTCGCTTCGCCGTCGGCCCCGGCCCTGCCGCGTGCTGACAGCGTCAATCGCGCCGGTGGCGTGGCCTATGACCATGACGCCGAGGCCCGGCTCGCCCAGATCGCGGCGACCGGTTCGCTCGCCGACAATTTCTACACCGGTGCCAGCGCCCAGCTGGGCGATGTGCTCGATGCCGCCCGCGCCTGCACGCCGCACTTCGTGGCACAGGCAGCGATCCATGCGCGCAGGTCGGGAGCGATGAAGGACATGCCGGCATTGCTGGCGGCCTGGCTGACGATCGCGGGACCCGAACTGGCCGTTCCGGTCTTCGAGCGGGTGGTCGACAATGGCCGGATGCTCAGGAGCTATGTGCAGATCCTGCGCTCGGGTCAGGTCGGACGCAAATCGCTCGGCACGCGCCCCAAGCGTTTGGTGAAGGAGTGGCTGGAGCATGCCTCCATGCGCGATCTGATGCAGACCGCCACCGGCAGGGATCCGAGCCTCGCCGATATCGTCCGCATGGTGCACCCCGCACCGAAGACGGCCGAACGCCGCGCCTTTTATGGCTGGCTGATCGGCAAGCCCTACGATGTGGCGGCATTGCCTGCGGAAATCACTGCCTTCGAGGCCTGGAAACGGGATCGCGAGGGAGATCTGCCGCCGGTACCGTTCGAGTGGCTGACGACCTTCCCGCTTTCGCCCTCGCAATGGGCCGAACTGGGCTCGCGCATGGGCTGGCAGGCGCTGCGGATGAACCTGAACACGCTCGCCCGGCACGGTGCGTTCACGGTTGCGGGTTGCACCGAACGGGTTGCCGAAAGGCTTGGCGATGTCACGGTCATGGAGAAGGTCAGGGTCATGCCCTACCAGCTCATGATCGCCCTGAGCCGGGCCGGTGACGCGGTGCCGTTGAAGGTGCAGGCAGCGCTCGAGACGGCACTCGAGGCGTCGCTCGCGCGGATCCCCGCCCTGCCCGGCAGGATCGTGGTCTGCCCGGACGTTTCCGGTTCCATGCACTGGCCGGTCACGGGCCATCGCAAGGGTGCGAGCTCGAGCGGGCGCTGCGTGGATGTGGCGGCCCTCGTCTCTGCAGCCATGTTGCGGACCAATCGCCGGACACGGGTGCTGCCGTTCGAGAACGACGTCGTCGATGTCGAACTCGATCCCAACGCCCGGATCGCCGTCAATACGGCGGCACTGGCGGCGGTCTGCGGTGGCGGGACGAATGTTTCCGCTCCCCTGCGACGGCTCAACGACGAGGCTGCGCGTGTCGATCTCGTGGTGATCGTCTCGGACAACCAGTCCTGGATCGATCCCGCCCGCTACGGTGCCACGGCGACGATGGCCGAGTGGTCCGGACTCAAGGCCCGCAATCCGGGTGCGAAGCTGGTCTGCATCGACATCCAGTCCTATGGCACCACTCAGGCGCGGAACGGGCCGGAGGTCATGAATGTCGGTGGTTTCACCGACGCGGTATTCGACGCGATGGCACGCTTTGTCAGCGGCGAGACGCGCGATTGGGTCGAAATCGTCAAGGAAGTGGAGGTATAGGAAACAAGGTCACGGCGAATGCCGGAAGGACTACATTCGTAATCCGGAGGTCGCAGGTTCGAATCCTGCCCGTTCTTCTGGACGGTAGCTCAACCCAGGTGAAGAGCGTCGGCGCCGCAAGGCGGTTGTCTTTCCAACACTCGTCGCCGTGACCGCAAATACAGATTCGAAGGCCGTGGCGAATGCCGGCGGGACTACATGTCTCCTGCCTGAGGTCCAAAGAGCAAAGCGCCTTGCGTGCAGCAATGCTCGACAAGGAGATGCGGGTTCGAATCCCGCCGCAGACACGTAGCTTAAGGACCGCCGTCTCGCCGATCCTCGTCGCCACGGCCCATTCGATTCGACTGCTCGATGTGCACGGCGAATGCCGGTCCGGACTACATGGTCGCGGGTTCGAATCCCGCACCGGCCACTTCTCGTGGCCTGATAGCTCAATGGCAGAGCAGGTCGTCCGGCCAACCGACTCGTCGCCAGTGTTTTCAACGATCGGCCGGCGAATGCCGATGGGACTACGTTGCTTTAAACTGCGTATAGACCTTTGGGTCAGGTGGTTCGACGCCGCCGGTTGTCTCATCGAACCTCGTCGCCGGCACCTTGATAACGGAGGTCGAACATGACCGGAAATTTCGATGTCGAGACCGTTGCGGGTGGCGTGCCCATCAAGATGTGGACGCGCGGCGTGCCCGTCGACGACAAGGCCCGCGCGCAACTCGCCGAGGCCGCGAAGATGCCGTTCATCTTCCGTCATATCGCCGTGATGCCGGATGTCCATGTCGGCATCGGTGCGACCGTGGGTTCGGTGATCCCGACCAAGGGCGCGATCATCCCGGCCGCTGTCGGCGTCGATATCGGTTGCGGCATGATGGCGGCGCGCACCTCGCTCATGGCGCATGATCTGCCGGACAATCTCGAGGGCGTGCGCAGTTCCATCGAGCAGGCCGTGCCGCATGGCCGCAGTGTCGGCCGCAACAAGCGCGACAAGGGCTCGTGGGGTGATCCACCCGAGCCCATCGTCACCGCCTGGACATCGTTGGCCGAGCGCTTTACACGCATCGTGGAAAAGCACAAAAAGCTGGCCAGGGCCAACAGCCTCGTCCATCTGGGCACGCTCGGCACCGGCAACCACTTCATCGAGATCTGCCTCGACGGCGAGCAGCGGGTCTGGGTGATGCTGCATTCCGGCAGCCGTGGCATCGGCAATGCGATCGGCAACTATTTCATCGAGCTGGCGCGCGAGGACATGCGCAGGTGGTATATCAACCTGCCGGAGCGCGACCTCGCCTACTTTCCCGAGGGAACCCAGCATTTCAACGACTATGTCCAGGCCGTCAGCTGGGCGCAGGACTTCGCCGCGGTCAACCGCCGGATGATGATGACCAACGTCATCGCCGCCATGCGCGACAGCATCGCCAAACCGTTCGAGGCCGAACTCGAGGCCGTCAACTGCCACCACAACTATGTCACGCACGAGCAGCATTTCGGCGAGAACATCCTCGTCACCCGCAAGGGAGCGGTGCGCGCGGCCAAAGGTGTCATGGGCATCATTCCGGGTTCGATGGGAGCGAAAAGCTTCATCGTGCGCGGGCTCGGCAACAGCATGTCGTTCGACAGCTGCAGCCACGGTGCCGGGCGGGTGATGTCGCGCACCGAGGCGAAGCGGACGGTGACGCTCGAGGAGCATATCCGCGACACCACCGGCGTCGAATGCCGCAAGGATGCGGATGTGATCGACGAGACCCCGAGGGCCTACAAGCCGATCGAGGCCGTCATGGCCGCCCAGTCCGATCTGGTCGAGATCGTCCACACGCTCAAGCAGGTGGTCTGCGTCAAGGGTTGATCGTGTCATGATCGAGATCGACGGTGCTGCCGGCGAAGGGGGCGGGCAGGTGCTGCGCAACGCACTCGCCCTCTCGCTGATCACGGGCGAAGCGTTCCATATCACCGACATACGCGGGCGGCGTCCGAAGCCGGGGATGATGCGCCAGCATGTCACGGCGCTCGAAGCCGCCTGCGAAATCGGCTCGGCAACGGCCAATGGCACCGCCATCGGTGGCCGCGAACTGACCTTCAGGCCGGGACGCGTACGCGCCGGCGACTATCATTTCGCCGTCGGTTCGGCCGGAAGCGCCACACTGATCCTGCAAACCGTGCTCCTGCCCCTGGCCCTCGTCACCGGCTCGTCGCGTCTGGTCCTCGAAGGCGGTACCCATAACACCATGGCACCGCCGTTCGAGTTCCTCAGGGACACCTTCCTGCCGCTCATCAACCGGATGGGGCCGCAGGTCACCGCCCGGCTCGTTCGCCATGGCTTCTACCCGCGCGGCGGAGGCCGGATCGAGGTCATGATCGAACCGGCACCGTTGCGTCCGTTCACCGGCATGGAGCGTGGCGAGCTTCGCACGCGCGCCGCACGCATTCTTTTCACCGGCATCCCTTTCTCCATTGCCGAGCGCATGCGCGTGCAGGCACGGCAATGCCTGCCGGAATGGCCGCAAAACGGCTTTGCCATCCATCGGTTACCGGACGAGCAAGGCCCCGGCATCATCCTGCTCCTGACCGTCGAGCATGCCCATGTCGCCGAAGTCGTCAGCGCCTGTGGCCGGCTTGGCGTATCCGCGGAAAAGCTGGCGTCGAATGCGGCAACGCACATGCTCGGCTATCTGCGCAAGGACGTGTTCGCCGGCCCTCATCTCGCGGACCAGCTGGTCATGCCGCTGGCCCTCGCCGGCGGCTGCTTCACCACGGTCAAACCCGGCAGCCACAGCCTGACGGCCGCCAGGATCGCAAGAATGTTCACCGGCCGCCGCCTCGCCTTCCGGCAAACCGATGGTCACCTGCATCAATTCGTCGCTGATTGAAATCACCAGCCAGAGGAACACATTGCCGGCAACCGGCCCCTCGATGCGGGTTGGAATACTCATGTTTCTTTCGTGCAACCAACCTGCTCTCATGATAGGATATGTCTACCGGTGGAGTAGCGTTGCGTCATGATAAGTTGTTAAGGTAAATGAATTTTCTGGTTCGACTTGCAATCGGTGTCGGCATTGTCGCAAGCGTTCTGCCATCACTGCGGGAAGCCGTCGGAGGCGAGGTTGATTGCCTTGCGGCCATTGCCGTGCTCGAAGCGGGGAGTGAAGGTAGTGCTGGTATGGACGCCGTCATTCAGGTCGTGCGGAACCGCGTTCGTGACGGTCGCTTTCCCGCTGATGCCTGCGCCGTGATCGCCCAGCCTCGCCAGTTTCAGCCCGTAAGCGAATGGCCGGCGCTGGCCAAAGCATTGCGCAAGCCGGCAAGCTTCGATCCTGACCGGATGCTTGGGAAATCTTCCAGTCTGGAGCATGCGCGTCAGCTTGCGCGATCAACCGGGGCGCCGGATCTTACGGGCGGTGCACTGTATTTCGTCAACCCGGCTTTCATGGATCCATCCTATTGTCCGTGGTTCGCGCGGTTGAAACGCACCCGCACCATCGGGAACCACGAGTTCATGACGCACTATCGCAGGGGCGAGAAGCGCGGAGAACCGGCACTCGATTGTTCAAGTCCGACTATCGGCAGCAGACGCGGCGGCAGCCTTGCCAGCAAGTATGCCAACGGGCTGTTCCATCCCAGGGGTGCGCGAGTCGCTTCCAGGACACCGACGCGCAAGCAGCTCGATGCATGGCGGCGCACAGGTCGTCTCGAACAGCGGCAACGGGAATTGAAGAAGCTGTTCAGGCCGGGCTGGATCAAGCTCGACTGACATGTTGCATCCTGTCATCCTTGCCATGTGGTATTCCTGCCTGCATTGATGGTATATGCCCTTCCCGTCGGCATTCGAGGCAGTCCGGGCGGTGGTGCAAGGCCATGTCAGGACAAGAACTGTGTCGACATGGGAAAGGGGATCGTCCTTGCGAACGATCCCCCCAGGGTCCCATCTCATCAGTCAAGCACGTGGAGCAATTGCTCGCTCAACGCGAAAGTGAATGTGCCCGTGAAGCGATTGCGTGTCAATCGATAAGCGTTATGGTTGATTTAAATATTCCGTAGATGAGGAGTTAGAGTGCGGCGCGCGGGGAACGATCAACGAGCTCTTGTTGCCAGCGCCCGCGGCCGTCCCTGGCCGGAACTGGTGCGGATTTGCCTGTCCCGGCTGGATGGTCTGGCCGGACATGCCAATGCGGGCATCGTTTTCATGGCCGATCCCGCAGGCGAAATGGCCGATGACCTGCTCCATTACCTCAAGGCGGAAACAGGCATTTGCGCATGGTTCGGTGCAGCCGGGGAAGGGGTGATCGCCGGCGGCACCGAGATCAGCGGCGAGTCGGGCCTTGCCCTGATGTTGCTGGACTGGCCGCAGGCCCATGTCCGTTTGATCCATGATTCGAGCGATTTCGCTTCGATTGATGGCGGGCTGGCGCTGCTCAATCTGGCCGGTGACGCCCCCTTCGATGCAAGGGCTCTGGGGCCGGCGGTACGGACCCTGGGAGGACGCAGTTCGAGCGCTTTTGACGGATGTGAGATCGCGGGAGTGACATCCGCGGGCGGTTGCAGCGGATTATGGCTGGGCGCGGAGATTCCCGTAGCGCTCGATATCCTGCACGGACTGCGTGATCCGGGGCCATGGCGACGTATCACTTCCGCTGTCGGTCGCACCGTGCTCGAACTCGACGGAAGGGCGGCGACCGATGCCATCGCCGAAGATGCCGGTGAATTGCTGGTTCGGGCACCGGATCGGTTGGTCCGGTGCCTGATGGTGGAAACCCGTGCCGATGAAGACCCGTTCATCGCTCCGGGCCAGGTGGCGATGATCGAGTGCTTTGACCGCCAGCGCCGGACATTGCGGATCAGCAACGATCGGCCCGGCGGCTGGCTGCGGGTTACTTATCGCAACGCTTCGGCCGCACTGGCCGAGATCGACAGGCTGACGTCGGGTCTGCGCAGGGATTTCCCGACGGAATGCTGGCCACGTGCGGCCATACTCTACAGTTCGGTAGATCGCGGCCATGCGCTGTTCGGGCCTGCCGAGAGCGAAGCCGCGCGGTTTCAGGCGGCCCTCGGACCGATACCGCTCATCGGCATGCGCAGCCGCGAGGAACTGTTCGATGGTGCCTTGACCTGCGGGGCGGCCGTGTTGGCCCTTCTCGGCTGATCAGGCAGTAGCTCTTGATCGCCAATGACCATATAGTCGTCATCGTTTCGTTCAGGTGAATTCATCCGAACGGGGAAAATTCCGGGCAAGGGTACACATTGAGCCGCAGTTATCCTCAAAGACCGATTGTCGGAGTCGGTGTCGTTGTTGTCCATGACAACAAGGTACTTCTCATTCGTCGCGGGAAGCCGCCGCGGCAGGGGCAGTGGTCATTGCCCGGCGGGGCACAGAAGCTTGGTGAAACGGTATTCGACGCCGGACAACGCGAGGTATTCGAGGAGACCGGTCTGCTGGTTGACACGATCGAACATCTGGCGGTTGTCGACCTTATCGAACGTGATGCCGACGGTGCAATCCGCTACCACTATACATTGGTTGACCTTCTCGCAACCAGTCCGACAGGCGAGGCGGTAGCCGACAGTGACGCCACTGAAGTCGCATGGTTCACTGTCGGGGAAATCGACACCATGCCGTTGTGGAATGAAACGCGCCGTATCATCATGCTGGCGCTCAAGCCCCCGAAATAAGCCCACGGACCCGGGTTCAAGGGGGCAGGACCCGGATCCGGCCGAATGGGACAGTCAAAAACGTGACAGTCAGGTCATCCCATGCACGCGGATCCCGGAGCGTGGCGGCGAGGGTGCTTGTCGAACAATCCGCTCATTCGGCGTCACGTTCGGCGGACGCCAGTACCTTGGCCAGATGGCAGATCGCATCCTGATGCTTGCGATGCTGGATGGCCGCGAAGTTGCGGGCCAGTTCAAGCAGCATACGCTGCTGAGGCATCATTTCGGACTGCTTGGTCTTCTGTTCGCGCTCGGGATCGACGTCCTCGAAAAAATAACCGATGTCGACTCCGAGGGTCTGGGCAATCTGATAGAGACGGCCGGCAGAAATGCGATTGATACCGGTCTCGTACTTATGCGCCTGCTGATAGGTGACGCCGATGAGTTCCGCCATCTGTTGCTGGGTATAGCCAAGCATGATGCGGCGCTGGCGGATGCGCAGGCTGACGAAATGATCGACGTCAAGCGCCCGGCTGCGTCCTCCATTGTTCCTGGTGGCAACCTTGTTGGCGAATTGGGTCATGGATCGCGATCCCCTTGAGTTCTGCTCATACCCGAAGACTCGAGGTATAACTAAACCGTATTTCGTTAAAATACGCGGGATTTTCTAAACTACCAGATAAAAGAGAATTTATCATCAATCGCAAGAATGAAACTATTATGACATTCCCGGTCCGGAGAATGCCTCCATGGCGAGGACGCCAAGAACGGGGCGTACGGAAATGATGGTTGCGGCCGCTATGGTCGATCCATCCAAAGCCGCGAGATCGAAGTGTTCGCGATCCCGTGACGGTAGCAATTTTCGCAGGAAAGTCCGGCCATCCTGCAGGGTTGCAAGGACAATCCGGCCGAGATGCAGTTCCGTCTGATCGTCGCTCAATGTCGAGACGACGGCCATCGATCCGCGCGGAAATGCTGGAGCCATTCCATCGTCGTCGATGTGAAAAAGGACGATCTGTCCTTCCTTCAGGTTGAGAAGACGTGTTTTTTGACCCTGAGTTTCTTCGTTGACCACGATTCCGGAGCGAATTGCCCCGACAACCGGCAGTTCTGTACGGTGCGGCGATCGTCCGAAAATCAGATATTCGGGTGTGGTATCGAGAATGCCCGCAAGTCGTGCGATGATATCCCGGGCAGGCATGTATTCATCGCGTTCATAGGGCCCGATGGCGGTCTGATGGCGCCCGATGAGCCGTGCCAGTTCCGCTTGGCTCAAATCCTTTGCGCGGCGCAATGCCCGCAGCCGATTGCCGAAGGAATTGAGTGTGAATTGAGGCATCCGATTTATCCCGCGTGACGTAAACTTGGTGATAAACTCGTATACTGGAAGAGTTGTTCAGGGTAGTTTTTCGTGAATGATGTTCATCTTCCAGCCTCCTCTTTCTTAACCTAGCGCGAGATCGCCAACTGTAGATGTCTACCCTTCGAAGACGGGGTATGGGGGAAATCGAGGGTCACAAGGCGACCGTTCCGCCAGAAATCCGTCATGTCGTGATGGTGCCCTGAAAGCGGATGCCCTGACTGGCCGGTGGCGCTGATCATCCGCATTTGTGCGGGTTTCGACCAGTCGACCAACATGCGCATGGAAGCTGCTGCGGTGATGGTGAACGGCTCGTTCACGCGGTAGTGGGCGACATCCGGAGAGCTACTGTCACCGCTTTTCGTGGTCTCGATGGAAAACAACCTGCGGATGAGTGCTATTTGGCTGAATGGGATGTGTTCCATGACCACGGGTTGTGCGGCGCCCCAGCTCCAGCTGTCGACATTCCCTCCGAAGCGCAGGGTGAGGGAATGGTATGCCCGCTCAAGTGCGACTGTTGCGCTGTCGGCACAGGTTTCCACTCGCTCGGTCGTTCCGATGTCATCGCACCATTGCGGAGACAGATGGACGATGCGGTACATCGTATTCGGGCGAATTCCGTCAAAGGCAGGAAAGTCGCCCGCAAGCTCGTCGGCGAGGATGGCCCTGACCAGTTCATGGTACCAGGCGGCAAAGATGAGCCCCTCGGGGCGCAAGCGGTCCATGTCGCGGTCCCACTGGCGCAGGCGCTCGACGAGATCAACAAGTTCCGGCGATTGCAGCTCGATGTTGAAGAGTAGCGGCAGGAAGTCATCGGCCAGTGTGGAATGAATGTCGTCCTGCGCTGCCACCAGGTCGCTGGCGCTGAGGGGGTGTCGGTTGAGCAGGTCCTCCAGTCGGCGCGCCCGCAGGGCCGGATCCCAGTCGGAGGTCAGGTGGTAGGGATAGCGGGGTGTGGTAAAGCGATTGTTGGCGTTCATGACCCACGCTGAAGGTGGATCGAAAATCCGGGGTAATTCACTGTACGGTATGTAACTTGTCCACGCCCCGTCGGCCTTCGTGCCGCTTGTGGGAAATTTGCCATCGCCAGAGCTGCGTATGGGAATGCGTCCGGCAAGGGTAATGCCGACATGTCCCCACCTGTCGGCAAATGCGGCATTCTGCGGCGGTGACTGGAAATCTTCGAGTGCCGCCAGAAACTCCCGCCAGTTTCGGGCGGTTGCGAGGCGGGCGCCTGCCTCGATGGTCGCGTCGTCGTCGCTCAGGCCGGTCCAGCGCAAGGCGATGGCAGCCCCCTTCGGCCGATCTGCAAACGATGTCACATCCGAAATGATCGGGCCGTTACGGCTCTCGCGAACGTCGAGGGAAACCGTTTCTCCACCCCGGACACGGATATTCTCATGGATGACCCTGAATGGTTCGCTGCCCTCCGCGGTGAGATAACGTTCCGGATCGCCAGGATCGACAGTCTCGATGACGAGATCTTCCACATCTGCGCCGGAGTTGGTGAAACCCCAGGCGATATCGGCATTGCGACCGATGACGACGAACGGCATCGATGGCATGGTTGCTCCGGCGACGGTCAACCCCGGAGCCGTGATGCTGACCAGGTACCAGATGGATGGTGTCTGCAGTCGCAGGTGCGGGTCGCTGGCGAGCATGGCTGCCCCGCTGGCACTGCCCGCCGAACCGACCGCGAAGACGTTCGAGCCGAGACCGGTCGTGCTGTAGCCGGCGGAGAGTGCAAGGACCCGGTCCAGTGCCGACCCCGCATCTTTCATGACGGTACGAACGCTGACCGGGTCATCGATTCCGCCACCCGGCATCAGATCGGCAAGAGCCGCATCATCGAACCTGCGGGCCAGCCGCGAGCGCATCGCCTCGTCCCGCCAGTTCTTCGACAGATCCAGCGCCATGAGGCGCGGCCACACCAGGCTGTCGGCCAGCGTCCATGGCTCCGGTTCGTGCCAAAGCAGCTGGAACTCGGGCGGGAGGGGCCATCGACGCCATTCGAGAAAGGCGTTGATGCCTGCAGCGTAGGCTTCGAGTTGGCGGCGAATACCGGGATCGAGGCGGTCGATGGATGCCTGCGCGTGCCGATAGAGCCCCAGCGTTCGCATGAAGCGGTCCATGCCGAGACCCTCTTTGCCGAGGATTTCCGACAGGCGCCCCGCACCGATACGCCGGTTCATCTCCATCTGCCACAGCCGGTCCTGCGCATGGACGAAGCCGACGGCAAACCAGGCATCATGCACCGATTGCGCAGCGACATGCGGAATACCGTTTTCGTCACGGTCGATGGTAACGGAAGCCTCAAGGCCAGTGAGGCGGATGGTGCCCGTAGTCTGTGGCAGCGAGGCATAGAACAGCCCTGCGAGGCTGGCGGCGATGCCAGCCACCGCAACCAGCACGAGCAGGACGATGCGCGCCAGCCAACGCATCAATCAATCGAGCAGTCCACGCCTGCGCAGATCGTCTTCAAGGCGATCGGCTGACGTGAAATGATGAGTCTGGAAGCCGAGACGGTCGGCGGTATCGATGTTGGCGGCTGAATCGTCAATGAAGAAGCAGTCGCCCGCAGCGCGATCGCATTCTTCGAGCAGATGAAGGAAAATATCGTCGTTCGGCTTGACCATGCGTAACTCTCCCGAAACGAAGATTTTCTCGAATCGGTCGAGGAAGCTGTAGGCCCGGGCATGGCGGACCAGAGGAAACGTCTCGGCGGACCAGTTGGTCAGGGCAACGAGGTGGCGACCATCGTCGTGCAGACGTTCGAGAAGATCGACTGTCGGCGTTATCGGACCGCCGATCGTCTCGATCCAGCGATCATGCCATGCGCGCACCAGATGGGCCTTGTCCGGCTGCGCTGCCGAGAGTTCGGCAACGGCTTCGGCGAATGGCTTGCCCCTGTCCATCTGGGCGTTCCAGGGGCCGGTGCAGACCGTGTCGAGGAAATGCTCGATATCGGCTTCGTTATCGAACAGCTTGCGATAGAGATAGCGCGGATTCCAGTCGATCAGGACGTTACCCAGATCGAAGACAATGGTGCGGATCATGGTTCCTCCCGGTTAACAGCGTGTTGACGAAATGCCGACAGCCGCGACGACCGTCGATTTTTGCCGCTGGGAAGGAGCCTGGCGTGCAGCGATGCCGGGGCATCGTCAGCGCCGGGCGACGCACGCAGCGGCAAAAAGCGCGCCGTCCCAAAGGGATGCGAGGCAAAAGGACCGGCGGGCTTCGTCGGTGTTCGGGCGCGCAGCGCCACTGCGCTGGTCCTCTCACCTCCTCGCCTCCGGCCCTTTTGCCTCGCATCGCGGCTATCGGCATTTCGTCAACACGCTGGTAAGGCCGGGCGAGCTTAGCGCCGCAGAAGTGTTCTGGCGATGCCGCCGTGATCGTTCACCCGGTCATGCCAGCCTGGCTTCCGCTTTCATCGCCAGCGTTCCATCGCGTTTGGCGATCCACAGATCGAGATGGTCAGAACTGTTTCCTGCCGCATTGGCGGAAAAACCGTCGCCCACGAACACGGGCTGCACGGCCCTGAAACTGAAGCTGCAAACCCGATGTTGCCGGTATCGGCTGCGAAGGAGTTCGAAAAGGTAGGTGGCGAGCAGCGGTCCGTGGACGATGAGGCCGGGATAGCCCTCGACGTTGCGAACGTAGTCCTTGTCATAATGGATACGGTGACCATTGTAGGTCAGTGCCGAATAGCGGAACAGCAACACCTCGTCGGGATCGGCATCGATGCTTTCATCCGCAGCAGACGGTGCCGTGGGCCATGCGGGGGTCTCTTCGCCGCCGGCCTCTTCGCGATAGACGATGTCGTGTTCCTCGGTGACGCGACCATGGGCGCCTTCGAGACGATGTTCCACGAGCACGAACACGAGATTGCCGGTGCGTCCGGCCTTGGAAGTGATCCCGCGGACAGCCGAACGGCGGGTGACCTCCTCGCCGACGAGAAGATCTCCCTCGAACTGCAATCGCCCACCCGCCCACATGCGTCTCGGCAACGGAACCGGCGGCAGGAAACTGCCGCGCTTGCGGTGACCATCGCGATTGGTGTCGCGGGCATGGACGGCTTCCAGGCCGTAGAGGTGATGCCAGAACAACGGCAGCGGAGCGCCTTCGAGCGGCGGTTCGTCCTGCCCCAGTGCAGCGGCCATGGCGGCAGCGGGCCACGGATCCAGCCGGTAGCGGTCGACGCGCTCCTTGTTCAGCCAGTCGGAGAAATCTTCCATCATGCACCCAGTGCCCGATCGATGTCCTTCATGAGATCTTCCACATTTTCGAGACCGACCGACAATCGCAGGAAATCGTCGCGAATGCGCAGTTCGGCGCGCTCCCCGTCCGACAGCTTGGAATGGGTGGTGGTGGCCGGGTGGGTGACCAGACTCTTGGAGTCCCCGAGATTGTTGGAAATTTCGATGATTTCGAGCGAGTTCATGAAGCGGAAGGTTCGCTCCTTGGGGCCGCCCAGATAAAAGCCCAGCAGCGAACTTCCCCCTTTCATCTGTCTGCGCGCCAGTTCGTATTGCGGAAAACTTTCCAGTCCCGGATAGATCACCTGTTCGATGGCGGGATGATCCTCAAGGAACCTTGCCAGCTTGCCGGCATTCTCGACATGCTGGCGGACTCGCAGGTCGAGTGTCTCCAGTCCTTTGAGCAATACCCATGCGTTGAATGGCGACAGGCTGGGGCCGGTATGCTTGAGATAGGGATGCAGTAGCTTGTCGTGGAATTCCTGCGAACCCAGGACAATGCCGCCGAGGCAACGGCCCTGGCCGTCGATGTGCTTGGTTGCCGAATAGGCGACGATATCGGCCCCCAACTCCAGCGGCCGCTGGAGCATCGGCGTGGCGAAGACATTGTCGACGATGACCTTCGCTCCCGCTGCGTGGGCCATCGTGCACACAGCCTCGATGTCGACCAGTTCGAGCGTCGGATTGCCCGGGGTTTCGAAGAAGACGAGGTCGGTGGGTTTGTCCAGCGCGCGTTCCCAGGCATCGAGATCGGTGCCATCCACCAGTTCGACCTCGACCCCGAAGCGGGTGAGAATGTCCGTGAGGATGTAGCGGCAGGAGCCGAACAGCAGCCTCGCGCCGACAACCCGCATTCCCGAACGCGCCTGGCACATGATCGCGGCGTGGACGGCGGCCATTCCCGAGCTGGTGGCGCAGGCGTCCTCCGCGCCCTCAAGGGCGATCATTCGTTCCTCGAAGGTCCGCACGGTGGGGTTGCCGTAACGGCTGTACATGAAACCGTGGTCGCGGTCCTTGAATCGGTCCTCGGCCTGTTCGGCATGTTCGTAGATGAACCCGGATGTGAGAAAGATCGCCTCGGCGGTCTCGCCATGCTGGGAGCGCTGGATGCCCCCGTGGATCATTGTCGTCTGCAGACCCCGACCGTCGCTCATGTCACTGCTCCCAATGCGAAACGCCCCGACCGAAGGGTCAGGGCGCCTCACACAGTCCCCGACCTTTTAGCGTGTTTTTTAACGTGGCACGCAAGCCGGCCGGCCCAAATCACCACGATAAAGCTGCATAGAGGCGGTGTCCGCGAGCGTCAAGTCAAAGGTCGATACCCACAGCCTCGCGGATCGACGACAGCCCGTCACGTTGAAGAAGGGTATCGAGATCTTCCAGCAGGCTGCGGATCAGGAAGGGGCCATGATAGACAAACGCTGTATACAGCTGGATGCAGCAGGCCCCGGCCCGAATCCGCTCGTAGACATCCGCAGCTGTGGAGATTCCGCCGACACCCACCAGATCCAGCCGGCCTTCGGTTCGCTGCGCGACCCGGCGCAGAGCGGCAAGTGCGAGGTCGTGCAAAGGCTTGCCGCTCAGGCCACCGGCCTCCTGCCGCTGGGGAGCGGCAAGGCACGACGGGCGGCTGATCGTGGTATTCGAGACGATCATGCCGTCAAGGCGGTATTGAAGGGCCAGGTCGGTTATGGCGTCGAGCTCATCGCCGTCAAGATCGGGTGCGATTTTCAGGAGGACGGGTGTGGTTCGTATTCGCTCCTCGCAGATCCGCTCGAGCAACGGCCGCAATGCTTCTGCGGCCTGTAACGCGCGCAAGCCCGGGGTATTGGGCGAGGAGATGTTGATGGTGACATAATCGGCCAGCGGAGCAACCTTGCGCAGACCTGCCGCATAGTCGGCCAGTGGGTTGCTGCTATCCTTGTTGATGCCGATGTTGGCGCCAACGGAACCTCGGGGCTCCCGGGTGCGGGAGCGGAAGCCTGAGAGCCTTTCGCAGTAGCGCTCCAGCCCATCGTTGTTGAACCCCATGCGGTTGATGATCGCGCCGTCCTCGTCGAGTCGGAACAGCCTCGGCTTCGGGTTCCCTGGCTGGGGTCGCGGCGTCACGGTGCCGGTCTCGACAAAGGCGAAGCCCGCACACAGCAAACCGTCGACAATGCGTGCGTTCTTGTCGAACCCGGCAGCAAGGCCGACGGGGTGGGCGAGATCGAGGCCGCACAACTGCGTTCTCAGGCGATCCGGCGCGACGGCCGACAGATCCGGTGCGAATGCCAGTACCCTCAGCGCAAGATCATGTGCCGTTTCGGCGGGGAGCTGCCGGAGGACGTGACGGACGGCTGCCTCTGCGCGCTTCAGGATCATCGACCGTAGGCAATGAAACCCGTGTTGCGAAAGTCGGGCTTCGCGTAATGGAAGGGCCTGCCGTCAAGATCGGTCATTCGTCCACCGGCGGCGGACAGGACCGCGTGACCGGCGCCGACATCCCACTCCATGGTCGGACCGAAGCGCGGATAGACATCGGCGCGAGCCTCCGCAACGAGACAGAACTTGAGGGAACTGCCGGCTGCTACCGTTTCCCCGATGCGGTTCTTCTCCAGCCAGTCATTGGTTGCCTGGTCCCGGTGCGAGCGGCTTGCGACCGCGACCGCGCCCGAGGAGGGCCGTTCGCGCACGGTGATGGCGCGCACGCCATCCTTGTCCCGCTTGGTGGCGCCATGGCCCGCCGCCCCCCACCACATGCTTTCGACAGCTGGTGCGTAAACCACACCCAGAATCGGCTGGTTGGCGGAAACGAGCGCGATGTTGATGGTGAATTCGCCGTTCTTCGAGATGAACTCCTTGGTGCCGTCGACCGGATCGACCAGCCAGAATTCTTTGCCCGACACGTCGGGAAGATCGCCGGCGGATGCACTTTCCTCCGCGACAATGGGAATATTCGGGGTGAGTTCCCGCAGGCGCGCGAGGATCACCTTTTCGGCAGCGCCGTCGGCGGCTGTCACCGGCGAACGGTCGTTCTTCATCTCGACCGCGATCTCGCCCGAATAATAGCTCATCACCACCTTGCCGGCTTCCTCGGCGAGTTTCACGAGTTCGGGTATCAGCAGGGCGGGAGGCATCATGGCTTTTCTCGCATCAACAATGACAGGTCGGATGTCCGCATAGACGACGGGCACCGCTCAAGGCAAGGCCCGTACCGTGAATGTGAAAACCGAGGCAGGTGGCGATACCCGCCCGTGGCACCGCCCGTCGATTGTCGTTGAACGAGGGGCGCCGGCCCATGTCGCGGAGACCGCTGCGCTGTCACGGACGCAGGTGGATCGTACCCAGGGCCTTTTGCACGGCGGAATCGTCGAGTGTTCCGCCGGGCAAGCAGAACTGGCCGAACAGGGCGGAATCGAAACCTGCCACGATCGCGTTGTCGTATCCCGAAGCGCGTTCCAGGGGGGTGATGAAGCGTGCACAGCTCACTCCCTTGTCATTGGGAGCGTAGATCCAGCCCTCGGTCCTGTATCCGGCGACCTGCCAGTCGGAAGATTCTCTTTGAAGGTGCCCGACTTCGGTCGGCATCGCCCTGTCGACCTGCCCCTTGGCGCTGGTCAGGTTCATCAGCACGCCGGGTCCGGTATTGACATGGTAGACCAGCAGATTCCCCTTGTTCTCGCGATCATTGACGAATGCTACAAAGGTTTCCGTACCTCTCCTACGGTCATAGATCCTCTTGCTGGTGAGCATGTCGACCGATCCGGATGAAGGTTCGACGGAAAATGGCAGGGCGTCGGCTTGCACGGTGCTGGTTGTGACACTTTCACCGCCGGCGCAGGCAGCCAGCAGAAGTGGTGCCAAGAGGGCAAGTCGTTTCATCGACATTTATGGATGTCCTTCTTTTTGAGGCGTTTCGCAACACGGGTCCTGGTGCGATTGGAAAAATGCTGCCGCCGATCGCGGCCAGGCGGTCAATCCCGCAGATCGATATCGAGGTCGAGCAGGAGAAAACTCCAGCTCTTCCCGTGTCCATCAAGGTTGAGGGAACGATTGACACCTCCCTCAAGCGCTTCATGCATGACAATGTTGATGCCATGAAGACCGGGAAGGAGGTGGATTACAATATCGCCGAGCAGTAATTCGGGAAACTCCGTTTTCAGGCGTTCGACTGTCATTGCCTTGCAAAGCGCAGGATAATGCAACGGATCATTAACCCAGATACAGACATTGGACGTATTGCCCTTGTCGCCCGCCCGCGCATGCGCGATCTCGCCGATCCTGGTCATGCTGTCACCATGATGCATTCCGGACGAACGAGATCCCGATCGATACTGGCGCTTCGCGTGGTCACCGAAGGCGTGACCGTGCCTCGAAAGCCTCCACCTCCGGCCGGTCCGCAGCACAGGAGCGCTTCGACCTCCCATAGCACGGTGTCGGCCGTTTCCCTGTCGGCGGTGCGCATGGCCGCGCGCAGGCGCACATCCCGCGCGGGCGGATCGTTGCGGACGATTGCGGAGCTTGCCGTGCCGTGCAGCGAATCGACACCGATCAGATCGAGGCGCAGTTCGCCATTCAGCGAAGACAGGCGTTCGCGCAGGATCGAGCGGGCCAGTTCGCCGCGTGCGGCGGCATTGCCGCCAGCGTAGGAAATACCTGCTTCGGCAACAAAGCCGCCGTCGAAACCAAGCGTGACCTTCAGCCGTTCCGGCCGCGGCCGGCCCGTCGCTCCTTCCACGCGCACCCTGTCCCGACCCGTTTGCTCCAGCCTGGCCTGGCTGAAGTCTGCGGTGACATCCGGCGTGAGATAGCAAGCCGGATCATGCACTTCATAGAGAAGTTGCTCCTTGACGGTCGCAAGGGTGACCATGCCTCCGGTACCATCGAGCTTGGTGATGGTGAATGTTCCATCCTCGTCGATTTCAGCCAGCGGAAAACCGCAATGCGCGAGGTCGGGCACGTCCTTGTAGCCGGGATCGGCGAAATAGCCGCCCGTCACCTGCATGCCGCATTCGAGCAGATGACCGGCAAGTGTTCCCGCCCCGAGCCTTTGCCAGTCATCCGGCGCCCAGTCGAAATGGTGTACGATCCCCGCCAGGAAAAGCGACGGGTCGGCAACCCTGCCCGAGATGACGACATCGGCTTCTGCCATCAGTGCCGGGATGAGCGCATCGATGCCGAGATAGGCGTTTGCGCAGATGTAGCGCACTGCCATTGTCCCGGTCTGGCTGCCTTCCCCGGGTTGCGTATCGGCCGGAAAGTGCCGGGTGATATCGTCGCCAGTGATACAGGCGATGCGCATGCCCTTGAGGCCGAGTTCGCGGGCAAGGGTGAGGGTGCGTTCGACTGCGGCTGCAGGATTGGCGGCGCCCATGTTGGTGATCAGGCGGGTGCCATGCCGGTGGCAGAGCGGCAGAAGCGTCCGCATTCGTCGTTCAAGCCAGGGATTGCAGCCCTTCGACGGATCGCGCATCCGATTGCGGTGACCGGAGGCCAGGGTACGCTCGGCGAGACATTCGAGCACGATGGCATCCAGCCGGCCACGAGCGACAAGGTCTGCAGCCGGTTCGAGGCGGTCGGAGGAGAAGCCGGCGCCGCAACCGATGCGAAAGGGGCGTTTCACGTTCCGCACAGCCTCCATGGACCGATGTCGATATGAACATGATCATGATGGTCCCGATCATGGGAAGGGGTCAAGACGACGCCGAATCGCTCGCAGGCAGCGTTGGCGAAGGCATGGAGAAAGCGGCCGGCCGCACCAGCGTTCCAGTCGCGTTTCACCGAGATTTCACGGCCATCGGCAAGGACGAAACCCGCGATGTCGATGGCACGGGCGCTGGCATGCAGACTCATGCGCCTGCGATTTCCGCTCATGGGCCGACAGTTGTAGGAACCGTAGTGCTGGACAACCGTCACGCGGGAATCCAGATGGCGGAGGGCCAGAGCCTCGATGGTGGGCTCGAAGTCGAGCCACGCAAGGGCCAGGGCGCAGGACGTCGTGAGTGCCGGCGACATGCGCAGGATCTGGCTGCGGCTGAAGCGTACAG
The DNA here is from genome assembly GCA_020638465.1 of Geminicoccaceae bacterium. Classification (NCBI taxonomy): domain Bacteria; kingdom Pseudomonadati; phylum Pseudomonadota; class Alphaproteobacteria; order Geminicoccales; family Geminicoccaceae; species Geminicoccaceae bacterium. The sequence goes on from JACKIM010000001.1 coordinate 1,940,751, forward strand.
GTTGGTCGACCTTGCAGTGCGCATCATTCCCCAGCTTCGCAGGCTGGTAGTCGAGCGTATGCGCCTGCATGCCCGCCTCGCATGTCGCTGGCAATGGCGGTTCCTGGCGGAGTCCCGAATGGACTGCGCGCTTGCTGCCGCATGCGGCCAGCAGAAAGAGACAAAGGATGGAGACGATCATCTTGGGCACGACGATGATCTAGGGCGATTTGCGGCGTCTGGCCAGCCTTCAGCCCGGTATCGGCCCCCGGAACGCCCCGTCGACGTGCGGCCTGCATGCCCGGGATTGCATGCCCGGGTTGGGTTGCCGCCCTGTTCTGCCAGCGTGTTCAGCTGCCGATGCGATGGGACCCCTGATGCGAGGGGCCGAAGGACTTTTTCAGCGTTCGGGTACTGTCCTGGGCGAGTTCGATGCACCGGGTCAAATGATCGAGGATCCGGATGTCATTGTCCAGCACATGCCTGGCCTCGGGCCTGCTGTCATCGGCGATGGCCTGCATGCGATGGATCAGGTCGCGCCGCAGCAGTTCCAGCAGGGTCTCCAGCTTGTGTCCATTGGGGTGCTCGTCGGTGACGAGGAAGTGGGACATGATATTGACCGTTCATTTTGACACCGGGTGAGCCATGATAGGAGCAACGGGTTAACGAGGGGTTGATGACTGTCCGTGGACCAGCGGGAAGGGGCAGCGTCACGTGATGGCCGGTTCGTCGGCATGATCGGCCAGCCTGTGGAGAGTCTCCGCGACGAGCGAATCGACGCGGTCATGCGATTGCCCGATATGTTCATCCATGGCCAGCATGGCTTTCCATGCCTTGCCCTCGGCGATGGCTTCGGCGATGGCCCGGTGACCGGCGGCACAGGATCGCGCATCGCTGGCGAGGTCCGTTGCACGTACACAGCGGATTTGTGCCCGGATGTCGTCGAGCATTGCGGCGAGTGCGGGATTGCGCGCCATCCGCGCGATGTTTTCATGGAAGGTCTCGTCCCCGTCGACGTCCGGATGATCGGATATCGAGGACGCGAGGGCCTGCGCTTCGTCGTCGGTGCGGCGCAGGGCGGCGAGGCGTGCCGTCTCGCGTTCGATGGCGGCCCGTGCCTCGTAGAGCTGGCGGATTTCGCCGGCATCGAGGTCGCGACCGAAGAAGCCCTTGCCGGCAATGGCTCGCACCAGCCCCTCGCCGACCAGCCGGTTTAGGACTTCGCGCACCGGCGTGCGGCTGGCGTTCAACCTCCTGGCGAGCGCGCTTTCGTTGATCCGCTCGCCCGGACGGAGTTCGAACGCGATCGCCATGGACTTGATCTCGTCGTGGATTCGGTGGACATGTCCGGGATCGGGCTCATCCATGTCTTGTCCCCTGGTGTAACGCGAGGCAGTCTTCGGTGGGCTCGCCCCCGGGTTTCGTTCCGGCCGCGTGCCGGGCCGGTTCGATACCGCAGACCCGGATGCGGCAGGAAACGGGATGGAGGGCTTCATGAGTCACGACGGCAGGACCAACGAGATGAACGGCGCCGAGGCCATGGTGCGCATGCTCCAGGAGCACGGTGTGCGCCATGTCTTCGGATTGTGCGGCGATACGAGCCTGCCATTCTATGACGCCCTCTATCGGCTCGACCACGGGATCGAGCATGTTCTCACGCGCGATGAACGGTCCGCATCCTACATGGCCGACGGTTACTCAAGGGTTACCGGCAGGGTCGGCGTCTGCGAGGGTCCTTCGGGCGGCGGGGCGACCTACATCCTGCCCGGCCTCGTCGAGGCGAACGAGTCGTCGGTGCCGGTACTGGCCATCACCTCTGACGTGTCGGTCACCTCGCGGGGGCACTATCCGCTTACCGAACTCGACCAGGAAGGGTTGATGCGACCTTTGACCAAGTGGAACCTCACCATTCCGCGCTCGGAGATGGTCCCCGATGCGGTGAGGACGGCGTTTCGCAAGATGACCACCGGCAGGCCCGGCTCGGCGCACCTGGGTTTCCCCATCGATGTCCAGCGCGGTGCGGTCGATCCCGGGCAGATCTGGGCCGATCCGGCGCACGCCACCTGGCCCGCCTATCCGGCCGGTCCCGACGAGGGCAGGCTGGATGCGCTGCTCGACGTGCTGGCGAGTGCTTCCTTCCCGGTGATCATCTGCGGCGGCGGTGTGGTGCTTGCCGGTGGCGAGTGCGAACTGGAGACCTTCGCTGAAAGGTTGCAGATCGTGGTGGCCACGACGATCTCCGGGCAGGGCAGCCTTGCCGAAACCCACCCGCTTTGCCTTGGAGTAGTCGGTTCCAACGGCGGTGTCCCGGCGACGCGCGAGGTCGTCGAGCGGGCCGATCTGGTGCTGTTCATCGGCTGCCGCGCCGGATCGGTCACCACCGAGCGCTGGCGCGTGCCGGCAAAATCGACGCGGATCCTGCATGTCGACAGCGACCCCGAGGTGATCGGTGCTTCCTATCGTACCGAAGTGGGGATCGTCGGCGATGCGCGGCTGGTGCTTGGTGCATTGAACCGTCGGCTCGATACCCGCGGTGACGGGGAGCGCAGTGGCGATGCGCAAGCTGTCGTCGCGGCGGCGAAGGAGAAGAAGTGGTCGGCCTTTCGTGCCATCGCCGAGAACCGGGCAACGCCGATCCGCCCCGAGCGCACGATTGCCACCCTGCGCCGGGTGCTGGATGATGATGCGGTCATCGTCGCCGATCCCGGAACGCCATGCCCCTACGTCTCGGCCTTCTACGAACTGCGCCGGACCGGCCGGACCCTGTTCTCCAACCGCGCCCACGGTGCTCTCGGCTACGCCTTGTCGGCGTCCGTTGGCGCAGCGGTCGGTCGGCCGGGCAGCAAGGTCGTCGCGCTCATGGGCGATGGCAGTTTCGGTTTCACCTGCGGCGAACTGGAAACCGTCGTGCGCCATCGCCTGCCCATCACCTTCATCACCTTCTCCAACTCGGTCTATGGCTGGATCAAGGCCGGCCAGCGGGCAGGCTTCGGCGAGCGCTATTTCTCGGTCGATTTCGACCGGACCGATCACGCGGCCGTGGCTTCCGCCTACGGGGTGAAGTCCTGGCGCGTCGAGGATCCCGACAAACTGGAGGGTGTTCTGCGCGAGGCCATCGACCATGGCGGGCCGACCCTTGTCGACATCATAAGCCAGCCGCTCAACGAAGCCGCCGCTCCCGTCAGCGAATGGATCGCCTGAACACCCCCCCGGAAACGACCGCTACCACCGGGTGTCGTGGCGGTCGTCGTTCCGTTCCTTTCCCGGATCAGCCGACGTAGAAATGAAGGCCAGTTCGTGTTAGCTGTTGATGGTCAACCGCAGCCATTCACGATGGTCCGGAACATCTGGCTTTTTGTCGAGAACATGGTGCCAGGCGAGATAGTTGGGCAGGTAGCGTGTGGCGACGCCGTTGAAGGCGGCGATCCAGCTCTTGAGGCGGCTGTTGACGGGCTCGTGATGAATGGCGTGACGATCGGCAACCAGGCGGAAGGCCGCGTGGCTGTCGGTGCAAAGGACGCCGTCGGCGGGCAGGCTGGCGCCGATGGCGACATCGATGGCATCGGCACTGCGGTCGGCCAGAACTGCCGCGCGTGTCGATCCGGTGCGATCCCGGGTGACCAGCACAGGTACCTGCTCGTCGCTCAAGCCGCGCTTGCGGGCCGGTGTGGCGCGTCTTTTGGGCGGTCGCGGCGGCGGGTCAGCCTGCTTTCGCCAGCACCGCGACCCCTTGAACGAACGCCGGAAGAAGGTCTCGTCGGCTTCGACGATACCCGAAAGCGCCTCGGCATCGGCCACTCCCGCCCGAAGAAAGCGATGCCGCCAGCGAAAGCTCGTCGCCACCACCACCCGGCAGATCTTCGCTGCCTTGCGAACAGTGTCACTTCGGGAAAGACAGGCGGTGAAGCTCAACCATTGCGCCTTCCTGCGCAGGCGCGCCAGCGGTGTGCCGGTCAGCGCGTTGAACGTCCGGCCGCAGGTCGCACACCGAAAACGCCGCAACCCGTGACTCCTGCCCCACGGCTTCGAACCTTCCGCCCGGCAATGCGGGCAGGCCGGTTCCGGGCGAAGGCGAGCTTCCAGAAGCCCGATCACCACCGCCTCGTCCCCGCCACCGGCAAGCGCCGCTTCGAGCCGTTGTTTCTGCTCAACGTCAAGGCGAGCAACCATCGAAAGAAACAGTTCGAATTCCTCGTTGCGCATCAGTCGGTTCTCCCAAATCCATAGAGAACATAACACGAACAACAGCTAACGGGAACTGAGCCAATCGTTTCCCCAAGCCCAGGGGCGCATCACCTTCACCGACGATCTCGCCGCCTACGCGGCCGTGCTGCCGAAAGGCGCCCATTTCACCGGCAAGATGCACACGCAACGGCTCGAAAGCCTCAACGCCAACGTCCGTCATCATCTCGCCCGATTCCGCCGCAAAACACGATGCACCACCAAATGCCCGCGCATGGCCTACCTCTCCGCGCTGCTCTTCATGCAGGCGCATAATAAAAAGCTATTTAGTTAGCAAATCCCGGCTATCTGCGGTTGGGCAGCATGAGTCCTGGCGAATGGATGGAACCCCGCTGGGTCGAACTCCACCGGGTCGAGTCCTGCCGCGACCGCGTTCGGATTCGGCAATTTCCCGATATGTCGATGTCTGCGTTGGCGGCAGCAGTCGCGTTGACAGATACGGCTGTCAGCTACCGGATGGCAGATGGCTTCGCAATGCCTTGACGATGTCGGGATCATCCCATTCCGCATAGCCATCGTGCCGGGCGATGATCCGGCCTTCATCGTCGACGACGAGCGTGGTGGGCAGGCCCTTCAATGCGAAGCCCTTCATGGTCGCCATCTTCGGGTCGCGATAGACGGGCAGGTCGGCAGCCTGCGCCTCATCCATGAAGGTCCTGATCTTTTCCGGTGCCGAGCGGTCGACGGCGATCGTCACAACCTTGAGTGCCTTCGGGTCGAATTCGGCCTGGAGGCGAGCGAGCGAGGGCATTTCGCGCTTGCAGGGAGCGCACCATGTGGCCCAGAAGTTCACTACGACAAGCTCGCCCGCATGGGCTTCGAGCCGTGCTTCGTCGCCCTCCATGGTCAGCAGGGGCACATCCGGAAGTGCCTGCGGTGTCTCGAATTCGAGGGCGGCCGCGGGTCCCGTCCGAACGAGGACCATGAAGGATACGACCAGCGCGACGAGGATCGGCAGGGGCGAGGAAACGGTGACAGGCATCGGGAGCGACCTCGGGCAATGACGAGCAAGACAGGCAGCGGACGCGATCTCTGGGGTGGACATTTCTCCACCGGTCCGGCCCCGCTGATGGAACAGATTAACGCATCCATCGGCTTCGACAAGCGGCTCTACGCTCACGATGTCGCGGGTTCGAAGGCACATGCCCGCATGCTGGCCCGCTGCGGCATCATCTCGGATGCCGATCGCGATGCGATCATCGGCGGCCTCGACACGATATTGGGCGAGATCGAGCGCGGTGAATTCGTCTTCAGGACCGAACTGGAGGATATTCACCTCAATGTCGAGGCCCGGCTGACCGAACTGGTTGGGGAGCCGGGCCGTCGGCTGCATACCGGCCGCTCGCGCAATGACCAGGTGGCCACCGACTTCAAGCTGTGGACCCGGGATGCCTATGACCGTGCGGAGGTCCTCATCGAGGAGCTCATGCGCGCGCTGGTGGACAAGGCTGACGCTCATTCCGGTCAGGTCATGCCGGGCTTCACCCATCTTCAGGCAGCCCAGCCGGTGACGTTCGGCCATCATCTGCTGGCCTATGTCGAGATGCTGGCGCGCGACCGCTCCCGCTTCGCCGATGGCCGCAGGCGGATGAATGTTTCTCCCCTGGGGGCGGCGGCACTGGCCGGAACCAGTTTCCCCGTCGATCGCGAGATGACCGCCAGCGATCTCGGTTTCGACATGCCGGCGGCCAATTCACTCGATGCGGTTTCCGATCGCGATTTCGCGCTCGAATATCTCGCGGCGGCGAGCATCCTTGCGGTGCACCTTTCGCGGCTGGCTGAAGAACTCGTGCTGTGGTCGACGCCGCAGTTCGGCTTCGTGCGGATGGGCGAGGAGTTCACCTCGGGCAGTTCGATCATGCCGCAGAAGCGCAATCCGGACGCTGCCGAACTGCTGCGCGGCAAGAGCGGTCGGGTGATCGGACATCTGCAGGCGCTGCTGGTGATGCTCAAGGGATTGCCGCTGACCTACAGCAAGGACATGCAGGAGGACAAGGAAGGGCTGTTCGACGCGGTCGACACCGTCGAATTGTGCCTTGCGGCGGCAGCAGAAATGATCGGTGGCATGCAGGTGTTCGGCAAGCGCATGGAAGCGGCGGCCGGTGTCGGCTTCACGACCGCCACCGATCTGGCCGACTGGCTTGTTCGGGCGAAGGGCGCACCGTTCCGCGACGCCCATTCCCTCGCGGCCCGGGCCGTCAAGCGCGCCGAGGAGAAAGGGTGTGGTCTCGAGGGCTTGTCCCTCGACGACCTGCAGGCCATCGACGATCGTATCGACGACGGGGTGTTCGAGGTGCTGGGCGTGCATCGCTCAGTGGCCAGCCGCACGAGTTTCGGCGGCACGGCGCCGGAGCGCGTACGCGAGCAGATCGCACGCTGGAGGGCGGAGCTGTGAGGCGTCGCGAACTGGCCATGTTTGCCGCTGGTGTCCTGCTGCTCGCCGGCTGCGGTCGCAAGGGCGATCTCAGGCTCCCGAAGTCTGCAACGGACGACGGGCCCGCACCCGATGCTCAACCGGGGTCGCCGGTCGAACGGAAGCCCGAAGGGAACACGGATAACGGCTCCTAGGAACCGGACCCGGAATACAAGGAAAATGACCTCATGACCGCAGCCTTTCGTCATGTGGATGGCACACTCCACTGTGAGGGTGTCAGTCTCACGGAACTGGCCGACCGTGTTGGCACGCCGCTCTATGTCTATTCGAAGGCATGGATGCAGGGGCGACTTCGGGAGTTCCAGCAGGCTTTCTCCCGGCTGGATGCGCTCTTCTGCTACGCGCTCAAGGCCAACAGCAATCTGGCCGTGATCCGTACGCTGGCACGGGCCGGGGCGGGCGCGGACACGGTTTCCATGGGCGAGATCAGGCGGGCGCTGGCTGCCGGGGTGGAGCCCGAAAAGATCGTCTTCGCCGGTGTCGCCAAGACGGATGACGAGATTCGCTTCGCGCTGCAACACGAGATCCTGCAACTCAATGCCGAATCGGTGCCCGAGCTCAGGCGCATCTCGGCAATCGCAGCGAGCCTCGGCGTCACCGCACCCGTGGCGCTTCGCGTCAACCCGGACATCGCGGCGGGAACCCACGAGAAGATCAGCACCGGCAGGCGGCAGGACAAGTTCGGGATCGTGCATGACGAGGTGCCGGCGGTGCTCGATCTCATCGGGGATCTTGGCAATCTCCGGGCGGTCGGGCTGCATCTGCATATCGGCTCGCAGATCACCAGTGTCGATCCGTTCGAGGCGGCCTATGCGCGCAGCATCGATCTGTTCGTGCAGATGCGGGCGGCGGGGCATCCACTGTCGACCCTGGATCTGGGCGGTGGTTTCGGAGTCACCTATCGTGACGAACGGCCACTCGATGCGGAGGCCTATGCCGGACTGGTCCGGCGGCTGACCAGGGGGCTCGATTGCCGCCTGATGTTCGAGCCCGGCCGGGCGCTGGTCGCCGAGGCCGGTGTGCTGGTCAGCCGGGTCATTTACCGGAAAGTAACGTCCGACAGGCAGTTTCTCATTCTCGACGCCGGCATGAACACGCTGATCCGACCCGCCATGTATGATGCCTATCACGAGATCGTGCCTGTTGTTGAACATGGAGACAACCGCCTGCCGATGGATGTGGTGGGGCCGATATGCGAGAGTAGCGATGTTTTCGGGCGGGGGCGGCTGCTGCCGCCGCTCGATTCGGGCGATCTCGTTGCTTTCCGCTCTGCCGGCGCCTATGGTGCTGTCATGGCGTCCGACTACAACAGTCGGCCGAGCCCGGCAGAAGTTCTGGTCGACGGTGAGCGGTGGGCCCTGGTCAAGCCCCATCGACATGCTGAGGAGCAGTTCGCTGATGAAAGCATTCCCGGCTGGCTCGAAGAGGATCGAGGTATCGCCACGGCATGAGAGGCTGACCGGGCCGGTCCTGCAGGCAGTACGGTGGTGAGCCGGTCGGTGGGGGCAGGGGTGCGCAGGCTGGGCCTGCGTCTCTTCGGAGCGCGCCTGTTCGAGACCGTCGAGCGACTGTGGCCGGCTGTCTTCCCTGCCGTTGTCGTTCTGGTCCTTTTTGCCATTCTGGCGTTCGTCGATTTCTGGGGACATGTTCCTGTATGGGTTCACTGGATCGGGCTCGGGATATTCGGTCTGGTCCTCGTGGGCGCGCTCGGTTCCGGTTTGCGCAGGCTGCGGCCGGTGACGCGGGGCGAAGCCATAAGGCGTCTTGAACGCGACAGTGAATTGTCCCACGAACCGTTGGGCTCGCTTGAGGACAGGCTGGGTACGGGCGAACACGATCCCCTGACGCGACGTCTGTGGGAGCGACAGCGGGAGCGGGCACTGCGGCAAGCTGGACGGTTGCGCCTTGGTCCGCCACGGTCGCCCATGCCACGACTCGATCCCTGGGCCCTGCGGGCTATTCTGGGGCTCGTACTGCTGGTTTCCCTGGTCGAAGCTCGTGGTGAATGGTGGCCGAGGCTGGTGCAGGCGGTGGTGCCGGGCGAGCGGGTGAACGTCGTGCCGGCGGAAGTTGCCATCCGTCTGTGGATCACGCCTCCGGCCTACACCGGAACGGCACCATTCGGCGAGGAGAGAACGGCCCGTTCGGATACGCTGTCGGTTCCAGCCGGAAGCGAGTTGCTGTTGCAGGTCCACGGCCTGCCGGATCGACAGGAAGCCACTCCGTCGATCAGTCTCGCCGGCCAGCCGGTCGACGTGGAGTGGCTTGGAGCCGATCGCAGCGGGGCGGCCAGTGCACAGGTGCGGACCGTACTCGATGCAGGCGGTGAACTGGCGGTGCATGTCGGCCATGGCGAGGACGCCCTGTTGCGCTCCTGGAACATCGAGGTCGTCCCGGACGAGCCGCCGGCGGTGAGCTTTGCCGAAGAACTGGTGGCATCGCAGCGTGCCACTCTCGAAATCCGTTTCGACGCCAGCGACGATTACGGCCTGATGAGGCTGGAACTGGCTTTCGCGCCGGCCGACCGTCCCGATGCGATGGAGGTGCGAGAATTGCTGGCACCGTCGGGAGCGCCACGCGAGCTGGCAACGGGTGTCCATGTCGATCTGAGTGCACATCCTCTGGCCGGACTGCCGGTGAGGATGCGTCTTCGCGCAGTCGATGCAATCGACCAGGTGGGGGAAAGTCGTGAAATCGAGATGGTCCTGCCCGAGCGGAAATTCGTTCATCCTCTTGCAAGGGCGATTATCGCCATCCGCAAGGAAATCGTCCGCGAGCCGGAGAATGTCTCGATGTCCGCAGCCAAACTCGACGCGCTGGCGCGAACCGGGCCTGCGGAGGATTTTGGGGTCGCGGTGCCGCTGACCCTGCTGGCCGCGTCAAGCCGGCTGACACGGCCCGGTCCCGATGGCGAAAGGGTCCAGTCCGTTGTCGCGATGTTGTGGGACCTGGCCCTGTTCATCGAGGACGGGCGGTTGTCGCTGGCGGAAAAGGAGCTGCGCGCGCTGCAGGAGGAATTGCAGCGTGCCTTGCTCGAAGGTGCCGACAGCGCCGAACTTGAACAGTTGATGGACCGGCTGCAGGAAGCCATGGAGCGCTACATGCAGGAGATGATGCGCAATTCCGTGGAGCAGGCGCAGCGCATGCCTGAAGGGATGCCGGTTCAGCCGATCGATCCCTCGCAGATGATCACGCCGCAGGATCTGCAGTCGATGATGGACCGTGCGCGCGAACTGATGCGCAACGGCGCGCGGGAACAGGCGCAGGAGTTGCTGTCGCAGTTGCAGCGGATGATGGAAAACATGCAGACGGCACTGCAGCCGATGCAGCCCGGCCCCGGCGAACAGGCCATGGGTGACCTGCAGCGGATGATCGAATTGCAGCAGGAGTTGCTCGACCGTTCCTTCCAGATGCAAAATCGTCAGGACGGCCAACCGCAAGCTGGTGAGAGCGAAACGCGGCCGGGGCAGCAGGGCCAGCCGGGCGAGCAGGACGCGGGTCGGTCGGCTGGCGAACAGGAGGCGCTGCGGCGTGCCCTGGGAGAGCTGATGCGGCGCATGGGTGAAATGGGTATGGATATCCCGCGGTCGCTTGGTCAGGCCGAAATGCAGATGCGCGGCGCTCGCGATGCCCTGCAGCGGGGAGAGGCCGGGCAGGCGATCGGGCCGCAGGGGCAGGCCGTCGACCTGATGCAGCAGGGCGGTCAGGCGATGATGCAGCAGTTGCGCGAGATGATGGCGCAGCAGGGCATGCAGCCGGGACGGGCCCAGCAGCAGGGTCGTGACCCGTTGGGGCGTTCGACGCGCAATGATGGAGGTTTCAGCCCCGAGGGCACGAAGCTGCCGGCAGAAAATGACCTCGGCAGGGCGCGTGGGGTGCTCGAGGAACTGTACCGCCGCTCGCGCGACCGCCAGCGGCCACCGGTGGAGCTCGATTATTACGACCGCCTGCTCGATCGTTTCTGAACGTCACCTGTCGCCCAGTCATGGCAATCGTCCGCCCGGGGCGGTCATTGACATGATCATCCTTCACTATACCGGCATGCTGGATGGACGGGCCGCGCTGGATCGCCTTTGCGATCCGGAGGCCGAAGTTAGTGCGCACTATCTGGTCGAGGAGGATGGTCGCATTCTGGCACTTGTCGACGAGGAGCGGCAGGCCTGGCATGCGGGTGTGAGCGGATGGGGCGGTCGCCGCCGCCTCAATGACGTCTCGATCGGCATCGAGATTGTCAATCCCGGTCACGAATGGGGCTACAGGCCGTTTCCCGAACAACAGATGCAGGCTGTGGAAAGGCTGGTCGCCGACATCGTGCGCCGACGGGCGATCCGTCCGGCGCTGGTTCTGGGGCACAGTGATGTCGCGCCGGCACGCAAGGACGATCCGGGCGAGCTGTTCGAATGGTCGCGGCTGGCACGGCAGGGGCTGGCGGTTGCCCTCGCCGGAGCTCCCGAGGGCATGCCCGACCGGGAGCTGGCGGTCGCCGCACTCCGTCGCATCGGTTACGACTTCGAGCTGCCGGCCACCGAGCCATGGCATGTGATCCGGGCATTCCAGCGGCGATTTCGTCCGTCGCGGGTGGACGGCGTGCTCGATGCGCAAACGATGGGGCTCATAATGACCCTTGAACGCGAATATCCCAGCGCCTAGACCGGGACCCGATGCGAGGTGGCCGGGTGACCGCTCCCGCGGCGGCCTGGCCGTGCGCGGGGGAGGAAAGTCCGGGCTCCGCGAAGACACGGTGCCGGGTAATGCCCGGCGGGGGCAATCCCAGGGAAAGTGCCACAGAGAGGAGACCGCCCACCGGGGATGTTTCGATCCCGTGGGCAAGGGTGAAAGGGTGCGGTAAGAGCGCACCGCGGTGGCGGCAACGTCGCCGGCATGGCAAACCCCACCGGGAGCAAGACCAAGTAGGGACGACAGCCCTTCAATGGGCAATCCTGTCTTCGGGATGGTCGTCCGGGTAGGTCGCGCGAGGTGTCCGGCAACGGGCATCCCAGATGAATGGTCACCGCCCGGCTGTTGCCGGGAACAGAACCCGGCTTACAGGCCACCCCGCATCGGCAAGTTCTGGAGGATTTTCAAGCTGTACTCCTTTCATCCACATGTTCTTTGTGAGTTATCCACAGAAATATTCTTTTTAGCATAAAATTTATCTATTACAATAGGTTGCCGGTAAGTTCTGGAGTTAATTCTGCATTCAGAAAGCTTGACCACAGGTGGTGTCGAGGCTAGGTTGTAGCAACCTTGCAACTTAGTTGAATCCTTTTTTCCTTTGCAGAATGACTCGCTGGACAGAAGTCAAGCGTTAGTAAGGCAAAATATAAAGGAGAAGTGCGAGATCGCGTTTGGAAAAGTCAGACACCATTAGGTTGAAAGAAGAATGTTCAAGCCGAGGTGGTGCGGTTTGTCTTTGCGGTCTTTAGCGGTTACTTCGTCGTTTTTCCTTGATTCAACTGGAGTGGGTCTCTCAAGCATGTTGTGCGGCGAAGTATTGTGCGGTAGTGTGCGGGAATCGAATCAACTTGTGGTCGAATTCGGGTTGGCAATGGCGGCTTGGAGGCTGCCTGTGGGTAAGTTCTGGATAACCTGATGACGCATGAGCCCGTGATGCTTGCCGAGATGGTGAACGCGCTGGCGCCGCGTGACGGTGGCGTCTATCTCGACGCTACTTTCGGCGGTGGTGGCTATACGCGTGCCATTTTGCGGGCAGCCGAATGCCGGGTCATTGCCATCGACCGCGATCCCGATGCCATGGCTCGCGCGCGCGAGCTGGCTGCGGGCGAGCCTCGGCTGGCCGTGGTGCAGGGGTGTTTCTCCGGGATGGCGTCGATGATCGTCAACGCGGGATATTCCCGTGTCGATGGAATTGTTCTCGATGTCGGTGTGTCGTCCTTCCAGCTCGACGACGCTTCGCGCGGCTTCTCGTTCCGGAATGACGGTCCCTTGGACATGCGCATGGCGGCGGAGGGTGAGAGTGCTGCCGATCTCGTGGCCACGCGTACTCCGGAGGAGCTTGCGAGGATCTTTCGGCAGTTCGGTGATGAGCCGGAAGCGGGGCGTGTGGCGCGGGCCATTGTTTCTCGCCGGGTGGAGAGGCCATTCGTCACCACGCGCGACCTGGCCGGTGTCATCGCCGATGTCAAGCGCAAGGTCCGTCCCGGGCGTGACCCGGCGACCCAAGTGTTCCAGGCGCTGCGCATGGCGGTCAATGACGAACTGGGCGAACTCGAAACGGCACTGGCTGCCGCCATGGAAATTCTGGCGCCCGGTGGAAGGCTTGTCGTGGTGGCCTTTCACTCGGCGGAGGATCGGTTGGTCAAGCGCTTCATCGATGCCGAAAGCGGCCATGGCCGCTCGGTCTCGCGCCACATGCCGGTTGCGGACGGGCCGGTGCCGCGGTTGCGCTGGCTGCAGCGCAAGGCCGCGCAGCCTTCGGCCGGCGAGGTTCAGCGCAACCCCCGGGCTCGCTCGGCGCGCCTGCGTGCGGCCGAACGCATGGCCGGGGACGATGCGGAGCCCGACTGGAGTGCGGCCGCATGATGACCCGCCAGATTGCGTCCCTCCTCATGCTGACGCTCCTTGTCGCGGCCGGCGTTTTCCATCTGAAATATTCGGTCGTGCGACTGAACTCCGAGCTCACCTTGCTCGATGCCGATATCGAAGAGGCGCGTTGGCAGATTTCGACGCTCGAAGCCGACTGGGCCTACCTGACGCGCCCCGAGCGGCTCAGCATGCTGGCCGGCCAGATCGGCATGCATCCGGCATCGGTGGGACGCATCATTCAGGTCGAGCAGATCGGGCGGATGAAGCAGCTTGAACTCGCCCGTCGACCGATCCCGATCATCCTGCCGTCGGGCGGGGAAGCGGCCTTGCGCTTCAAGCCCGTGGCAACGTTCAATCTCGACGCTGACGGTGACGAGTAATGACTGGTTATGACGTTCGTCCCGCGCGCAAGGATCCGATCCGCCTGCGCATCGGCCTGGTCGGGCTGTTCTTTGTCATCGCCTTCAGTTCACTGGCCATTAGGCTCGTCGATCTGGCGTCGCGCGATGACGAGTCGGGCGGGCGCCCGACAGCGATGGGCAATGATGCACCCGACCCGCATCGTGCCGAGATTCTTGACCGTAACGGGCTTCTGCTGGCCAGCAACATTGTCACTTTGTCGATCATGTCTGATCCGCTGAGGATGATCGACAAGCGCGGTGCAGCCCATGCCCTTGCCGGCGTGCTGAACGATGTCGATGAAGCCGAGTTGCTGCGGCGCTTCGAGCGAGGCGGGCGGTTTGCGTGGATCAAGCGTCACATTTCTCCGCGTGAACAGAAAATGGTGCAGGATCTGGGCCTGCCAGGCGTTTCGTTCATCAACAGCGAAATGCGTGTCTATCCGCGGGGGCGGTTGGCCAGCCATGTGCTGGGCTTTGTCGACGTCGACAATCAGGGGCTGGCAGGCGTCGAGTTCGGCCTGCAGCAGGAGCTGGTGGGCGGTGCGGAGGCGGGCAAGCCGGATATCCGGCTGTCGGTCGATGTGCGTGCGCAGCTGGCGGTGCATGAGGCCTTGTCGAAGGCGATGACGGATTATTCTGCACTGGGGGGATGTGCCCTGGTGCTGGATGTCAAGACTCGTGAACTGATAGCGATGACCAGCCTTCCCGATTTCGATCCGAATCATCCCGAGCGCGCGCCCGCGGATGCGCGGCTGAACCGTTGTTCCGGCAGCGTGTTCGAGCTGGGGTCGATGTTCAAGATCGTGAACACCGCCATGGCGCTCGAGACCGGCAAGGTGACCATGCGTTCGCATTTCGACGCCAGCGAGCCTCTGGTCGTCAACGGCCACCGCATCCGTGACGATCATGGCAAGTACCGTGTGCTCAGCGTTCCCGAGATCTTCGCGTTCTCGTCCAATATCGGCTCGGCACAGATGGCATTCGCCGCGGGCGGTCACGAAGCGCAGATCCCGTTCCTGACGTCGCTGGGGCTGATGGAGCGTCCGCAGATGGTCTTCCCGGAGACCCGGGAGCCGCTCGTCCCGGCCAAATGGCCTGACATCACCACGGCCACCGTGTCCTACGGACATGGCATTGCCGTCGCTCCGCTGCAGTTTGCCGAAGCCGTTGCAGCTCTGGTCGGCGATGGTGTGTTCCATCGTTCGAAGATCCGTCATTTCGATTCGCCGATGCCATCGGATGTCATTCACGATGTGTCGAATGTTGACGATGGTGTGCGGGTTGTCTCCGAGCAGACCGCACGCGACCTGCGCTGGCTCATGTGGCTCACGGTGGAGCGCGGTAGCGGCACGCAGGCGATCGTGCCGGGCTACCTGGTCGGCGGCAAGACCGGTACCGCCGACAAGCCATCGGCGACCCGTCGCGGCTACAAGAAGGGTGCCGTGGTCGCGTCGTTCGTCGCTGCCTTTCCCGTCGAGGATCCGCGCTATGTTGTTCTCGTGACACTCGATGAACCGCAGGGCAACAAGGAGACGTTGGGTTTCCGCTATGGAGGCTGGACCGCGGCGCCTGTCGTGCGGGAGATCATCGAACGTGTCGGTCCGCTGATGAAGGTGGAACCGACACGTCCCGAAGTCGCGATGCAACTGGAGCGGCGACTGCAGGTCGGGCCTGCCATCAACGGGCGCACCCATCGCGAGGAGGACGGCTTTGAAGCTATCAGCCTTGCTCCCTGACGGTGTGCTTTTGCTGGGTTCGGGCGATACCGAGATCAACGGGATCTGCTTCGATACCCGCAAGTTGAGGCCGGGCAATCTCTATGCCGCCATCAGCGGTAGCAGGGTGGATGGGCATGTCTTCATCCCGGACGCGCTGGCTGCCGGTGCTGCGGCGATTCTCGGCAGTGATTCGGCGCGCAATTACGCGACCGCCGTGCCGGTGGTTGTTGACGGCAATCCGCGCCTGCGCCTGTCGCAGATGGCCGCACGTCTCACACCCGGTCAGCCCGGGACGACGGTGGCGGTCACGGGGACCAACGGCAAGACCTCGGTAGCGAGCTTCACCCGCCAGATCTGGGATCGCGTCGGTATGCGAGCGGCCAGCCTGGGAACGCTCGGCGTGGAGAGCGAGGGGCGCTGGCCCGCAACCCAGCTGACCACACCCGACCCGGTGCTGCTGCACAGGCTCTGCTCGGACCTGGCCCGGGCAGGGATCGACCACCTGGCGCTCGAAGCGTCAAGCCACGGGCTGGACCAGTTCCGGCTCGACGCGTTGAACTTCCGGGCGGCGGCCTTCACCAATATCAGTCGCGACCATTACGATTACCACGGTAGCTACGAAGCCTATTATACGGCCAAGAAGCGTCTTTTTTCCGAGTTGCTGATGCCGGGCGGGTTGGCGGTGATCAATGCCGACGTTCCCGAGGCCGGCGATCTCGCGGCGCTTCTCGACCGGCGCGGCATCGAGATGGTCGATTACGGCTTCAAGGCCCGGCGCTATCGCATCGTCGCCATCGAGGTGGGGACGGTCGGGCAACTCGTCAGGTTGTCGATCGACGGTACAGCCTGTGAGGTCGATTCGCCGCTGGTCGGGCAATTCCAGGCATCCAACATGGTGGCGGCCCTCGGTCTGGCCGTCGCCGGCGGCGCACCGCTGGACAAGGCCATGGCCCAGCTTTCCTGCCTGCGACCGGCACCCGGGCGGATGGAGCATGTCGTGACTCACCCGTCCGGTGCACCGGCTTTCGTCGATTTCTCCCATACACCGGATTCGCTGGAAAAGGCGCTCGTGGCACTGCGGCCGCACACCGATGGCCGGCTGGTGGTGGTGTTCGGTTGCGGTGGGGATCGTGATCCCGGCAAGCGACCGATCATGGGCGAGGTTGCCGGCAGGCTGGCCGATCACGTGATCGTGACCGATGATAATCCGCGAAGCGAGGAACCCGGTCGCATCCGAAGCGAGATCCTTGCCGCAACGCCGAAGGACCGGACCGAGGAAATCGGTGATCGGGCAAGGGCGATCCGGGCTGCGTTCGCCGGATTGAACGGGGGAGACGTGCTGCTCGTCGCCGGAAAGGGCCACGAATCGGGCCAACTGGTCGGCACGACGCTGCTTCCGTTCAACGATGCCGAGGAACTGCGCAAGGTCCTTGCGGAAACGGAGGGCGGACGATGAGCAAACCCCTCTGGACCGCCGTCGATGCCGCCTCGGCCACGACCGGCCGGAGCCGCCGCTACTGGGAAGCCGAGCGCGTCGGTATCGACAGCCGCACCGTCGGTCCGGGCGATCTGTTCGTCGCCTTGCAGGCCGCGCGCGACGGCCATGCGTTTGTCGGCAATGCTCTGGACAGGGGAGCTACCGCGGCCGTCGTCACCGCCCGTCCCGATGATGTTCCCGAAGACGCACCGCTTTTGCTGGTCGAGGACAGCATGCGGGCTTTGGAAGGGCTGGCGGCCTTCGCTCGCAGGCGCAGTGCGGCAAAGATCATCGGTGTCACGGGCAGTGTCGGAAAGACCGGTTTCAAGACCGCTCTCGCCCGGATCTGCAGCCATTTCGCGCCGACCCATGCCAGCGAACGGAGCTACAACAACCACTGGGGCGTTCCGCTCAGCCTCGCCAACCTGCCGCCCGCCGCCCGCTACGGCATCTTCGAGATGGGCATGAACCATCCGGGCGAGATTCGTGCGCTCACCGCCCAGGTTCGGCCCGATATCGCCGTGGTCACTGCCATAGCACCGGCCCACATGGAGTTCTTCACTTCGCTCGATGCCATCGCCGAGGCCAAGGCGGAGATATTCTACGGGCTGGAGCCGGATGGCGTGGCGGTCATCAACAATGACGCGCCGTCCTCCGACCTGCTGCTGGACCATGCACGGGCGGCGAGGGCGGCCATCATCACCTATGGCGGTGCGGATGGCGCCCGCGTCCGGCTGGTCGACAGCGAGCTGAGGGCAGATCGCAGCCTCGTGCATGCTCGCCTGGACAGTCGCAAGATCGATTTCGAGGTGGGCATTCCCGGCTATCACTGGGTCATCAACAGTCTGGGGCTCGTCGCCGTCGCCCATGCGCTCGAACTGCCGCTCGATGGCGTATTCGAACAACTGGCCGTTCTCGAAGCCGTTGCCGGACGCGGCCTGCGCGAACATGTGCAACTCGCGGGAGGCGGTGAGATCCTGCTGCTGGACGAGAGCTACAATGCCAATCCGGTGTCGACCCGGGCCGCCATCGAGGTGCTCGGCAACCAGTCGGGCCGCAAGGTTGCCATCCTCGGTGACATGCTCGAACTCGGTGCCCACAGTGCCCGGATGCATGCAGAGCTCGGTGATGCCCTCGACGATGCCGATGTCGACCTGCTGCTGCTCGCCGGACCGATGATGGCACATCTGGGCGAGGCGGTGGGGACGAAGCGGGAATGGCACCACGCCGCCGGATCGCGGGAGCTCGCGGCCGGCCTTGGTTCCTGGCTGCGCGCCGGCGACGTCGTTCTGGTCAAGGGTTCGCTCGGCAGTGGCATGCAGTGTGTCGTCGATGCCATTCATGGCATGGGCGTCGGTATCGTCCAGAACGCGCACGAGGAGGTCTGAGAGGGCATGCTCTATAACCTCCTTTTCCCGCTCGCCGCCGAAATCAGCGTTTTCAACGTCTTTCGCTACATCACCTTCCGGACGGGAGGGGCGGTCATGACCGCCCTGTTCATCAGTTTTCTCATCGGTCCCTACGTGATTCGCCGCTTGCGGGCGAGGCAGCGCGAGGGGCAGCCGATCCGCGAGGACGGGCCGGAAACGCATCTCCTGACCAAGAAGGGTACGCCGACCATGGGCGGTGTGCTCATTCTGCTGGCGCTGGGCATCGCCACGCTGCTGTGGGCGGACCTCGCCAACGGCTATGTCTGGATCGTGCTGCTGGTGACGCTGGGGTATGGTGGTATCGGCTTTGTCGACGACTACTACAAGCTCACCCGGCGTTCGTCGAAGGGGCTCTCGGGGCGCAGGAAGCTGCTGTTTCAGGCTGCTATCGGCATTGTCGCCGCGACTGCGGCCATGCTGCTCACCGAGCCGCCGCTTTCCGGTGCTCTCGCTGTACCGATCTTCAAGGGGGTGCTGATTCCGCTCGGTGTGTTGTTTCCACTCATGGCGGCTTTCGTCATGGTGGGAGCATCAAACGCGGTCAACCTGACCGACGGACTCGACGGGTTAGCGATCGTTCCGGTGATGATTGCCGCCGGGTGCTTTGCCCTGATCGCCTATCTTACCGGTAATGTGATTTTTTCTGGTTACCTGGGTATTCCCTATGTCGCCGGTACCGGTGAGCTTGCCGTGTTTTGCGGGGCCATGGTCGGGGCGTCGCTCGGTTTTCTCTGGTTCAACGCACCGCCAGCCATGGTATTCATGGGCGATACCGGCTCGCTTGGAATGGGTGGCGCTCTGGGATCGGTGGCCGTGGTCACCAAACACGAACTGGTACTGGCCATCATCGGTGGACTGTTCGTGCTCGAAGCCGTTTCGGTCATCGTTCAGGTCGCCTCGTTCAAGCTTACCGGCAAGCGCGTGTTCCGCATGGCGCCCTTGCACCACCATTTCGAGAAGAAGGGCTGGAAGGAACCGACCATCGTCATCCGCTTCTGGATCATCGCCTCCATCCTGGCGTTGATCGGCCTCTCGACGCTGAAGCTGCGCTGATGGACGGGATCATGCACGCGATTGCCCCCCTGCGCGGCAAGACGGTCGGAGTGCTCGGTCTGGCACGAAGCGGTATTGCCGTTGCCCGTGTCCTTGCGCGAAACGGCATCGGCGTCGTCGTGTACGATGACAATCCGCAGGCGATCGAGCCTCTTCTGGCCGAAGGTATGCGGCCTGGCAGGATCGAGGACGTGGCCCGGCTCGATGTCCTCGTCGTCAGTCCTGGCGTGCCGCTCACCCACCCGCGGCCTCATCCTGTGGTGGCCGCCGCGCGGGAAGCCGGTATTTTGCTCACCTGCGATATCGACCTGTTCGCCCGGCCGCTGCGTGAACTCGGACACACCCTGGTGGTGGTGACCGGTACCAACGGCAAATCGACAACAACGGCATTAATTCACCATTTGGCACTGGTTGCCGGAAAGCGAGTGCTGATCGGAGGCAATATCGGACTGCCAGTGTTCGAGTTGAAGCCCGGCTCCAAGCCGACGATCGTCGTCCTCGAACTTTCGTCCTTCCAGCTCGATCTCTGCAACGACCTGCGGCCCGATATTGCCGTTTGGATGAACCTCACGCCGGATCACCTCGACCGTCACGGCGATCTCGACGGCTACATCCGGGCAAAATCGCGTGTCTTTGCCCGAATGGGGACGAGTGACGAAGCGGTCATATGCATTGATGACGAGCCGAGTCGGGCGGTGGCGCAATCGCTTGCCGGTCGGGTGGCGGTCACTACCTTTGGTCGCAGCGGCGAGGCGGTGGTGTCCATCGTTGGCGGCGATCTGCGTCGCGGCAGCCGGCCGTTGATGGATCTCCGGGATCTGCCGTCCCTGCGCGGCGATCACAATATCGACAATGCTGCGGCAGCCACCCTGGCGCTGCTGCGTCTCGGCGTCGACGGGACGACCATCCGCAACGGACTGGCGACCTTCCGCAGCCTGCCTCACCGGGCGGAGCAGGTCGCCGTCATCGACCATGTGCGCTTCATCAACGACAGCAAGGCGACCAATCCGTCGTCGGCCGCCCGCAGCCTGCGCACCTTTCCCAATATCTACTGGATCGCCGGTGGCAAACCCAAGCCCGGCGGATTTTCGGAGCTTTTGTCACTGATGCGTCCGGTGCGGCACCTCTACCTGATCGGCGAGGCCGCTGACGAGATGGTGGCCACGTTCGAAGGCGTGGTGCCATGCACCCGCCATGCCGGACTGGCGGAGGCAATGCGTGCTGCCCATGACGCGGCACTGGCCGACCGGACCGGCGAGGCCACCGTGCTTCTCGCACCCGCCTGCGCCTCCTACGACCAGTTCAGGAGCTATGAGGAGCGCGGCGACCGGTTTCGCGAGATCGCCATGTCGATGGCTTCCGGCGAGCGGTTGCAACCGCTCGGAGGTGCGGCATGACCCCCTTTGCCCGCCACGATCGCAGTTTTGTCGGCCGCTGGTGGTGGACGGTCGACCATTTCGTGCTCGGCGGGATCATCGTGCTGGCGATACTGGGGTTGTTCATGGTGTTCGCCGCCAGTCCGCCCGTTGCCCGCAAGCTGGGATATCCCGAAACCCATTTCATCTTCAAGCATCTGATTTCTCTGGGTATTTCCCTGGGACTCCTGTTCCTGGTCTCGTTGATGGCGCCGCGCGGCGTCCTGCGTCTGGCTGTCGTGTGCTTTGCGGTGTTTGGACTTCTGACCATCGCCACGCTGTTCCTGGCGCCCGAGGTGAAGGGGTCTCACCGCTGGCTGCGCATGTTCGGGCAGCAGATCCAGCCCACCGAGTTTCTCAAACCTTGCGTGACGGTGATCGGTGCATGGCTGCTTGCCCGCAGCGAGGGAATTCGCGGGCTCGTGCCGGCGACACTGCTGGTCGGCGGGGTGGTAGGCGTCCTTCTGATGCAACCCGACGTCGGCATGGCAGCGCTGATCACGCTGATCTTCTGTGCCCAGCTGTTCATCGCCGGCCTGAGCTGGCTCTTCGTCGGCATCGCCGTGACCGTCGGCGTGGTCGGGCTCTATGGCGCCTATGCCCTGCACCCGCATGTGCAGGAGCGTGTCGACATCTTCTTCGGGCCGGTGGCGGAGTACGACCAGATCGGCATCGCCATGCGGGCCTTGTCCTCGGGAGGACTGTTCGGCCGTGGGCCGGGCGAGGGCGTGGTGAAATTCTCCCTGCCCGAGGCACATTCCGACTTTGTCTTCGTGACTGCCGCCGAGGAGTTCGGCATCCTCTTCTGCCTTCTGATCGTGCTGGTGTTTGCCGTGGTGGTGCTCAAGGCGCTGCACCGCACCCAGGACAGCAATGACCGTTTCGTTCGCCTGGCGGCCTTCGGTCTTGCCGCGGAGCTGGGGCTTCAGGCACTGATCAACATGGCCGTGAACCTGAACCTGATGCCGACAAAAGGTATGACATTGCCACTGATCTCCTATGGTGGATCGTCAATGATGGCGCTCGGCATCGGCCTTGGCATGCTGCTGGCGTTCACCCGGCGAGGTGCGCGTCTTGGAGGTGTACCGTGAGTTCGATGTACATGGTCGCCACCGGCGGTACGGGCGGGCATGTCTTTCCGGCTCTCGCGCTTGCGCGCGAACTGGTGAACCGCGGCGATCGTGTCACGTTCCTCGTCGATCGTCGTGGCCAGCGCTACCTGCCCGAGGATATGCCACATCGCGAGATCGCCGCGGCCAGTCCCAGCGGTACGATGATCCATCGGCTGCGGGCCGTGCTGTCGCTCGCTCGGGGTTTCTTCCAGAGCCTGCGGGCCATCGGCGAACTGCGCCCGCAGGCGATCGCCTGTTTCGGCGGCTATGCCTCGGTGCCGGCGGCTCTCGCCGCGAGGCTCCGTTCGGTGCCGGTAATGGTTCACGAACAGAATGCCGTGTTCGGTCGCGCCAACCGGAACATCGGCGGCTTTGCCGGGGTGATCGCGCTGACCTTCGCGGATACCGACGCCTTGCCGTCGGGCAATGCCCGGCGCGTGGTCACCGGAAATCCGGTGCGTCCGGGTTTTGTCCGTTCGGCAGCAACGAGGACCGGTACCTCCGGTGACAGCCTGAACGTCCTGGTGATCGGAGGCAGCCAGGGTGCGCGCATTCTCTCCGACATCGTGCCGGCGGCGATGCTGGCCCTGCCGGATACCATCCGCCAGCGGCTCAAGGTCGTCCAGCAGTGTCGCCCGGAAGACATCGCAAGGGTGAGGGAGGCTTATGCCGATTGTGGCTTCGAGGTCGAACTTGCCTCTTTCTTTGACGATATGGTCCGGCGTATGAGCGACGCCTCGTTGGTCATCAGTCGTTCGGGAGCTTCTTCCATCAGCGAAATTCTCGCCTTGTCACGCCCGTCTGTCCTCATCCCCTACCTTCACGCCGCCGATGGTCACCAGCAGGCCAATGCGGAGCGGCTGGAACGTGCCGGTGCGGCCATCCTGCACCGTCAGGACGAGGTGACGGCGGAAGCCCTTTCGGCCAGTCTGGCAGCCGTCCTCGGTGATGCGCAAAGGCGCGAGGCCATGAGCCGGGCGGCGGAGTCGCTGGATTGCCCGGACGCGGCTGCGACCCTGGCCGATGCCATGGTGTCGATCTCCACCGGAGGGCGGCCATGAAGATCCGTCCGCTCGACATCGGCCCCATCCATTTCGTTGGCATCGGCGGCATCGGTATGAGTGGCATCGCCGAGATCCTGTGCAACATGGGCTACAGGGTGCAGGGATCGGACATCGCCGAGAACGCCAATACGAAGCGCCTGCAGGGGCTCGGCGCGACTGTCATGCTTGGCCATGCCACGGAAAACGTCGAGGGCGCGGACGTTCTGGTGGTCTCGTCGGCCATCGCCTCGGGCAATCCCGAGCTCATCGAGGCCCGCCGCCGCCGTATTCCGGTTGTGCGTCGGGCGGACATGCTGGGCGAACTGATGCGCCTCCATCGCTCGGTGGCCGTTGCCGGCACGCACGGCAAGACCACCACGACAGCTATCGTCGCCGCCCTGTTCGATGCCGCGGGGCTCGATCCGACGGTCATCAACGGCGGCATCATCAACGCCTATGGCACCAATGCGCGGCTGGGGCAGGGCGAGTGGATGGTGGTCGAGGCCGACGAGAGCGACGGCAGCTTTCTCAGGCTTCCGGCGACCATCGGGGTGGTGACCAACATCGATCCCGAGCACATGGAACATTACGGCAGTTTCGATGGAGTTCGCGACGCGTTTCACAGCTTCGTCGAACATCTGCCGTTCTACGGCTTCGCCGTCCTGTGCACCGATCATCCCGAGGTTCAGGCCCTGCTGGCACGGGTGACCGACCGGCGCATCGTCACCTATGGTCTCAACGCCCAGGCCGACATCCGCGCGACCCATATCAGCCTCGATATCGAGGGGTCGCGCTTCGACGTCGATATTCGCGACCGTGGCAGCGATGAGGTGCGCCGGATCGAGGGATTGCGGCTTACCCTGCGCGGCGAGCACAATCTTACCAATGCCCTGGCCGCGATCGCGATTGCAAGCGAACTCGGGATCGGCGATGAGGCGATCCGCCAGGCTTTCGGCAATCTGCGCGGAGTCAGACGGCGCTTCACCGTCACCGGCGAGGTCGACGGCACGCTGATCGTCGATGACTACGCCCATCACCCGGTCGAAATCCGCGCCGTTCTGGCGACCGCCCGGGCGTCTGCGGAGGGGCGGGTGATAGCCGTGATGCAACCGCACCGCTACACGCGCCTGCATGAGCTGTTCGATGGCTTCTGTACCGCGTTTGCCGACGCCGATGTGACCATCGTCGCTCCGGTCTATGCTGCCGGCGAGGAACCGATCGACGGGGCGGACCAGGTTCATCTGGTCGAGGGGCTGCGCCGCCACGGACAACGCGACGTGATGGCACTCGACGATCCCGCCGACCTTGCCGGGCTCGTGGACGGGCTGGCCGGTCCCGGCGACATCATTCTGTGCATGGGAGCGGGCAGCATCACCTACTGGGCCGCGAGCCTGCCCGATGAATTGCGGCGAAGGCGTTCGGCATGAGTGAGCGCAACGCCTTTCATGTCCTGGGCGATCGCGTTCGCGACAATGTGCCGCTCAAGCCGATCACCTGGTTCCGGGTGGGGGGACCCGCGCGCAGGCTGATGCAGGCACGCAGCGAGCAGGATGTGCGCGATGCACTGGTTGCAGCCGGGGAAAGTCTCATCCTGCCAATGGGTGTCGCTTCGAATATGCTGGTGCGCGATGGCGGCATCGATGGCCTTGTCCTGCGCTTTGGCGGCGAGCTGTCGAAGGTCGAGGCGGATGGCGGGACTGTGATCGCCGGTGCCGGCGCGCTCGACCAGCGGGTTGCCCAGGTGGCGCAAAGGGCGGGCCTTTCCGGGCTCGAATTCTTCATCGGCATTCCGGGTACCATCGGAGGCGCCGTGCGCATGAATGCCGGTGCTTTCGGTGGGGAAACCGCCGACCGTTTCCGCTTTGCCGACTGCATGGACACGTCGGGCAGGGTGCATCGCCTGACCGCTGCCGATCTCGGCTTCGGCTATCGCCACAGCGAGCTTCCGGCCGGGTTCATTGTGCTGCGCGCAGCCTTTGACTGCGAGCCGGGGGATGGCGAGGCGATCGCCCGGCGCATGGCGGGGATCCGGGCCGAGCGCGAGGCGGCGCAGCCGTTGCGGGCGGCCACCGGTGGCAGCACCTTCAGGAATCCACCGGGCGCCAAGGCGTGGAAGCTCATCGACGACGCTGGCTGTCGCGGCCTGCGCATCGGGCAGGCCATGGTCTCCGAGGTGCACTGCAATTTCCTCATCAATACGGGCGATGCCACGGCAGCGGAGATCGAGGCGCTGGGCGAGGAAGTCCGGCGAAGGGTAAAAGATAAAAGTGGTGTAGATCTTCATTGGGAGATCATCCGCATCGGGGAAGCGCTTCCGGCAACCGCAACCGGAGGTGTGGCATGAACAGGCATGTGGCTGTCCTGATGGGCGGACTCAGTGTGGAACGTGAGGTTTCACTGGTTTCCGGCGAGGAATGTGCAAGGGCTCTGGAGAGCAAGGGATATCGCGTTACCCGCATCGATGTCGGCCGCGATCTTGCTCGACAACTGGAGACAATTGCTCCCGACTGCGTATTCAACGCCCTGCACGGACGTCTGGGCGAGGACGGGCGGGTGCAGGGCCTGCTCGACCTGATGCAGATCCCCTACACCCATTCGGGTGTAATGGCCTCGGCCATCGCCATGGACAAGCCGATGGCGATCCGGTTGTTCCGGAGTGCGGGAATCCGTGCACCCGAGGGCAGGTTGTGCAGCCTTGCAACCGTGCTGGAAGACCCGCCTTTTGCCCCCCCCTATGTGGTCAAGCCCGCGGCGGAGGGGTCGAGTATCGGCGTAAGCATCGTCAGGGACGATGACCGGACGGCCCTCACCGGGCGCAACGATCTGGATCCGAAATCTAAAGTACTGGTTGAAAGATATATTGCCGGATGCGAGCTGACCTGTGCCGTTCTGGGTGATCGGGCTCTGGCTGTGACCGAACTTTCACCCAATAGGGGGTTTTACGACTATTGTGCAAAATACACTGCGGGTTATGCTAAACACCTCCTCCCCGCACCACTAGAGGAGGCGGTGTACCGGCAGGTCATGGATTGGGCCTTGTTGGCGCACCGCCTTCTCGGCTGCCGTGGTGTTTCCCGTTCCGACTTCCGTTACGATCCGCAGCTCGGCAAGGATGGCCTTTTCATCCTGGAGATCAACACTCAGCCGGGAATGACGCCATTGTCGCTCGTTCCCGAGCAGGCGCTGCATTGCGGCATTGAATTTCCTGAACTGGTGGCAGGACTTGTGGAGGCGGCACAATGCGATCCGTGAAGGGCAGGTCGTCCACTGGACCAAGACTCCGTGGTGCAAGGGCGCGTGGCCGCCGGACGCCTCCGCCGCCGCGTTGGCGGCGTCCGGTCCTTGTCGCCGGGTCCCTGTTGCTGGCCTGTTCGACCGCGACGCTGGCCGGCTGGTGGGCGGTGTCCAACAACCTTGCCGGACAGGCGGGATCGGTGGTGCTTGCGAAGGCCGCAGATTGGACCCGTTCGATGGGGCTGGAAGTCAAGGAAGTGATGGCCATTGGCCGGGCGCGCACAAAATCTGGGGATATCCGTGACAAAATAGCGAACATATATGGACAAAATATACTTTTGGTTGATATTTCCGAGGTCAGAACCCAACTTGAATCGTTGCCGTGGGTTCGTTCGGCCTCGGTGAGGCGGATGTTACCGGACACGCTTTATCTGGAGCTTGACGAGCGACGGCCGACGGCGATCTGGGAAGATGAAAATGGTGTTGCGCGCTTGATTGACGAGCATGGTGAAATCATACCTGTCAGCGATGTGGGGATCTTCGCTCACTTGCCCGTGGTCAGTGGCAAGGGGGCGCGCACCGAGGTGACTGCGCTGTTCCGCAGCCTGCTCGACGAACCGGCGCTGGTAAGCCGCATCAGCGGTGCGCAGCTGGTGGATGAACGCCGGTGGAACGTGTTCCTGGATGGGCGTATCGCTGTCAAGCTGCCGGCTCACGAGGTCGGGAAGGCATGGGGGGTGCTCGCCCGGGCCGAGCGTGAGACTTCCCTGCTTGAACGTGCGATAGAGGCGGTCGATTTGCGCAATCCCGACTGGCTGGTTGTTCGGCTGGTCGACGAGGCGACAGGTTCGGCCGCAGTGGGACGTCAGGCATGACCGAAACCATAACCCGAGCTTCCGACATGGCCTGGCGCGGCATTCTGGGCGGGGTTCACCGGAACATCCGCCAGGGACCGCAGGCGCTGATCGACATCGGTTCCAGCAAGCTGTGTTGCTACATCGCCCATCCGCGTATCGGCAGCGGTTTCGAGCTGGCTGGTCGCGGCTATCAGGCGGCCGCCGGATTTCGTGCCGGCAATGTCATCGATATCGACGAAGCCAGTCGCTCGATCGGTGCAGTCCTGCAGGAGGCCGAGAAGGCTGCCGGTATCGAGCTTCGCGAAATCGCTGTCACCTGGAGCGGAGGTGCGCCCCGCTCGCATCTGGTCAGCGTCAGCCGTCGTCTGGGCGGACACGAACTTCTTGCCGATGACGCGGATATCATGCTCCAGCATGCTTTCCGCGAAGGGGAGAGTGCGGATCGGGTGGTGGTCGACGCGATACCTGTCGAGATGACGCTGGACGACGGCCGCGTGCTGCGCGACGCATGCGGGCTGGCAGCCGACTCGGTGAGCCTGATGGCTTGCGTCACTACGGTCGATCGCAGTGCCCTGGACGGGCTCATCGCCTGTCTTGAAGACTGTCACATCGAACCGTCGGCGTTGGTGTCGACGGGGTACGCTGCCGGTATCGCCTGCATTACCCAGGAAGAGATCGATCGCGGCTGCCTTGTCATCGAGCTGGGGGGCGGGACGACCAATGTCGCCCATTTTCACGGTGGCCGGCTGGTCTATCTGAACCAGATCGCCTATGGCGGAGATAACGTCAGCCGTGATATCGCCTATGGCCTGAACACAGGGGCGGGCTATGCGGAGCGGTTGAAGACGCTCTATGGCAGTGTGCAGTGGCGCAGCTGCGACGACAACATGCGCATCGATGTGCCGCTGATCGGCGATCATGTCGATGCGCCGACCGGAGAAATTCCCCGGACGCGGCTCACCATGATCGTGCGTGCGCGGGTCGAGGAGATCCTCAACCTTGTTCAGGAGGGGCTGCGCGAGGCCTGGGGACTGTTCGAGGAGCGGCCGCCGCGCAGCGTCGTCGTCACCGGCGGTGGCGGTCAGGTCGAGGGGATCGTGGAACTGGTCGAGGAGATGTTCGGTTTGCCCGCCCGTCTGGGCAGGCCGGATCTGGTGCAGGGTCGAAACGGTGTTGAAGATCAGCCCTGCTGCAGTGCGGCTTCCGGTGCACTTGCACTCATTTCGGGAGATGACGAGGGATTGCACTGGCGGCCGCCAAGCGAAACGCCGGCCCTTGCCCAGGGGCTGGCCAAGATCAATCGCTGGTGGAAACAGAATTTTACAGGTTGAGGAGATTCCGTGCTGGCTGGTCTGCCCGACTGCCTGACGGTGAATGAAGCGGAACCGAATGGTCCGCTTTCAACGAAGGAGGAGAAGAAGTGACCATTAACCTGAGTATGCCCGTGACCCACGAGCTCAAGCCCAAGATCACCGTGATCGGTGTCGGCGGTGCGGGTGGCAATGCGGTTAACAACATGATCACCTCGCATCTGGAGGGGGTCGAGTTCGTGGCCTGCAATACCGACGCGCAGGCGCTCGCCAACTGCCTGACGGATCGCAAGATCCAGCTGGGGCACACCATCACCCACGGTCTGGGTGCGGGTGCCCGACCCGAGGTGGGGTCGGCTTCCGCCGAAGAGGCCCTGGACGAAATTCTCGATCAGCTTCAGGGCTCCAACATGGTGTTCATCACCGCCGGCATGGGCGGTGGCACCGGCACGGGCGCGGCGCCCGTCATTGCCCGCGCGGTGCGCGAGCAGGGTATCCTCACGGTCGGCGTGGTGACCAAGCCCTTCCATTTCGAGGGCGCTCATCGCATGCGTCTGGCGGAAGGCGGTCTTGCCGAGTTGCAGGAATATGTCGATACCCTCATCGTCATCCCCAACCAGAATCTGTTCCGTCTGGCCAACGAGCGCACGACCTTCGGCGAGGCGTTCAAGATGGCCGATCAGGTGCTGCACATGGGTGTGCGTGGCGTCACTGATCTCATGGTCATGCCCGGTATCGTTAATCTCGACTTCGCCGACATCCGCACCGTGATGAGCGAGATGGGCAAGGCGATGATGGGCACCGGCGAAGCCGATGGCGAGAAGCGTGCCATCGAGGCTGCCGAGGCTGCCATTTCCAATCCGCTTCTCGACGAGGTGTCGATGCGCGGTGCCCGTGGTGTGCTTATCAATATCACCGGTGGCAAGGACATGACCCTGTTCGAGGTCGATGCCGCCGCCAATCGTATCCGCGAGGAAGTCGACGGCGACGCCAACATCATCTTCGGCTCGACCTTCGACGAATCGATGGAAGGCTGCATGCGTGTTTCTGTCGTGGCCACCGGTATTGAAAATGCCGAACTGCGTCAGGCGTCCGAGGCAAGGCATGCCCAGAGCATCGACGAGCCGGCCGCTGCCGAAGGGCAGGCAAGGCCGGTGGCAGCCCAGGCCAGCGGCTGGTTCCCCAAGGCGGTGCACAAGCAGCAGCCCTATCCGACGGTGATGCGGAACACGGCCGGTGCCCCCTCGTCGCGCCAGCAGAGCCCGACAGCCAATCTGCGTGCCGCCACCCGCAGCGATGGTGGCGAGGTTTCGAGTCGGCAACCCGGATTCGTGCCGCCTCCCGCCCAGACACCGTCGTTTTCCCGGGACAACCAGCCTGCAGGTCAGGATGATCGGGGCCCGAGCATCTTCGATCGTGTCCGGGGCCTGGCCTTCTCACGTCCCGCAACGGCACCGGTTCGCGAACCCGTGACCCAGGCCCGTCGCGTGGTCCAGACCCGCTCCGAAAACCAGGAGGCCGACGAAAAGCCACGCAAGGACGAGATTGGCGATATCCCGGCGTTCATGCGCCGTGAGCGTGAGAATGCCTGACAACAAACGGAACTGATTGTCAGCTTCTCCTCCTGAAGGCTTTGAATCAAATTGCCTTTGCTCTCTCCACCATCTGCCCGAGTGCGGGTGGTGGAGGCTCTTTTGCGGTTTTGGGCACAATCGTGCAGGATCAAGCGCGAATGAAACCGTCAGGGCCGGGTAGAGCACACCGTCGATAATCAAGGAGCGGTGCTTTGCAGGATAATCATGTCGTCCGGGCGCAACGGACGTTGCGGCATTCCATCGGCTGTGTGGGGGTTGGCCTGCACACGGGAGCGCGTGTCGCGGTAACCCTTCATCCGGGCGAGGCTGGCAGCGGCATCGTCTTCTGCCGTACCGACTGCGGCAATGCCGTCCCGGTTCGCGCAAGCCATGGCCGGGTCGCCGAAACCGACTTGTGCACGGCAATCGTCGATGCGGCCGGCAACCGGATCGCCACCATCGAACATCTCATGGCGGCCCTGGCGATCTGCGGCATCGACAATGCCCGGGTCGATCTGGCGGGACCCGAGATTCCCGCCATGGACGGATCGGCCCAGCCCTTCGTCTTTCTCATCGAATGCGCCGGTACGGTACCGCAGGATCGTCCACGCAATACCGTCCGTGTCGTGAAATGCGTCGAGGTTCGCAGCGGCCAGTCGCTGTGCAAGCTGGTGCCGGACCATGAACGCTCGTTCCACTGCCGTATCGACTTCCCGTCGCGGCATGTCGGCATTCAGGAGTTCTCCCTGGCCTTCGACGATGACGGCCTGCGCCACGAACTGGCCCCGGCGAGAACCTTCGGCTTTGCCGACGATGTCGAGGCACTCAGGGATCGCGGCCTTGCCCGGGGCGGATCGTTGCGCAACGCCGTGGTGATCGGTGAGCAGGGCGTGCTCAACGAGGAGGGACTGCGCTTCCCCGACGAGTTCGTTCGCCACAAGATGCTGGATGCGATCGGCGACCTTGCCCTTGCCGGATGCATCATCGGGGCGAGGTATGTGGGGATCCGCCCCAGCCACCGCCTCAACATCGCCTTGTTACGGAAGTTGTTCGACACCGCTGGCGCATATGACGTCATCGCGGGCGAGCTGCCGCCATCGGTCCCCCGCATCGACGTGCCGGCAACGTCGCTGGCGCTCAACAGCTGAAGCTGGTTGCCGGCATCTTATCCGGCAGGCGCCGCCACGGTTCGTTCGAGACGCAGGGCGGCGCAGCCGTCGGGGTAGTAGCCGGGTACCCGGGTTGCCAGGCGGTAGCCCATGCGCTCGTAACGGTTTTTGAGCGTGAGATTGTCCTCGCGGATCTCCAGCCGCATCCGTGTCGCACCGTGATCGAGGACTGCCCGTTCGGCGGCGCTGAAAAGGGTGCTGCCGAGACCGGCCCCCTGAATCCGCGGATCGACCGCCAGCGAATAGAAACGGCCGGCCGACGACCCCTTGCGGAACAGCACCAGGGCGTAACCGGCCGGGCGGCCCTCGTGCTCGACGACGATCAGTGCGGCATTGGCACCATCGGCGAAGTGTCGGAACTGCCGGGCGGTGATCAATCCGTCGTAACGGGCCGGATCGAACGCCGCTGCCTCGATGGCCGCGAGCGCTGCCGCATCGTTTCTCGTCGCTGGACGGCAAGGGGGAGCGTGTATTGATGATTTCGCCATGGCATATTTCCCTTGAAGGCGAAAATGTCCGCAAACGGATCAGCTGATGCCGGGTCCTGCCTGCCGGAATGCTCCGGTGTGATTGACAGTTGAGGACATCCCTCTGAGCGGGCTGGTCCTTCTAGATCTCTTTTCTCCAGGTTGGAATGGGGCGATTGAATCCGGATTTGCAATTGCCGAAATCGGAATTCTGGCTCTATCGGAAGTTTCCAGAACCGGCTAGATGCCTGTTCGAAGACTTGCGTGAACATCTTTGTTTCTCCAGGTGAAGGAGTAGCCGGCATGGTGATGGTCGGCGGATGTTGAATGGTTGGCTGATTGTCGTCGATCGCCTTGATGACCTCCCGCAAGGGGTTGCCGACCTGAACGCGACGACCACGCGGGACTACCTTGTGAGCCGTCCGGCCAAGACCCGGTTCACACCGAAGATCCTCAACCTTTCCCGCGACTATGCCTACCAGACCCGGGGCTATTACTGCTCGCTGCTGGCGGAGGCGCGCGGGCAGAAGGTCGTGCCCTCGGTCACCACGATTCTCGATCTGGCGCGGCGCAGCCATTACGCCTATGCGCTGCCCGACCTGGAGGATACGCTCAACCGCACCCTTCGCCGACTCGCCGAACCTCCGGTTGTTTCCTTTCGCCTGCATATCCATCTGGGCGTGGTCGACGACCCGCGCTTCGAGCGTTTCGCCGCCCAGTTGTTCGACTGGTTCCGCCATCCCGTCATCGAGGTGTCGATCCAGGCGGGAGACTGGTGGCGTATCCGGCGTATCCGCAGGCTGGCGATCACCGATCTGCACGAGGACCAGAAGGAAGCCTTTGGCCAGGCGCTGCGCCATTACATCCACCGCCGCTGGCGCAGCCCGAAGACCCGGGCCGAACCCCGCTTTTCGCTGGCTGTGTTGTGCGATCCGAAGGAAGCGCTGCCCCCGAGCGATGCCCAGACCTTCCGCCATTTCACCCGCATCGCCGAGCCGATGGGGCTGGGTGTGGAGACCATCACCCGGAGAGACCTTCCCCGGCTTGCGGAACATGACGCACTGTGGATCCGTGAAACCACCAATATCGACCACCATACCTATCGCTTTGCCCTGCGCGCCGAGCAGGAGGGCATGCCGGTCATCGACGATCCGGCATCGATCCGCCAATGCACCAACAAGGTCTATCTGGCCGAGGTTCTGGGGGCGCATGGCATCGGCACTCCCCAGACCCGGGTCATTGCTTCGCTCAGGGACATTCCCCGTATCGAGAATGACATCGGCTATCCGGTTGTGCTCAAGATTCCCGACGGCTCGTTCAGCCGCGGTGTCAAGAAGGCAGAAAACCGCGAGGAACTGACGGCCCTGACCAGGGCGATGCTGGAGGAGTCCGATCTGATCCTGGCGCAGGAGTTCATGTATACCGAATTCGACTGGCGCGTCGGCGTGCTCGACGGCGAGGCGCTGTTCGTTTCACAGTACCGGATGGCGAAGAAGCACTGGCAGATCGTCCGCCATCGCGAGGGACGCCGGGCGATCGAAGGAGGCTTCCGCACGCTCGCCATCGACGATGCCCCGGCAGAGGTGGTGTCGGCCGGCGTTCGGGCGGCACGCCTCATCGGCCGTGGCCTCCACGGCGTCGACGTCAAGCAGAACGATCAGGGTGTGTTCGTCATCGAGGTCAACGACAACCCCAATCTCGTCCACACCGTCGAGGACTCCGCCGAAGGCGACCGCTTGTGGCAACGCCTGGCCACATGGTTTCTCGACCGCCTGCGCTGAATTCTGGGTGCGGGCGGTGCCGGAACCGCGGTATGGCGCTGCATACAGGTGGGTGGAAATCTGTATGCAGCCTTGCCGAAGGTGGGAATGATCATGCCTGTCCGTTCTTGGGCCATGAAGGGCGAGAGGAGGATCATGGCATGAGACTGGCGGACAGGTAAAGGAAAATATTCCGTTCCATCGGACCGGAAAGGAACCCCGGCAAGGTATCCTTGCGATCCGGTTGCGGGAAATGTGTCAGGAGGCGGCGAAAAGCCCGTCGATGGGACCTTGCAGCGCCCTTGGGCCGGCGGCGACACGGTTGCCTTCGAACAGGCCGTCATTGGCAAGGAAATCGCAGGCGAACCCGCCCGCTTCCTCGACCAGCAGCAGACCCGCGAGGCAGTCCCAGCTGTTCATGTGCGGCTCGATATAGCCGATCAGCCGTCCGGCCGCCGTCCATGCAAGGCCGAGTGCGCCGGAACCGTGGCGATGGTACATCCCGCCCTGCTTCAGCAGGCTGTCAAGGACGGGGATGATCTCCTGCGGTGTGCTGCGGTTGGAGAACCCGACGCTCATGGTGCCGGCGGTGAAGTCCTTCGCGTCGGCGACCCGGATCGGCTCGCCGTTGAGGAAGGCGCCGCCGCCGCGACGGCCGGAGAACAATTCGTCATTGCAGGGATCGTATATGACGCCGGTCCCGATGACGCCATTGCGGCACCATGCGATCGACACGCACCAGCTGGCGATGCCGTTGAGAAAGCACCAGGTGCCGTCGATCGGATCGACGACCCAGTATCCGCCATCCGGACCGGGCTCGCTGGGTGCATGCTCCTCGCCGACAAAACCGTCCTCGGGGAACAGTTCGCCGATGCGGCGGCGGATCAGCAGTTCGACCTCGCGGTCGGCCTCGCTGACCAGATCCTGCGCGCCCTTCTGGATGATGTCGAGCTGGCCACGCCGGCGATAGTAGCGCAGGCCAAGCTGACCGGCCTCGCGTGCCACCGCTTCCGCAATCGCCAGTCGATGCGCGCCGTCCTTGAAATTCACTGATGTTCACCATTTTTCATGAGCGATGGCCGGTTTATAGAACAGGGTAGTCTGGGAGAGGAGACGTAATGATCACTGTCGAGGCCAACGGGGCAAAAATTCCATCCATCGGATTGGGGACGTGGGCTCTGCGTGGCGAGGTCGCGACCCGCATGGTCGCCAGCGCCATCGAATCCGGTTATCGCCACATCGATACGGCGGCGCGCTACGAGAACGAGGCGGCGGTGGGGGAGGGGCTGCGCGCGTCGTCCGTGCCACGTTCGGAGATCTTCCTCACGACGAAGATATGGCCGGACTGCTTTCGTGCCGACGATTTCCGTGCATCGGTCAAGGAGCGGCTCGACCTGCTGAAGGTCGACCATGTCGATCTCCTGCTGCTGCACTGGCCCAATGATGAGGTGCCCCTGGCCGAGACCATCGAGGCACTCAACTGGGCAAAGGCCACCGGCCTCACCCGGCATATCGGAGTGAGCAATTTCACGACGAGGTACATCGCCGAGGCAGTCCGGCTTTCGACGGCGCCCCTGGTGTGCAACCAGGTCGAATATCATCCCTTCCTGTTGCAGGACAAGGTGATGCAGGCGACCCGTGCCGTCGGCATGGCCTTCACCGCCTATCGACCGATCAATCGGGGCGTCGTGCAGGACAACGAGACGATCGCCGGTATCGCGAAAAAGCATGGCAAGAGTGCCGTGCAGGTAACGCTGCGCTGGCTGGTCCAGCAGGATGGCGTGGTCGCCATTCCGCGTACCTCCAATCCCGGCCGCGCGGAGGAGAACATCGACATCTTCGACTTCGGGCTCGATGGGGCGGAAATGGCCGCCATCAGCGCGCTGCGTTCGCCGGGCGGGCGCATGGTCAACCTCGACATCGCACCGGAATGGGACTGACACCATGAAATTCTACTATTCGCCGTCTTCTCCCTTCGTGCGCAAGGTTGAGGTGGCCGCCCGCGAGACCGGCCTCATGGACCGCATCGCCCTCGAACCCGTGACGGTGACGCCGGTAGCCCCCAGCGACAAGCTCATGGTGGACAACCCGTTGAGCAAGGTTCCCTGCCTTGTCACCGATGACGGCCTGTCACTGGTCGACAGTCGGGTGATCTGCGAATATCTGGACAGTCTCCATGACGGGAAGAAACTCATTCCAGCAGAACCCGGACGTCGCTGGCGTGTCCTGCGGCTGGCCGCTCTCGCCGACGAGGCCATGGATGCCGCCGTACTCACCCGCTACGAGACCTTCGTCCGTCCCGAGGACAAGCGCTGGCAGCCCTGGATCGATAACCAGCTGGCCAAGGTGACGCGCACGCTGGATCATGTCGAACCGGATGCCGGGCGCTATATGGGCCATCTGTGTATCGGCACGATCTCGCTGGCCTGTCTGCTCGGCTATCTCGACTTCCGCTATGCCGATTTGCGCTGGCGCGAGGGAAGGCCGGCGCTGGCCCGATGGTTCGAGGAGATGTCCGCACGCCCGTCGATGCAGGTTACCGTTCCGAAATAGGCGACCACGCGCTGTGTGCCAGACCGGGAACAGGCAAGTGGAGCGGGGGCGATTCCGTCGTGGATTCCACGTCCGCTCCCGGCCTCATGCAGGAGGTCGACCTCCGGCTCGTGGGCGGCCATGTCGGGATGCCATCCGGGGTATCACTCCGGCGGGACAGGGCGGGGCTTGCGGTTCTCGTCGATGGCGACATAGGTGAAGCGGCCTTCGGTGACGAGGACCTCCTCGCCGGTGCGTCCTCGCCTCGCCCAGCTTTCTATGTGGATGGCCATGGACGTGTTCCCGACCGACAGGACGTCTGCATACAGGCTGACGACATCGCCGACGAACACCGGGGCATGGAATGTCATGCTGTCGATGGCGACGGTCGCCACCCGTCCTGCCGCCCGCTCATAGGCCCGCACGCCACCGGCTATATCCATTTGCGCGAGTATCCATCCGCCGAATATATCACCGGCAGGATTGGTGTCGGCCGGCATGGCCAGCGCACGGACGGCGGGATTGCGGGGGTTTGGCACTTGACGTGACGGATCCTGCATGGCTTCTGCCTACTACCGTGAATAGAGAGCCGCGTGGGCGGGGCGAAGGTGTTGGTCCGCCATGGATACGGTGCGGGCCCGCCGCTGGCAATGACCCAGGACGGCCGAGGACAAGCGGACCTGAATGAGCGATCTTTTCGAACTGACGGATACGGCGACGAGTGCGACCTATACGGCCGAGGACATCGAGGTCCTCGAAGGGCTGGAGCCGGTGCGCCGGCGGCCCGGCATGTATATCGGGGGGACGGACGTCAATGCCCTGCATCACCTCGTGGCCGAGCTGCTCGACAACAGCATGGACGAGGCGGTGGCCGGTCATGCCAACCGTATCGAGATCGAGCTGGAAGCCGGCGATGCCATCACCATTCGCGACAATGGCCGCGGCATTCCGGTCGATCCGCATCCCAAGTTCCCCGACAAGAGCGCGCTGGAGGTGATCCTCACGACGCTGCATTCCGGCGGGAAGTTCCAGAACAAGGCTTACCAGACGGCCGGCGGCCTGCATGGCGTGGGCGTGTCGGTGGTCAACGCGCTGGCGAGCGAACTGGTTGTGGAAGTGGCGCGCGACCGCAGGTTGTACCGCCAGCGCTATGCACGCGGTGTGCCGCAGGGGCGGATCGAGGATGCGGGAGCGGTGGCCAACCGGCGGGGCACCAGCATCCGCTTCATTCCCGATACCGAGATTTTCGGCAACCGTGTCCGTTTCGATGCCGAGCGGCTGCACCGCATGGCCCGTTCCAAGGCCTATCTGTTCAAGGGTGTGGAGATTCGCTGGAGCTGCGATCCGGCGCTGGTGGAGGGGCGGTCCACGCCGGCGCGCGATACCTTCCATTTCCCGAACGGCCTGAGCGATTTCCTGGCCGGACTGCTTGAGGGCCGCGAGACCGTGCTGGACGAACCCTTCGCCGGAGAGGCCGAGCTGGCCGATGGGCAGGGGCGGGTGGAATGGGCCGTGGCCTGGCCACTGGACGAGGAAGGCTACCAGGGACTCTACTGCAACACCGTGCCGACGCCGCTGGGCGGCACCCATGAGACCGGCCTGCGGTCAGCGGTGATCCGGGCGCTCAAGGCCCATGCCGAGCGCATCGGCTACAGAAAGGCCGGCCAGCTTACTGCGGATGATGTCCTGGGCGGATCGGCGCTGCTGTTGTCGCTGTTCTACAAGACCCCGCAGTTTCAGGGGCAGACCAAGGAAAAGCTGGTCAGCAACGAGGTGACGCGGCTGGTCGAGGGGGCGGTCAAGGACCGATTCGAATTGTGGCTGGGCGACCATCCCGCCGAAGGCACGGCACTGCTCGACCATACCGTTGCGCGTGCCGAGGAGCGGCTGGCGCGCAAGCGGTCGAAGGAGGTCAAGCGGCAGTCGGCGACGCGCAAGCTGAGGCTGCCGGGCAAGCTGGCGGATTGTTCGATCGGCGACCGTCCCGGAACGGAGATCTTCATCGTCGAGGGCGATAGTGCCGGCGGTTCGGCCAAGCAGGCGCGCAACCGCGAGACGCAGGCGATCCTGCCGTTGCGGGGCAAGATCCTCAACGTCGCGTCGGCCACCGCCGACAAGCTGGCGCAGAACAAGGAGCTGCAGGATCTGGTGACGGCGTTGGGCTGTGGTGTGGGAAGGCACTGCCGGATTGATGATCTCCGCTATGAGAAGGTCGTCATCATGACCGATGCCGATGTCGATGGCGCGCATATCGCCGCACTCCTGATGACCTTCTTCTTCAGGGAAATGCGGCCACTCATCGAAAGGGGCCACTTGTTTCTGGCTCAGCCCCCGCTCTTCCGGCTCAGTCACGGCGGCACGGTGGCCTATGCCCGGGATGATGTGCACCGACAGGAATTGCTGCGTACGGTGTTCAAAGGCAAGAAGAACATCGAGGTCGGCCGCTTCAAGGGGCTCGGCGAGATGAACCCGTCGCAGCTCAAGGAGACGACGATGGACCCGGCCCGCCGCTCGCTGCTCGGTGTCGAGATCCGGGACGTCGAAGGCAAGCCGACCGGACAACTGATCGAGGAGCTGATGGGCCGCAAGCCGGAACTCCGCTTCCAGTTCATCCAGGAGAATGCGGGGCTGGTGCGCGAACTCGACGTCTGAGGGATCGTTTCTTCAGATGGGTGGCGGAGCCTGTCCCGCACGGTCTTCGAGGAGTGCGAAAGTATGGGCCGGGATCTCGACGGCGACAGCCCGGCTTTCGAGCCCGACGGGCGCGCTCGCGAGAGTGGTTCGCCAGTCGCCTTCCGGAAGCCTGAATCGGCAGGACGGGCCGGCGTTGAACAGCAGGAGAAAGCGGCCATCTTCGAGAAGGTCGCCACATTCGCCACGTTCTTCGGTAATACTGCCATCCAGCAGGAGGCCCAGCGACCTGCCGTGCCAGTCGCTGGCCGTCATCTCGCGACCCTCGGGGTGCCACCAGACGACATTGCCGTTCTCGCCGTGCATGAACCGGCGGCGGCGGAAGACCGGATGCGTCAGGCGCAATTCGATCAGGCGGCTGGTGAAGCCGAAGAGGTCGTCATCGATATCCTGCCAGTCCATCCAGCTGATGGCGTTGTCCTGGCAATAGGCATTGTTGTTGCCGTCCTGGCTGCGTCCGGTCTCGTCACCCATGAGCAGCATCGGCGTGCCCTGCGACAGCAGCAGGGTGGCCAGCATGTTCTTGCGGTCACGCAGGCGGGCGGCGACAATCTTCGGGTCGTCGGTCGGTCCCTCGATGCCGTTGTTCCATGAAAGGTTGTGCGCATGGCCATCCCGGTTGTCTTCCAGGTTGGCTTCGTTGTGCCTGTCTTCATAGGAGACGAGATCGAGCAGGGTGAAGCCGTCATGGCTGGTCACGGAATTGATGCTGGCCCACGGACGGCGCCCCTGGTGTTCGAACAGGTCGGCCGAACCGAGCAGCCGCGAGGCCAGTTCGGCGAGCTGGTCGTCATCGCCGCGCCAGAAGGCGCGGGTGGCATCGCGGAAGCGGTCGTTCCATTCCGCCCAGCCGGGCCCGAAGCCGCCCATGCGGTAGCCGTGCGGGCCTATGTCCCATGGTTCGGCGATGAGTTTGACACGGCTGAGGACGGGATCCTGGGCGATGGCGTCGAAGAAACCCGAACCCGGATCGAAGCCGCTGGCTTCGCGTCCCAGTGCCGTGGCGAGATCGAAGCGGAACCCGTCGACGCCGATCGCCTCGACCCAGTAGCGCAGCGAATCCATGGTCAGCTGGAGGACGCGCGGATGGGTCAGGTCAAGGGTGTTGCCGCACCCGGTCACATTGACATAGCCGTCAGCCGCCTCGCGGTCGATCTTGTAGTAGGAATGGTTGTCGACGCCGCGGAAGGCCACCGTCGGGCCGTTGCCGTCGCCTTCGCCGGTATGGTTGTAGACGACATCGAGGATGACCTCGATACCGGCTTGGTGAAGCTTGCCGATCGCCTCGCGCAGTTCCGTGCGCGGATCGTCGGTGGCGGCATAGCGCGGTTCGACGACGAAGAAGCCGATGGGATTGTAGCCCCAGTAATTGGTCAGGCCATTTTCGGCAAGACGCCTTTCATCGAAGAAAGCCTGACAGGGCATCAGTTCGATGGCGGTGATGCCGAGCCTGAGCAGGTGATCGATGACCGGTTTGCCGGCGAGGCCGGCATAGGTGCCGCGCAGCGCCTGCGGCAGGTCGGGATGCAGGGCGGTCAGGCCGCGGACATGCGCTTCGTAGATCACCGTCTCGGACATCGGCCGCTGCGGCCGGTGTCCGAGACGGACCGGTTCGGGGCGGGGCTCGATGACACAAAGCGGCACATCGGCGACGGGCTCGCCGTCGATTCCGGTCCATTGCAGGCCCGAGGCCCAGCGGGTGGCATAGGGATCGAGCAGGGGGCAGGACGGATCGAAGCGGTGTCCCGCCTGCGGATCGAACGGACCATGTGCGCGGTACTGATAATGCAATCCCGCCTTCGCGCCCGGCAGGAAGCCGTGAAAAATCTGGTCGGTGTGTTCTGGCAGGTCGAAGCGGGCGATTTCACGGCGGCTTGCCGGGTCGAACAGGCAGAGCTCGATACGGTCGGCATTTTCCGAAAATATGGAGAAATTCACCCCATCGGGCTCAAGGGTTGCCCCGAGCGGGAACCGCCGGCCGGGCCACAGGGTCGCCGGCCAGTCGTCGGAATTTATGGTTGAAGGAGTGGCCGTATCGGCAAACGGATCGCGAAAGTCCGGTTCGGGGCGATTGAGCAAGGCGAAGCGTCATCCTTGTTGCGTTCAGCACATTCCCCGATGTGTCGATATCGGCAAATGGCCTCTTTTCATTCATGATATCATGCTTCCCGCCAATGGCGGGCCGGTTTGTCGGGTCGCGAAACATTCCGGTGTCGCGGAAGGCTCCCCGCGCCAACAGGATATCCTTTCCCACCGGCAAGGACGGCATCCAGGGCACCAGGGCGACCGCTCCGACAGCGACGGGCATAGCACGGAACGCCGTGCCGTCGCAGCCTCGATCGCCGCTGTCCCCGTCGCCTTTTCCTCAGACAGCCTCCAGGTCCGGCTCCATCTGGTTTTCGATCCGTTGCTGCTGCTGCGGCGCAGCCATGTCCGGCAGCGAGGCCGCGGTCCGGGTCTGGCCGAGCAGCCGGTGGAGCTGGGCTGCAATATCCTCGTCGGATGACAGCAGCATCGGCTGGATGCTGAAATGCGGCCGTGTCGCGCTGAACTCTTCCATGTCTGCCCGCAGCCGCGCCAGGACACGCTCGGCCACGTCAGTCGCCATCCGCAGCGGCGACACCCGGTCTTCTCGGGCACCAGGCATGACGATCAGCTGTCCGTTGCCGCAATAGGTGGCAATATCGAACAGCGAGAGCGAATCCAGCAGGCTGGCCACCATCCGTTCCAGAAGTTCACCGGCAATCTCGTAGCCATGCTCCTGGGCAATGTCCCACAGGTCGTCGCAACGCAGCGCGAACACGGGGATCGGGTCCTGCTGCGCAGGTTTCCGGCACAGTTCGAGATAAGCCTGGAAGGTATCGCGGCTGACCGTTCCCCGGACATGCTCGTCCTTGCCTGCATCCTGGGGACTTGTGCCGGCGCGCAACATCTTGCGCCGGACAATGGCAACCTGTTGCCAGAAATGCAGTCGAAGGCGCATTTCCTCGATTGTCATCGAATTTGTGAAAACTTCCGAAATGCGATGATCTCTCATCCATTGGAACAGCCGTTCGCCATCGAGCAGCCGTTCGTCGACAAGGGCCAGTGGCAGCGGAGCGCTGCGACGATCGCTGGCCTGCCAGTTCTCCAGATCCTGCAACGATGCCTCGTCGCTGGCGCTGACGATGATGATGTCCATCGGCTCGTGCCTCAGCATCTGCGAGGCGACATCGACCCTTTCGGCATGGCTGACCGATGTCTGGGCGAGAGCCTCGGCTGCAAGGACCTTGACCTGGGACGGACGGCCGATCAGCAGCACGCGAA